>JAIOXK010000112.1 GCA_021741645.1 Candidatus Nanopelagicales bacterium
AGCCCAACGCGGTCTCCCGGCCTGATCCCATGGTCGCGGAGCGCCTGCGCAAAGGACCCCACCCGACGGGACAGTTCACGGCCCGTCAGTTCCGAGCGAATCTCGAGATCATCAGCCCCCTCTCCCACGCAGACGACTGCTACCTCGTCTGAATCCCGCCATGGCGCCAGCAGGTTCTCTGCCAGATTGATGCGGGCTTCCGGAAAGAAGACTGCCTCGGGCAGAGTGGAGGGGACGTAGCTGCGGGCTCCCTTCTCGCCCGCTACGGTGAACTCGTCCCACACCAGAGACCAGAACGCATCGGGCTCGGTGATGGACCAACGATGGAGTTCAACCGTCGATGGGAAGGAATCGCCGACTCGCATCTGCGCCGCGCGCCGAAATCTCGACATCCGCGCGTTGGGCAGTTCATCCAGGTCGGGTGTCCACAGGGGCTCGCTCATGTCAGCTCGGCGGTGGTACCCAGAAGGTGAAGACAGTGACGCCAAGACCCAACAGGCCCAGGGTGATGACATCGATCTTCTTCGATCGGACGGCCAGCAGGCCGGCGTCTCCTTCAGGGAGCAGGAGTCGGAGGAATGCCGCGAGCAGAACGCTGGCCGACAGGACCACAGAGCCACGTCGGAAGGAGTCCAAGGCGATCAGGATCATCGCCAGGGCGACCCCAGCCAGCACGAGCGTGATCGGCCATTGGCGCAGGATCCCATGGGAGCGATGCCGAGGCAGCCTCACCACATTGTCGTGCTCGTCAGATCCCGACATGGCTGCCATGACTCCATAGTGGCATGACTTGTGGAGCCCTCGATGTCAGACGGATTGCTGCTGCCACGACGCCGCGACTTCCAGCAAGCGGTCGTTGCCCTCCATCTCCCCGATGGTCACTCTGACACCCTCGCCCGGGAAGGGACGAACGCTCAGGCCCTCCGCTGCACAGGCATCCGAGAACGACATCGCCCGGTCAACCAGCGGCAGCCACAGGAAGTTGGCCTCCGATACGCAGGGCATCAACCCCAGCGCACTCAGCGCGGACGCAACCCGGTTGCGCTCCTGCACGATCGCCGACACGCGCTGCAGCAGCTCGTCCTCGGCATCCAGCGAAGCGATGGCCGCCGCCTGGGCGACGGTCGAGACGCCGAAGGGCACCTGCACCTTGCGCAGTGCCTCCGCCACAGGCTCGCGCGCCACGCAGAAGCCGACCCTCAGCGCCGCGAGGCCGTACGCCTTCGAGAAGGTCCGCAGGACGGCCACGTTCTCGTATTGCCGGTAGTAATCCAGACCATCCGGAATGCGCTCCGCATCAACGAACTCGCGGTAGGCCTCGTCGATCACGACGAGGATGTCCGACGGCACCTGCTGCAGGAACTGCTCAAGCTGAGACCGATCGACTGCGGTGCTCGTCGGATTGTTGGGGTTGCAGACCATCACGATGCGCGTGGTGTCATCGATAGCAGCCAGCATGGCATCCAGATCATGTCGAGCATCCGAGTCCAAGGGCACCTGTTGCGGAGTCGCGCCAGCGATCTGAGTGACGATCGGATAGGCCTCGAAGGATCGCCACGCGTAGAGCACCCCGTCACCCGGGCCGCTGGTGATCTGGACCAGCTGCTGGAGAAGCCCGACGCTGCCCGTACCCACGGCAATGTCGGAGGATGGGATGTCGAAGTGCGCGGCGAGCGCATCGACGAGAGCAGTCGAAGCGAAGTCCGGGTAACGATGAAGATCGGCCAATGCCTGCTCCGCCGCACGCAACACGGACGGCAACGGTTGGTGGTGGTTCTCATTGCTCGAGAGCTTGTATGGCGTCACTCCCTCACGCACCGGAGCTGGTCGTCCGGCACGGTAGGCGGGGATCGATTCGAGGACGGGGCGCAGGCGTGGAAGCATGATGGATGAATCGTACGCATTGTTGAACGAGGGGGCTCGCCCATGACGGATCTGCGGCAGTGGCTGCCACTGGCCGTGGACGCCGTCGATGCCTGGATGTCGCAGTTCGGTCCGCAGGAGGAGCATCCGTCCCTTCGCGTTGACGACGAGCGCCTCGCCCAGGCTTTTCATGAGTTGAGCGATCGCCTGCAGGACAACTACCCGTTCGGAAGTCCGCGCTACGTGGGCCAGATGCTCAAGCCCCCGCATCCAGCAGCCGTTCTCGGCTATGTGACGGCAATGCTGATCAATCCGAACAATCACGCGCTGGACGGCGGTCCGGCCACCGCGCAGATGGAGAAGGAGGTCGTCGCCGATCTCGCGGCCATGTTCGGCATGCCGACCCACATGGGTCATCTGACGTCCAGTGGCACGATTGCCAACCTTGAGGCGCTGTGGGCTGCCCGCGAGACCCACCCCGGCAAGTCGATTGCGTACAGCGCCGATGCCCACTACACGCACTCACGCATGTGCGAGGTGCTCGGCGTGCCCGGTGTGTCGGTCGCCACGGACAGCGCGGGGCGGATGGACCTGAACGACCTCGATCGCGTGCTCGACGCCCACGACATCGGCACGGTGGTCGCCACGCTCGGCACCACCGGACTCGGGGCACTCGATCCGCTGCCGGAGATTCTCGAGCGAACGCAGGCTCGCGGCGTTCGAGTGCACGTCGACACGGCCTACGGCGGCTTCTTCACGCTGATCGCAGATGATTCCGCTGATGGCGTTGCCAGCGCCCCATTCGCCGCCATCACTCGGGCGGACAGCATCGTCGTGGACCCCCACAAGCATGGCCTTCAGCCCTATGGCTGCGGGGCGGTCCTCTTCGCCGATCCCGCAGTGGGCCGCTTCTATCTCCACGACTCCCCCTACACCTACTTCTCCTCCGACGAGCTCCATCTCGGGGAGATCTCCCTCGAGTGCAGCCGCGCGGGAGCAGCCGCGGCAGCCCTGTGGCTCACGACCCGTGTGCTCCCTCTCACCGATGACGGCCTGGGTCAGGTGCTGCGCGCATGCCGACGCGGAGGGCTCGACTGGGCGCGACGACTCGATGCTTCACAGGAGTTCACGCTCTTTCAGGAGCCCGCCCTCGACATCGTCACGTACTTCCCCACGCACCAGCGCATGTCCGAGATCGACGCGGCGAGCCGCGACCTCTTCACGGACGCGGCCAGTCTCCCCTCGGCCGAACGCATCGACCTAGCCACCTACCTCGTCGAAGAGTCCGGCTTCCGCACGCGCGGACACATGGTTGACAGCGATGTCCCTCGCGCCCGCATCATGCGCAGCACGGTGATGAAGCCCGAATCCGCTGACGCGATCAAAGAGATCGAGACCACGCTTGAAAGTCTCGTCAGTTCGCGCGCAGCCGCACCTGTGCCTGACGGACCTCACTGACCGATCGCGCGCCGATCAGCTGCATCGTGGTGCGCACCTCCTTGGTCAGAATGTCGACGATCCGCTGCACGCCGTCCGCGCCACCGGCCATCAGCCCGTAGAGATAGGCGCGCCCCACGAGGACGAAGTCAGCTCCGAACGCGAGGCACGCCACGATGTCCGTGCCGGACAGGATGCCACCGTCAATTCCGACCTGAACCTGATCGCCGACCTTCGACACCACCATGGGCAGCAGTTCCAGGGGCACGGTCCCTCGATCGACTTGGCGACCACCGTGATTGGACAGGACGATCGCATCCACACCGAGGTCCGCTGCCATGACGGCGTCCTCGACGCTCTGGATGCCCTTGATCAGGATGCGTCCCTGCCAGTGAGATCGAATCCACGCGATGTCCGCACCGGTGATGCCGGGATCCAGCACGCGGGTCAGCAGATCCCCGACGGTGCCATCCGTCGACTCGAGGCTCGCGAACCGCAGTGGCTCCGTGGTCAGGGCGTTGAACCACCATCGCGGGTGCATCGCTATGCCGGCCAGGGCACCGGCCGTCAGAGCCGGCGGGATCGTCAGTCCGTTGCGCACCTCGCGGTAGCGGATGCCGCCCACAGCCGTGTCGACCGTGAGCACCAAGGTGTCGTAACCGCGTGCGGCCGCGCGAGCCATCAGATCCTCAGCCTGCTGACGATCACGCGAGACATAGAGCTGGAACCAGCGGCGAGTATTCGGGGCCGCCTCAGAGAGTGCCTCAATGCTGGTGGTGCCGAGCGTGGAGAGCGCATAGGGAATCCCAGATCGCCCCGCGACGCCCGCCACGGCACTCTCACCCGCGTGGTGCATCATCCGAGTGAAGCCGGTGGGGGCGAAGGCGAACGGCAGTGCGCTGACCTCGCCCAGGATGTCCGTCGTCAATTCGACATTCGACACATCCCGCATCACGCGTGGTGTGAACTCCACCTGCCGGAAGGCGCTCCTGGCGCGCCGCAGCGAGGCCTCGCTCATCGCAGCTCCGTCGGTGTAGTCGAACACCGCCCGTGGCACGCGCCGACGTGCGAGATCTCGCACGTCCAGAACGCTGGCACAACGGTCGAGGCGACGCTGCTGTCGGGACCGCTCCTGGTCCGGGCGACCAATCACCTCGCGGATCTCACCGAGCCGAGGGAGTCGACGCGTCATTCCATGCGCCAATCGGCGACGACGTCACGTGCCATGGCGAGGGCTGTGGTCCAACCAGGCGACACCGCGTTGAGCACGTGAGTCGATCGTGGGCCTGGGCGCACGACGAAGTCCATCTCCAGACGATTGCGGCGAGTGTCGAAGAGCTGGGCGCGAATACCGGCGCGCCCCTTGGTGCGGAAATCCTCCGGCCGCACGGACGGCACCAGCTGCGCCGCCTCCTTCACGAGGTGGCTGTGCAGGTACTTCGGCATCTCGGACGCGATGAGGGACTTGGCATCATGATGCGGACTGGCCAGGAACCGCGGCAGGGTGCGTGCCACCTGCCAGGCCTCACCGGCTGACAGCCCAGACACTCCCGAATACGCCTCACGCGACAGCGCCGGGATGGCCGTCGGCCCGATCTTCGCCCGGCCGTCAGCGGCCACGGTCAGATGCACGCCGAGGAAGGGATTGCGCGGGTCGGGGACGGGATACACATGTCGCTGCAGGCGGCCCGCAGGCCAGCTGCCGTACCAGTAGAGCCCCTTGAAGGGGAGCATCCGATACTCCTCGCCCACCCCGAACCACCGGCCGACCGTGTCGGCGTGCAGCCCCGCGGCATTGACGACATGCCCCACCGACCGGTACCCCTCCGATGTGGTGACCCAGCCCGGGCCCGCAGCGCGAACGGATGAGCCCAGAACGACCCGGCCGCCCCGCTCCTGCACCCGTGCGGCAAGCGCCGTGATGACAGCCATGGGATCCGCTGACCCCGTGGTGGGTGACCACAAGGCCTGCTCGTGAGTCTTGGCCAGTGGCTCGAGTTCCGCCAGTCGTCGTTCGTCGATCACCTCGAGTTCGACGCCGTTGGTCACACCGCGCTCATAGAGGTCATGCAGCAGGGGCAGCTCCTCTGCCGACCGGGTCACCACCACCTTGCCCACGTCACGCACTGCCACCCCTCGCTCGGCGCAGAACTCGCGCAGCAGCGAGTTGCCCACTCTCGTCAGGCGCGCCTTCATCGAGTCCGGGTAGTAGTAGAAGCCCGCATGCAGGACGCCGCTGTTGCGCCCAGATGCATGCTGCGCCAGGGACGTCTCCTTGTCATGGATCTCGACGTCAAGATCAGGATGGACGCGCAGCAGTTCATCGGCGATGGCGAGGCCGACGATTCCGCCTCCGATAATCAGGACGTCCGTCACGTCAGAACCGCTCAGCCGCCTCGACCACGTTCGCGATGAGCATGGCTCGCGTCATTGGACCCACACCCCCGGGCATGGGGGCGACGAACCCGGCGACGTCTCGCACATCCGGGGCAACGTCGCCGACAAGGCCGGCGTCCGTCCGTGTGATGCCCACATCGAGAACCGCAGCACCGGGCTTGATCGCATCAGCGGTGATCAGGTGGGGAACTCCCGCCGCAGCAACCACGATGTCGGCATTGGCCAGATGTGAGGCAAGGTCGCGAGTGCCCGTGTGACACAGCGTGACCGTGGCGTTCTCCGAACGTCGGGTGAGCAGGAGCCCGAGAGGACGCCCCACGGTGACCCCGCGACCCACGACGACAACCTCAGCCCCGTCGATGGTGACGTCGTAGCGACGCAGCAACTCGACGATGCCCCGAGGGGTGCACGGCAGCGGTGCAGCCTCCCCCAGCACGAGGCGACCCAGATTCATGGGATGCAGACCGTCCGCGTCCTTCGACGGGTCCATCAGCTCCAGCACTCGGTTGGCGTTCAGGTGCTTCGGCAAGGGAAGCTGCACGATGTAGCCGGTCACTGCAGGGTCCGCATTCAGCCTGCGGATCTCGCCTTCCAGATCCACCTGCGTGGTGTCGGCCGGGAGATCGACGCGAATCGACTCGATCCCGACCTCAGCGCAGTCCTTGTGCTTGCCGCCCACATAGGCGTGCGATCCCGGATCGTCGCCGACCAGGACGGTGCCCAGCCCAGGAGTGATGCCACGGGTCTTGAGGACCGCCACCCGCTCAGCGAGTTCCGCCTTCACTGCCGCTGCGGTGGCCTTGCCGTCGAGGATCGTCGCTGTCATGGCCGGGATTCTTCCACCCTCACCGCGCGCTCCGGCCACGCGCACCGACGAATACTGCGGCGAATGCCAAGAGCACTCCCGCAACCAACGCTGCATTCACCATGGCTCCGGATGTTGGCAGGGCAATGTCCAGAACCACCGCTGACACCAATTGCCCAGCGATCGACAGCAAGGCGGTGACGAGGACGCCAACCTTCGTGACCGTCCACGCTGCCAGAGCAATGAAGATGACTCCAACAAGTCCCCCGAGATACAAGACCGGGTGATTCCCCCAATCCGTCCCGACAGACGAGCCCGTAAGTGCGCTGACCCCGAAGACCACAAGGAGCAGCAAGGTCCCTGTGGCGAAGTTCAGCCAGGCGGCCGCAATCGGCTGCCCAGATTCGACAGTCACCCGCCCGTTGATCGCCTGCTGGAAGGCGATCAGGACACCAGCAGTGAAGGCGGCGACGAGCGCAAGGAGCGAGGGGCCCGCGACCTCGAGGCGCCCACCAACGGCAGAGGCAACGGCAACGAGGGCCAGACCAGCACCAATGGCTCGTCGTCTGGTCACCGGAATGCGCCCACGGGGGCCGATGCCGAGTCTGTCGACAAGGAGGGAGTTGGAGGTCTGACCGGCAACGATTCCCACCGTGAAGGCCGCTACGCCTACCACTGGGACCACCGCACTCTGGGTGAGGACAAAGAACGCCCCCAGGAATCCACCGATGCCTTCCCACCACCGCAGGGAACCAGCGCGCAATGCCTCAAGGATCCGCGCCAGTGCCCCGCGAATGGCGCGGGAGCTCAGCGCGATCACGGTCAACAGGAGGAAACCACTGCCGAAACTGAAGAGCGCAGCTTGCTGCGGGTTGGACCATTCGGCGGCCAAGCCACCGTTCATGCGTGCTTGAACGGAACTCAGGATGCCAATAGCGAAGGCTGCCACGTACGGGGCTGAGCCCCTGTAGCGCCCTTCAGTGGAAGAAATGGCGCGTCCCCGTGAGGTACATGGCCACACCCGCCGCCTCAGCCGCAGCGATGACCTCCTCGTCGCGCACTGATCCTCCGGGCTGAACGACGGCACGGACTCCAGCATCGAGCAGCACCTGCAACCCGTCGGCGAACGGGAAGAACGCATCCGATGCGGCTACCGAGCCAGCAGCCCGATCCCCCGCGCGCTCAACCGACAGTCGCGCCG
>JAIOXK010000113.1 GCA_021741645.1 Candidatus Nanopelagicales bacterium
GCAGCTGTCGAACACGCTCGCGGTGTGGCGCAACCTGTGGTCGGACAGCATGGACTTGGCAACCCATGCGAGAGCGTTCATCTCCGACGGAATGCAGCGCGCACGGGACACGCGCGGACAGCGCGCACAGTAGGGTCTCGTGTCGAGGAGATTCGTTCTATGACACGTGATTCTTCATGACCCGTCTCGGCATTGACCTCGGCACCGGGTCGGTCAAGGCGGCTGTCGTTGCCGACGACGGCACCGTGCTGGCCAAGGCAAGTCGCTCCTACGCCGTCACGTCGCCGCACCCCGGCTGGGCCGAGAGCGACCCGGATGAGTGGCTCGTCGCTGCTCGCGACGTCACGGATCGGGTTCTCGGAGAGAGTGGTGAGCAACCCGCCTCGGTGGGATTCTCCGGTCAGATGCACGGCGTCGTGCTCGCGGACTCGCAGCTCGCCCCCCTTCGACCAGCGATCCTGTGGGCTGATGCTCGCGCAGCGGGCCAGGCTCATCGAATGGAGGCCGATCTCGGCGGCGACCAGCTGAGCCGGCTGGGTTCCCCGGCGGTCCCGGGATTCGCGGCCACGTCGCTGGCCTGGCTGCAGGAGAACGAGCCGGAGGTCATGGCTCGGGCAGCTCACGCACTGCAGCCCAAGGACTGGCTGCGGGCCGCGCTGGGCGGCGAGATCGCCACGGAGCCGAGTGATGCCTCGGGCACGCTGCTGTTCGATGTCGCTGACGGCCAGTGGTCATCAGCGGCTGTCGAGTGGTGCGGCGTGAATCCGGCTGTGCTGCCCGGCTTGCGGGCGTCTCAGTCCTCCGCCGGAGCAGTGACCGTCGGTGGCGTCGACATCGCCTCCTCGGTCGGTGGTGCGGACACGGCCTGTGTGGTCGCGGGGCTGGGCCTGGCTGCGGGCGAGGGCTTCGTTGCGGTGGGCAGTGGTTCCCAGACCGTCAGCCTCATCGACACCCCCCTGCTTGATCCGACGCTGAGGACGCACACGTTCGCCGTGGCGGGCGACCCGCGAGCCGGCTGGTACCGGATCGGCGCGGTGCAGAGCGCCGGCCTGACCCTGACGGCCGCGCTGGCCTGGTTCGACGCCACGGTGGAGGAGGCCGCTGCCTCACTGGCTCAGGGCGTTCAGGCCACCGACCCCATCTTCATTCCCTATCTGTCTGGGGAGCGCACGCCCTTCATGGTGTCCAGCCTTCGGGGCTCGTGGGTGGGGCTGTCCCTCGCCACTGATCGCCAGGCGATGCTGCGCAGCGTCCTGGAGGGGGTGGCCCAAGCGGTGGCGCTGGGCGTCTCGGCTGTGCAGGAGTCAGGGGCACCGCTCGCTGAGCCTGTGCCGCTGGTGGGCGGTGGCACGCATGACCCGGCCTTCCGTCAGCTGCTGGCGGACGCCTCGGGGGTGGCGCTGACGGTCACCGAGGCGCCGGACGCGGCTGTCGTGGGCGCTGCACTGCTCGGAGCAGGCCTGACGACCAACCCCGTCCCCCCAGCGCACACGGTGCAGATCGACCCACGAGCCGGGGTGGCAGCGATGCTGCACGATCGTCGGGAGAGGATGGTCAACGAGGTCATGGCCGCAATGGAGGAGAACGCATGAGGATCGCGATCGGATCGGACCACGCGGGATATGCCCTGAAGGAGACCCTGCGCTCCTGGCTCATCGACCACGGGCACGAGGTCAGCGACCAGGGCACCTTCAGCGAGGAACGGTGCGACTACCCCCGCTTCGGTGCGATGGTCGGACGGGCCGTGGCGTCGGGTGAGGCGCAGATGGGTGTGGTGGTCTGCGGCAGTGGCCAGGGCATCTGCATGGCGGCCAACAAGGTGTCAGGCGTGCGAGGTGGCGTGATTCGCGACGTGCAGGACGCCGAGATGACGCGTCGGCACAACGATGCCAACGTGGCCTGCTTCGGCGAGCGCTTCACCGAGCCCGATGTCGCCGTGGAGTCACTGCGAGTCTTCCTGGAGACCCCCTTCGAGGGTGGTCGCCACCAGAAGCGCGTCGACATGCTTGCGACACTCGATGAAAATCGGGGAACCGAGGAGGTTTAGCCTTGCGTCCATGTGGGTATGACCCCTACATGAGGCTGCAGGACCCACCTCACACTCGAACATCGGACGAAGGAGTCCCCATGAACCGCACGCGCACAATCGCAGCCGCGGGAGCCGCCGCACTTCTCGGTGTCGCCGCCCTCGCTGGCTGCTCGTCCTCCAGCGAGTCGACCGAGGCAGATGGGGATACGACCCAGATGCTCCCGCCCGTGATCATCACCGACGACCAGACGTCAGCCACCTGTGCGGTTGGTGACTACCTGGACATCGTGATTCCGGAGGACCAGCTCATCGGCACCACCGTTGACTCCAGCGATTCGGCGCTGGTTTCGGTGACGCAGGCCAAGGAGGAGGGCGACGCCCTGTTCAACCCGGGCGGCCAGTGCTTGTCCGCGGGCGATGCCACGATCACCGTGACGGGGCCGAGCGGCTCGTCGCGCGAGATCGCGCTCACGATCAGCCAGTAGTCGCGAAACGAGTGGGTCGCCTCCCCATCGGAGAGGCGGCCCACTCGTGCTTGCTACGTGTGATCAGTTCACAGGGGTGAGCTGCTGCTCCTCTGCTGTGACCTTCATAGCGCCGGTCATGATGGCGACGACATCGTTCATCGAATGCGACTTGGGCGTGACCACCCCGGCCCGCTTGCCCAGACGCGCCACGTGGATGCGGTCGGCAACCTCGAACACCTGCGGCATGTTGTGGGAGATGAGAATCACCGACAGGCCACGGTCGCGCAGATCCTGAATCATCTTCAGGACTCGTGCTGACTCATTGACGCCGAGCGCCGCGGTGGGCTCGTCAAGGATGATGACCTGACTGCCGAATGCGACTGCACGTGCAACGGCCACCGCCTGACGCTGACCACCGGATAGCGTCTCGACCGCCTGCGTGATGTTCTGCAGGGTGCTGATGCCGAGATCCTTCAGGTGCTGCGCTGAGTCGGCGCGCATCCTCTTCTTGTCGAGAGTCCGAAAGACCGCCCCCATGACCCCAGGCTTGCGCTCCTCGCGGCCAAGGTAGAGGTTGCTGGCGATATCGAGAGCGGGTGCCACCGCGAGAGTCTGGAAGACCGTCTCGACTCCATGGCGGCGCGCCTCGCTGGTGCTCTTGAACTCGACCTTCTTGCCGTTGATGAGCATCTCCCCTGAATCGGGGATATGCGCACCTGAGAAGCACTTGATGAGGCTGGACTTGCCCGCACCGTTGTCGCCGACCACGGCGAGAACCTCGCCGGGATAGAGCTCGAGGTCGGCGCCGTCGAGAGCGACAACGCGTCCGAAGGTCTTGACCAGATTGACGCCTTGGACAACAGGGGTGACAGTCGTGGTGGCACTCATGCTTTGACCTTCCTGATCCATTGGTCGGTGGCAACGGCGATGATGACGAGGATGCCGATGGCGAGGACTCGGTAGGCCTGATCGAGACCGGCCAGGGAGAGTCCGTTCTGCACCACGGTGATGATGAGAGCACCGATCAGCGTTCCGAGAATGGTGCCGCGACCGCCGAAGAGCGATGTACCGCCGATGACGACCGCAGTGATGGTGTCGAGGTTGAGCAGCGGATCCGGGTTCGGGCTTGCCGAGCCGACACGACCGATGGTCAGCCAGGCAGCGATGCCGACGATGAGGCCGGCAACGACGTAGACGCTGAAGATCACGCGCTTGGTCGAGATGCCCGAGAGCTCCGCGGCGTTGGGGTCGTCGCCCACGGCGTAGACGTGTAGGCCCCACGCGGTGTTCTTCAGGATGTATCCGAAGATCGCGTACAGGATCAGCATCATGACGACGCCGTAGAGCAGCTGGAACTCGCCGATCTGGAAGGTGTTGCCCAGCCACTGCATGACCTCGGGCATTTCCGGCTTCTGGATCGTCCGTGCCTTGAACAGGATGAGCGTCAACGCAGTGAACACGGACAGCGTGCCCAGTGTGACGATGAACGGGGGCAGGGATAGTCGCACGATCAGGAAGCCGTTGATGACGCCCGTGAGCACACCGACCAGGATGCCGATGAAGATGGCGACGTACGGGTTCTGTCCCGCGATCGGGAGGACGTTCGACGCCGTTGTGTACACGGCGAGATTGGCCATCGCCATCTGCGCGAGGGTCGTCGCGGCGCCGATGCTCAGGTCGATGCCCGCAGTGAGAATGATCAGGGTCTGGGCGATAGCCAGGGTGCCGACCACGACCGTCTGCTGGGTCACGAACGAGATGTTCTGCGGCAGCAGGAATCGATCGTTCAGGAGGTAGAAGATGACGACGGCGACGACGAGGACGATCAGCGGGCTGAGGTAGGGGTACTTGTGCAGGACGCCCTGCAGGCGCTGAAGGGGCGTCCTGCGCTCGTGGAACTCCTCGGTGAGATTAGAGGTGGTTGCGGTACTCAAGGCTGGTGCCTCCCAGAGACGCGTAGACGGGTGGAAGGGACGTTATCGTTTCGGGTGTGAAGCGGGGCGGCAATCGGAAGATTGCCGCCCCGCTCACTACCCGTTAATCGGGTGAGGTTTAACCCCAGGCGTTGTCGATGCAGTACTGCGCCGACTCCTGCGGAGCAGCGGTGACCGTGTCCATCGGGTCATCCGTGCACAGGGTCACACCGGTGTCGAAGAACTGGCCGTTGGCCGAGGTGTTCTCCGGGGCTGCACCGCCACCAGCGATGGTGTTGATGGCCTCGACACCGAGGGCGGCCATGCGCAGCGGGTACTGCTGCGAGGTGGCCTGGATGTCGCCGGCCTTGACAGCCTCGACGCCCGCGAGTCCACCGTCGACCGAGACGATGAACACGTCCTGGCCAATGGTCTTGCCTGCAGCCTTGAGGGCCTCAGCAGCACCGAAGGCAGTGGGCTCGTTGATCGTGTAGACGACGTTGATGTCGGGGTTCTTGGAGAGGCAGGTCTCCATGCCCGTGCGGCCGCCGGCCTCATTGGCGCCCGTGGCCTCGAGGCAGACGATCTCGTAGTCGCCGCCCGCACCGGTGGTGTAGCTGCCGGTGGCTGCGGGTGAGGTCATGTCCTCAAGGGTCGGAACCTCGATGCCCATGCCCTCGAGGAAGCCGTTGGCGCGGCAGTAGTCGACCGAGACGACGCGATCGTTGAAGATCACGAGCTCGGCGATGACAGCCTTCTCGCCGTTGAGCTTGCCAGCGGTCCACTCACCGATGGCCTGGCCTGCGAGGCAGTTGTCCGTCGCGAAGGTGATGTCGACGACGTCCGGCGGATCGGTCGGGGTGTCGAGCGCGATCACGTAGAGGCCGGCGTCGCGGGCCTTCTTGATGGCGTCGTTGACGTTGACCGACATCGGGGTGATGAGGATGCCGTCCTGGCCCTGAGCGATCGCGTTCTCGATGAGCTCGATCTGGCCTGCGTCGTCGCCCTCTTCCTTGCCGGAGCCGATGACGAGATCGACACCGACCGCAGCGGCGGTCTCCTTCGCGCCCTCCTGCATGGCGACGAAGAACGGGTTGGTGGAGTCCTTGGTGATGAGGGTGACAGCAGCGCCCGAGGCGGCAGCTTCGCCGTCTTCGGCCGGAGCCTCTTCCTCGACTACCGCGGCCTCGTCAGCGGCGGGCTCAGCGGCCTCGTCGCTGGAGCCCGAGGAACAGGCAGCCAGCGTGATGGCGGCAACGCCGGCCACCGCAACAGCGGTGAACGAGCGACCGCGCGTCAAGCGGTTGATCATGTGGTTTCCCTTCGAAGGGTGGGTTGGGTGTGACAGTGAGGTCACAGACCATGTCTATCTGCCCGCACCGTCCGAGAGGAAGGCACGACGCCCAGTTGATACCGAAGCGTTACGGCCCTCGCGGGTGATGAGGCTGATCGGCATGCGCTGATCCCTCGGGGTTGCCAGGTCACCCGGGAAGGGGTCTCTGACAACGTTGTCCAAGGATTAGCCCTGAACCACTCCCGCCGCAAGGCCAAAGGCTGCAATACTCCGATTTCGTAATGACAACGTTATCTGGCGTCCACAAGCATGAGGGCCGGTCTCGAGCCACCATGCGCGACGTCGCTGCCCTGGCCCAGGTGAGCCTGAAGACGGTCTCGCGGGTCGTCAATGGCGAATCCGGTGTCCGACCCGAGCTGGTGGCCCGGGTGACCCGTGCCGCCGACCAGCTGGACTATCGCCCGAATCTGACCGCCAGCAACCTCCGGCGCTCTGACCAGCGAACGTCCACGATCGGCCTCCTCGTCGACGATGTGGCCAACCCCTTCTTCGCGGACATCCATCGCGGTGTCGAAGAGGTCGCGCGCGAACGTGGGGTCGCCGTGATGGCGGCGAGCCTGGACCGCCGTGACGACCTCGAGGCTGGGGTGGTCCGGACGTTCGCCTCCCGACGAGTCGACGGTCTCCTGCTCGTGCCGACGTCCTCCGACCAGACGTATCTCAGTACCGAGATCCGCAGCGGCTGGCCTGTGGTGTGCGTGGACCGACTTCCGATGGGCGTCCGAGTGGATGCTGTGCTCTCGGACAACCGCGAGGCCTCTCGAAGAGCCGTCACGCACCTGATCGAGGCAGGGCATCGCAGGATCGGCATCCTGTGCGACGAGACCACGCTCATGACAGCGCGCGATCGTCTCGACGGATACCGGGAGGCCATGGCGGCTGCGGGGCTGCCGGTGGACCCGTCATGGATTCGCATGGACGTCAGGTCCTTGGACGAGAGTGCCCAGGTCGCTCGGGAGCTGCTGGCCCTGGATGACCGGCCGACGGCGATCTTCGCGGCGCAGAACTACGTGACCATGGGTGCCTGCCGAGCCCTGCATCACCTTGGCCTGCAGCATGTCGTGGCCCTTGTCGGGTTCGACGACTTCGCCATGGCGGATGTGCTCGAGCCGGGCGTCACCGTAGTGGCGCAGGATTCCCGGGAAATGGGACGCATTGCCGCGCAGCGATTGTTCGCCCGCATGGATGGAGCCAATGACGAGATCACGACCCAGGTCGTGCCCTCCACCCTCGTCAGTCGAGGATCTGGGGAAATTCCCCTGGCGTGACGGCAACACCCGACCGGCGCGACGTCTCAGCGACGATGACGCCCGCGAGCACGATCAGGCCGCCGAGAACCTGGATCCCGTCGAACGTCTCACCGAGCATCAAAAAGGCCACCACGCCCGCCCAGAGGGGTTCGGTGGTGCCGACGATCCCAGCCCGCTGAGCACCGATGCGCCGGAGGGAGCCGAGGACGAGCAGGAACGGGGCGATCGTTCCCATGATCACTCCCCAGGTCATCAGCGCCCAGACGGGAAGCCCGGGCGTGACTGCGGTGAGCGGCTCTGCCGTCACCGACAGCGCAGACCAGGGGAACGTCCACCACGGTGAGATGACGGCCCACGCGATGCTGGCGAAGATGAAGCCCCACATGGTCAGGGAGACGGCATCGCGGTGCTGCTGCC
>JAIOXK010000114.1 GCA_021741645.1 Candidatus Nanopelagicales bacterium
CTGAGCCGGTCCGTGTCTCGCTGCGGATCGATGACCATCGCGTGCACGCCGTCATGCACGACGTACCCGCGGTCGCCCAGTCCAGCTGTCTCGATCGTGATCACATGGGGTGCGCTGGTCGCGGTCATACGGAGACTCCTTGAGTAACGGGCATGCCCGATGCACGCCATGCGGATGTTCCACCGTTCACAGTCAACGCCGAAAATCCATGCCGCGTCAGGTAATCGGCCACCTGCCAGCTGCGATTTCCCGTTTCGCAGACCAACCACACCGGCTTGGTTCGAGAGAAGTCGTTGACGCGCAGGGGAACGATGGCCATCGGGATGTGCTCGGCGCCCGGTATGTGGCCCGAGATGAACTCGTGCCGCTCACGGACGTCGACGACACGCTCGCCCCGCTGGACTGCGGCGGCGAGATCGGTCACAGACATGGTGCTGACCATGGAAGGTCCTCCTCGGGGTGAGATCGTTGCCTCGAAGTATACCCCCCGGGGTATTACACCCTTACGCGAAGTCCACCACCACCGCGGCATGGTCGCTCCAGCGCTCGGCGTAGCTCGGCGCCCGTCCGACTCGCGCCGCCGTGGCCCTGTCGGCCAGCCCCGGCGTTGCCGACTGATAGTCGATCCGCCACCCAGCGTCGTTGTCGAAGGCCTGACCACGCCACGACCACCACGTGTACGGGCCCGGACCCTCTCCCCCGAGATGGCGGCCGAGATCGACCCACTTCTGAGCGAACCAGCGATCGAGGTAGGCGCGCTCATCCTCGAGGAAACCGGCCTTGCCGAGGTTTCCCTTCCAGTTCTTGATGTCCACCTCGCGGTGAGCCACATTGAAGTCGCCGCATACGAGAGCGTGCCCCTTGCGCCTAGCAGCCGAGCGCTTGAGCTGACCGAGTCGAGCGTCCATGGCGTCCAGGAAGGCGTACTTGTCCACCTGCTTCGGCGTATCTGCCTCACCCGTGTGCACATATGCAGACACCACCGTCAGCGGGCCGACGTCGGTGATCAGATCCGCTTCGATCCACCGTCCGAGCCCGTCCATCCCCGCATGCCCAACCTCATCACGGACCGCCACGGGCTCGTCTTTCGTGAGGACTGCCACGCCGGCACGCCCCTTGTCGGGTGCCTCCGCATGTGCGATGTGCCAGGAGGCCAAGGGCGACGAGGACAGGGCCTCCTCCAACTGCGCGCGTGTTGCGCGCACCTCCTGCAGGCAGATGACATCGCAGTTGGCATCTGCCAGCCATGTCAACCCGCCTCGGCGCTCGGCCGCTCGGATGCCGTTCACGTTCGCGGTCGCCACTCGTAGAGCGGTCATGCCACCTCATCCCAATCAGTCTCCGCTGCCACCCGCAGTGCGAGCGCAGCGATGGTCAGCGCTGGATTCTGTGCCGCCGAGGAGGGGAAGAACGCCGAATCGACCACGAGCAGGTTGGGAATGTCGTGGGATCGGCACCACGGGTCGAGCACGCTGGTCGCCGGGTCCGCACCACCGACAGCCGTTCCGCACATGTGACTGTTCATGTCGATCGTGAATCGCTGCTCGAAGATCGCCGAGTAGCCGGCCTTCTTGAGGATGTCACGGGCCTTCGACAGGAACGCCTCATGGCGGTCATAGTTCGTACGGCGCCAGTGAATGCGAATGCACCCATCCGGATCCACGGTCACGCGGTTGTGCACTGATGGGGTGTCCTCTGTCATGACGACCCATTCCATACTCCGGTCGGCAATGCGATCGAGCATCGCGAGCGGCGCCCGAGTCGCGTGCGTCTTCATCATCGATCCCTGCACCTTGCCGATCGCCTGAAGGGCTCCACCCGGGTAGCCATCCCCCAGATCGTCATAGAAGTCGTTCATGCACACGGTCTTCTGGAACACCACATCGTTTCTCCGTCGCGGGTCGACGGTGGCGATGTGCGTGTTGTTGTGGACCATGTAGTTGCGTCCCAGAAGTCCACTGGAGTTCGCCAGTCCCTCCGGATGCTCGTCCGTGCGGCTCGCCAGGAGGAGTGCGGCCGAGTTGGCGGCTCCAGCCGAGAGGACGAAAGCAGCTCCTTCGACCTCCAACGGCTCGCCATCGACGTCACCGTGAAGGCGCACGATCCGCCCGTGCTCATCCGTCTCGAGTCGGGTGATGCGCGCCCCGGTCATCAGCCGCACGGATCCGCTGGCCAAGGCGGGGCCGAGCGCGCACGTCTCGGCGTCCGACTTGGCCCCCAGCCGGCACGGGAACCCATCGCATGTCTGGCAGCGCTGGCAGCTCCCGCCCGGACGCAAGTCCACTCCCATGGCAGTACTCGCCGGATGGAGTCCCTGGGCGGCCAGTCGGGAGATCGTCTCCTGGACATACGGCTCGTGCGGCAGGGCTGGGTACGGATAGGGCTGGCTCCGCCAGGGCTCAGACGGGTCCTGCCCCGTGGTGCCGTGCACGCGGTACAGCGACTCCGCCTGCGAGTAGTAGGGCTCCAGGTCGGCGTAGGAGAAGGGCCAGGCGGGAGACACTGCCGTCGGATACTCCGTGCGCAGGAAGTCACGCTCGCGGAATCGCGGGAGCGACGCCCCATAGACCTTGGTGTTGCCACCGACCACGTAGTGGACTCCCGGGTGGAACTCCCCGCCCTCGTCGTCACGCCACATCTCGTCAGGCTTGTAACGACGTTCAGTGAAGACAGCCTCGGGCAGCCAGTTCTCCCGTTCACGAGGCAGCGGATATCCGCGTTCTACGACGAGCGTGTCGATCCCTCGCTGCGCCAGACCCCACGCGAGGGTGCCGCCGCCCATTCCACTGCCGACGATCACCACACGTGCCCGGTCCCTGATCACCCGCCCAACCTACCGACTCGCGTGTCCGAGTCCTCGTCAGTCGACGGTGACGAAGTCGATGAGCTCCTCCACCCGGCCCAGGAGTTCCGGCTCCAGGTCGGTGTAGTCCGAGACCCGTGCCAGCAGGGAGGCCCAGGCTCGTCCGGAGTGGTCACCCCAGCCGAGCCGATCGCAAACGCCCGCCTTCCACTCGGTGCCCCGGGGGATGGACGGCCACGCCTCGATGCCAGCGGTACTCGGCTTGATCGCCTGCCAGATATCGACATAGGGATGTCCCACGACAAGGACGGACGTTGGCCACCGCCGAGTCACCTCCCGTGCGATGCGCTCCTCCTTCGTCCCAGGCAGCAGGTGATCGACGAGGACCCCGACCCGTCGTTGCGGCCCGGGGTGGAAACCGTCCAGGTGCTCCTCCAGGTGATCGATGCCCTGCAGCCCCTCGACCACCACTCCCTCAATCCGCAGGTCGGCACCCCAGACCCGCTCGACGAGTTCCGCGTCGTGACGGCCCTCGACCCATATGCGTGAGGCACGGGCCACCCGAGCCCGCTCCCGCGGTGCGGCGACGGACCCGGATGCGGTGCGTCGAACGCCGGGCGATGGGTCCGATGAGGCCGGTCGAACGAGATCAACCAGCGCGCCATCGACCAGAAACCGTGGTCCCGCAGCGAAGGGGCGGACCTTCCCGTGCCGGTCCTCCAGGAGGACCGCCCACCCGTCCGCACCCTTCTGCCAAGCGGTGACCGCACCACACCAGCCGGAGGCGGCATCCTCGACGACGAGGCCGATCTCGCCAGGCATCACCGTTACTCGAGGGGATGATGTCGCTTCGGTGGCCAGAACGTCGGGTCCGTAGCGGTCAGACGACACGACCTGACCTTAGAGCTCACTCGCCCCTACCATGGGGATCGACGCTCGGTCATCAGCGAGCAGAAGAGTCGACGATGGGATTGCTCATGCGCCAGTCACCCGCCTCTCCCACCCGCGGAGACCGCCCTCGGAGACTCTCCGCGCTGATCGGAGTCGGCGTCATCACCGTGCTGACACTGACCGGCTGTATCAAGGTCGACGCGACCGTCGCCATCGCTCCTGACGCCACGGCCTCGGGCACCTTCGCCTTCGAGCTGCAGAAGGAGGCCGCCTCGTTCCTGGGAATCAACACTCTTGACGACTTCTCGAGCCAGATCGACCAAGGGGCCCTGACGGACGGCGAGGAGCTCGATGCCTTCCAGGAATGCGTGAGCTCCGAGACCGAGACCGGGTTCGCCTACACGTGCACGTTCGCAAACACTCCCTTCAGTGATGCCGATGGCCTGTGGAGCATCTCCAAGGAGGACGCAACGATCGTGTTCACCATGGTCAATGACGGGGGCGGTGAGGAGAATGGCGAGGCCGCAGGACTTCTGGGCGATGCCGGCATGGGATCCATCGACGTCGATGTGGAATTCCCCGGCCCCATCACCTCCGTCGAGGGCGATTTCGTCGAGCAGGTGTCGGAGAACGAGGCTCGCGTGAGTGCCAGCATGACCGACTCCGTCAAGGTGACCATTCGAAGCGAGGACGGTGAGAGTTCGGCTCCGATCGCGGTCATCTTGATCATCGCCGGCACCGCCGGCATCGTCGTTCTGCTCATCGTCGCAGTGGTGCTGCTGGCCATGCGCCGGAGGGCGGGAGCATCGGATTCCGGGACATCGGATTCCGGGACATCGGATTCCGGTGCAGCAGAGGTAGAGCCCGCCAGCTCGCCCGCGGCCGACGCGACCCCCGCTGTCGAATCCTCCACGGAGAATGCCATCCCCCAGCTGGAATCAGGCGAGAGCGATCAGGAGTCCAGCGACGATCCCTCCTGAGAGAGGGATTCCCTTCGCACGATGGAGCGCTGCTCGGCTTCAGTCCCTTCCCGGTGGGCAGCCATCGCCGCGGGGATATCGACGGGGATGAAGTGGACGTCGGTATCGATCTGGACCTCGCTCACTCGATCGACGTCCGCCGTGGCGATGACACCCACGACGGGGTAGCCGCCGGTGACGCCCCCGTCAGGTCCCAGAATGATCAACTCACCGGCGGGAGTGCATTGAACGGCGCCCTCCACCATCGGGCCGCTCGGCCAGGTGCCTGACGACGGCACTTGGCCTCCGCGCAGTCGAATACCGGATCGAGAGGTGGACGTCACTCGCCATGGAGTCGTCGTCCAGCCTGCATGTCCCAGCGCCAGCACTCTCAGACCACCAAGGGCCCGAGCCGAGTCGCGATGAAAGGACCCGACGCTGAGAGCGGGCGCAGCGCCAGGCGGGCCTTCGAGCGTGTCACCACTGGCCAGTAGTCGGCCGCCGATACCGGAGAACGTGTCGGTCGACGCCGAGCCCAGCACAGCAGGCTCGACCCACCCTGTGATCACTGCGTAGACCGGCCCGGGGCCGCGATGGGAGATCTCGAGTACGGATCCCCCTCGGACGCACGTGGCGGTGTCGGCAGCCGCCCGCTGGCGGTCGATTCGCACTTCCGCAGGACCCACGACTGCCACGAGGACGTCGCGGGTGATCCTCATGCGGAGGTGTCCCTGCAGCAGCTCCACCGCAGGAGTGCGCTGGGGATCGCCGTCGATCACTCGGACAGCAGCGCGATAGCGGCGACCGTGCCACGCTCCGGCGCGTGGAACGCCCAGATGCCCCATCCCTCGACGACCAGCGTCCTGCACGGTCGCCAGGCCCACACTCTCGATGACGGCAATGACACCTTCGACCACGTCACTCATCGCCGACCTCGAAGCGCACGTCATCCCCAGGCGCCAGGAGGGCCGGGCGATCACCGCGCTCCGGATCGAACATGACCTCCCTGGTCGTACCCACCAGATGCCACCCGCCTGGCATCGATGCCGGGTACACCGCGCTCATGCCAGCAGCGAGAGCGAGACTGCCCGCAGGCACCCGCGATCGAGGGGTGTCCCGCCGAGGGACACGGGCCCAGTCCATCGTCACGGGACCAACCGGCTCCAGGTAGGCGAATCCCGGCGCGAAGCCGATCATCGCGACACGCCACGTCTGCGCTAGGTGAGCCTGCACGACGGCACTCGTCGTCGCCTCCAAGAGTTGCGCGACGTCCTCGAGGTCCTCGCCGTCATAGGTGGCTCGGACCACATGCGCCGTCGCCGATCCTGGGCGCAGCAACGACGAGACGGCGACCTCCGCGAGCGCGCTGTTCACCCGGTCCAGAAGGTGTGCCTCCGGTGAGTCGACTTCGACGAGCACGGACACCATGCCGCGGCGGACCTGAAGATCAGGGAACTCTCCCGCAAGGAGAGCGGCGACCTGCTCACGCTGCGCCGGCTCCTGGACATCCACCAGCACCGCGCGGTCCCCGAACCAGCGGGCCGTCAGGTCCATCGGATGCTCGCGACGTCGATCCCGTCTGCCTCCAAAGACGCGCGGACTCGCCGGGCCAGATCCACCGATCCAGGCGTATCGCCGTGCAAGCAGATGGTCTCAGCCCGCATCTCCACCCGCTGCCCGTCGGTGGTCGTCACGAGACCGTGCCGGGCCACGGAGATGACCTGCAGTGCGGCCTCTTGCGGATCGGCGATCAGGGCACCTCGCTCACCGCGCGGAACCAACGTCCCATCAGGGCGATAGGCGCGATCGGCGAAGGCCTCCGCCACGTAGGGCAGCCCTCGCTGAGTGCTCAGGCGCTTCACCATGCCGGTCGGCGGTCCCACCACAGGCACCGGGTGGCCCACCCTCTGCGCAACGTGATCCACGGCATCGAGAAGTGCCTCCGCCGCGTGCTGGTGCCGGTTCGCGTCGTGATAGAGCGCCCCATGCGCCTTGACGTGGGCGAGTGCCACTCCCTCGGAGTCACACACGACCAGGACGGCGCCAATCTGCTCGTGCAGTACCGACGTCAACGTGGACTGATCCATGCGCGACAGGTGGGACGTCCGGCCGAATCCACTTCGATCGACATACGAGGGATGCGCCCCCACGGCGACACCAGCCTCAGCGGCCGCATGCACTGTCCGGGCGAGCACCGCGCCTCCGCCAGCGTGGCCACCCGCAGCCACGTTCGCCGAGGTCACCACCTCCAGCAGAGCCTCGTCGTCCGCGCACTCCTCACCCAGATCGGCGTTCAGGTCAATGGTCGACACGTCCAAGACTCCCGTCGCGTCACGCCATCGGACGCTGGGTGAAGAAGCGCAGGTCGGTCGGCTCGCGAAGGAGATCTCGCAACGCCTCGTTGCCGTGAACGACATGGTCCGTCTCCATGTGCCGCTCCCACGCGGATCGCGACTG
>JAIOXK010000115.1 GCA_021741645.1 Candidatus Nanopelagicales bacterium
CACAACTCGCCACTCGGCAAGCGGGGGGCGGTCAGCCGCCGAAGCCGACGCGACCCTTCGAGGCAGCACCAATCTCCACGTACGCGATCTTCGACCCCGGCACGATGATCGTGCGGCCGCGATCGTCCACGAGAGTCAGGTTCGTGCCGTTGGCGATGGCCGCCTCGACGGCTGCCGTGACGTCCTCGGGCGCCTGCTCGCTGTCGAGGACGACCTCGCGTGCGGTTTCCTGAACGCCGATCTTGATCTCCACTGCTATTCCTCTCACCTGATGCTTCGTGTCTCGTGGTGCCTCGTGTCCCATGGTGCTGCGCGTCCGATGGCCGTCGTGTCACCACCGGTGACAAGCGTCGCAGACGCGAATCTATTCCGCCTGCGGTGGGTGCGACAGCGGGAAACTGCTGATGCCCCGCCAGGCCAGGCTCGCCACCAGTTCGGCGGCCTGCTCACGCGGTGGTCGATCCTCACCGCTGCGCATCCAGTTGCGTGCCGACACCTGCACGAGCCCATGCATCCCGGAGGCCAGCAGCATCGCCTGATCGTGGCTGAGTCCGGTGTCCTCAGCGATGACGGACGCGCTCAGGGTGGTCAGTGTCAGATCGGCCGCGTCAACGCGCTCG
This sequence comes from Candidatus Nanopelagicales bacterium, assembly GCA_021741645.1. Taxonomy (GTDB): domain Bacteria; phylum Actinomycetota; class Actinomycetes; order S36-B12; family S36-B12; genus UBA10649. The sequence goes on from JAIOXK010000115.1 coordinate 621, forward strand.
CGCACCGCGGGCTCGTGCGCCAGATCGCTCTCGAAGACCAGTCGGAAGGCCCCACCGGGCTCCTCGACGAACCGGAAGTATGCGCGGACCATCGCCTCCACGCGCGTGGCGTTGTCGGTTGTTCCGGTGAGTGCCTGACGTGCCGCGGCCAACCAGTCCTCGACCCCGTTGTCCAGCAGCTCCAGATAGAGCTCGAGCTTGCCGGGGAAATGCTGATAGAGGACGGGCTTGGAGACGCCCGCCCGTTCGGCGATCTCGTCCATGGACGCGGCGTGGTAGCCGACAGCCGAGAAGACCTCCAGCGCAGCGGCGAGGACCTGCAGGCGGCGTTCCTCGCGGGGAAGGCGCGGCGCGCGAGGAGCCGTGGCCGGAGTCGTCATGAGCCCCACCCTACTCGCGAGTAACAATTTCGGCGTACCCTTGGGGCGTGACGTCCCCCGTGCTCAGCGACCCGTCTGCGTCCTCGTCCGACCCCCTGCCGGCCTGGCCGCGAGAGGAACTGCGCCTCGACCACCGGACCCTCACGGTGCGGCACGCGCCGGGCAAATCGCCTGATCTGCCGACCGCCCTCTACGTGCACGGACTCGGCGGCTCCTCGCTGAACTGGACCGATCTCATGCACGACCTGCAGCCGCAGGTGGACGGATGGGCGGTCGACCTCGGTGGCTTCGGGTACTCCCCGCCACCTCGCGACGGAGACATGAGCCCGTCAGGGCATGCCCGCAGTCTCGTGGACCTCCTTCGCCACCTCGAGACGCTGGGGGAGAGCCGTGGCCCGGTGCACCTCTTCGGCAACTCAATGGGCGGGGCTGTGGCCCTGCAGCTTGCGGCGCGTCGGCCGGATCTCGTGCGGAGCCTGACTCTGATCTCGCCGGCCCTGCCGTCGCTGTCACTGACGAAGTCGAGCGCGCACCTGCCCGTCATCGCCGTGCCGGGGATCGGGGAGCGGCTGGTCGCGAAGTTCATGGAGACCGATGTGCACACCCGTGTTCGCGGGACCATCGACGTCACCTTCGCGGATCCCTCACGCGTCTCCCCGGTGCGTCTGGCGGAGTCCGCCGAACTGATCGCGGAGCATGATCGCTTCCCCTACGCGACAGATGCGTTCCTGCGATCTCTGCGTGGACTGCTGCGCACCTATGCCGACGTGGGTCCGCAACGGCCCTGGAAGCTTGCAGAGCGCGTGACCTGTCCGACTCTCGTGATCTACGGCCGCAAGGATCCGCTGGTGGACTCTCGCAGTGCGCACCGTGTCACGAAGTACTTCAAGAACGCGCATGTGGTCGTGCTGCCGGACAGCGGGCATGTGGCACAGATGGAGCACCCGGAGTTCGTCGCTGCTGCATGGGAGCGCTTCATCGGCTGACGCCGCGCAAGTTATCCACAGCCGGAGAATTGCTGCTGGCACCTGATCCACGGTCGGACGTAACGTCCTTGACATGGAATCCGTTGGCATCGTTGAGGATCGGGTGCGCGAGGAAGTGCGCGCTCGCGGGATTGATCCGTTGCGTGATCCTCGGGCTGTGCGGGGTGTGGTCGATGACCTCCTGGCCAGTCTCGTCGTGGACGACGAGATCTCCAGCGCCGCGCAGGCGGCGTTCCACGCGATTGCGGGGCTGGGGCCGTTGCAGCCTCTGCTCGACGATCCTGAGGTCGAGGAACTGTGGATCAATGCACCGGGCCGGGTCTTCGTTGCCCGTCATGGACAAAGCGAGCTGACGACGGTCGTTCTCGACGCGGTCCAGGTCCGCGACCTCGTCGAGCGAATGCTCCGAGTCTCCGGGCGCAGATTGGACGTGAGCACGCCGTTCGTCGACGCGATGCTCCCGGACGGCAGCCGATTGCACGTCGTCATCCCTGACATCACGCGCGAGCACTGGGCGATCAACATCCGTCGCTTCGTCGTGCGGGCCCGAACCGTCCAGGCGCTCGCAGACGTGGGGGTGCTGACGCATCAGGCGGCTGACTTCCTCGACGCCTGCGTTCGCGCCGGGCTCAACGTCGTGGTGGCTGGTGGCACCCAGTCCGGCAAGACCACATTCCTCACGGCACTCCTGGGATCGGTGCCGGCAGTGGAACGCATCATCACGTGCGAGGAGGTCTTCGAGCTCCACCTTGACCATCCCGACCACGTTGCCCTCCAGACGAGGTCGGCGAGCCTGGAGGGCACGGGCGAGGTTCCCCTGCGTCGGTTGATCACCGAGGCCCTGCGCATGCGCCCCACTCGACTTGTCGTGGGTGAGGTGCGTCAGGCCGAGGCCATGGACCTGCTCATCGCCATGAACAGCGGCATGCCCGCGATGGCAACGCTCCACGCCAACAGTGCTCGCGAGGCGATCACGAAGCTCTGCACGCTGCCCCTCCTGGCCGGAGCCAATATCGATGCCTCATTCGTCCTCCCGACGGTGGCCGGCTGTGTCGATGTCGTGGTGCACCTGACGTCGGACGCGGCGGGTCGCCGAGTTTCAGAGATCGCGGGAGTCTCTGGTCGGGTGGAGGGTGGCATCGTCGAGATGTCCACGATCTTCACCTCCACCCGGGAGGGCCTCGCACGGGGGCAGGGAATGCCGCCCCACCTCGATCGATTTGATCGCACAGGCCTGGACGTGCGAGGCATCCTCGGTCGGGCGCATCCATGAGCACGCCTGTTGGGGCAGCGATCGGGGTGCTCGCAGGAGTGGCCCTTGTGCTGCTGTGGCGCAGCGTTGTCGATCGTCGACCCGTGGCATCCAGAGAGTCGCGGACCGTGCTCATGATCCGGGCGGCCGGGATCGAGTGGCTCACGTCCGGCTCGCTCATTGCGCTGTCCGCGGCTGCCGCTGTGCTGACGGGTCTGTTCTCCGCAGCCATGACCGGCCTGCCCGTCGTTGGGCTGCTCGGATTCTGCGCTGGTGCATGCACGCCGACTCTCGTCATCCGTCGACGGGCGAGCAGGCGCGCGGAGCTGGCTCGTGGCGCGTGGCCGGATGCCGTCGACGCGCTGGTCTCGGGTGTGAGAGCGGGCATGTCCCTGCCCGAGGCGATGAGCGGGCTGGCCACGGCCGGACCGGAGGCGCTGCGTCCGCTGTTCTCGGTCGTTGCACTCGAATACCGGGCAACCGGATCCTTCACCGCCGCGCTGGACCGATTGTCGACCACTGCCAGCGACCCGGTGGCTGATCGCGTCGTCGTGGCCCTGCGACTGTCCCGTGAGTTCGGTGGCACGTCGGTGGGAGAGACCCTGCGGACGCTGTCGGCGATGCTGCGCGAGGACGCGCGGATTCGCTCCGAGATCCACGGTCGTCAGAGCTGGACGGTTTCCGCTGCTCGTCTCGCCGTCGCTGCGCCGTGGGTGACTCTTGTGCTCCTGAGCACCCGTGGTGAAGCGGCTCAGGCCTACGCCTCCGCGTCCGGTGTCGTGATCATCGTCATGGCTGCAGTGCTGTCTGCCGCTGCCTACCTGCTCATGCTGCGCATTGCGCGACTGCCGCAGTTGCATCGGCTCGCGACATGATCCTCTCGATGCCGGGAGCGGTGGCCGGTCTGGCGTTCGGGGTGGCGTGCGCGCTGCTCGTCTCCTGGATGCGTGCGCGCAGACCGCTGTCGGTCAGCGATCGAATCGGGCCCTATGTCGGCATTCCAGGACACACCGATGTCGTCTCTGCCCATCGGTCGCTTCGCTCCTTCGCGTTCGCGTCGCGGCGCCACAGTGACGCGAGTACTGCAGAAGCCAGGCGTGCAGGCGGCAGAGGTGTCCGGCCGTCCTCGCGCGAGGAGAGACTCACCTGGGCGGTTCTCGGTGCACTCGTGGGAGCAGCGGCGGCTGGGGTGATGACGGTCGGCGACCCCAGTCCTGCGGCGGTCGTGGGTCTTGGCGCGGTGGGGGCGGTCGCCGGCCTCGGGTTGGTCGATCTGCGACGGCGCTCTGCGGAGCGGCGCCGCGTGAAGCAGGTCGACGAACGCGTGCCCGTGCTGGCAGATCTCCTTGCACTCGCGGTGTCGGCCGGTGCGGGCCCGCTCATTGCGCTGGACCGTGCAGCAGCTGTTGTCGACGGACCCCTTGCCGAGGACGTGAGCGGGGCCATTTCGCGCATCACGTCAGGCGAGGCGATGGAGTCGGTCCTACGGGAGCTCGGTGGCAGCTCGCCGGCGCTTCGCCGATTGATGGACGCCGTGCTCATCTCACTCGAGCGAGGATCCCCATTGGCCGATGTGCTCCGTGCTCAGGCACACGATGCTCGCGCCGATGAGCGTCGGCGGCTCATGGAGGCGGCGGGGCGCAAGGACGTCGCGATGGTGATGCCGATTGTCTTCCTGGTGCTGCCGGCGGTCGTGCTCATCGCGCTGTTCCCCGGGCTTGCGTCCATGCAGCTGGTGGTTCCGTGACTGATCGGACTTGTCCTCCACATCCGTTTCAACGAAAGGAATTCCCATGAGACTGACGCGCATCCTGAGGCGCTTCCTCGGCTCCGACGATCGCGGCGACGTGCCGGGGTGGGTGCTGATCACGGTGATGACGGCAGGGCTGGTCACGGCACTGTGGGTGCTCGCCGATGAGCAGCTCACTGCCGTCCTGGGCCGGGCGATCGGTTCGGTCACGGCACCGTGAGGGTGCGAGGTGACGAAGGCAGCGCCACGGTCGACTTCGTCATCGTGGCGCCGCTGCTCCTTCTCCTTGGTCTGGGCGTGTGCCAGGTGATGCTCGCTCTGCATGTGCGTGCGACGTTGACGTCAGCGGCAGCGGAGGGTGCACGCGCGGCCTCGCTGGCCGGTGCCGATCCGCTCGCGGGCACCCACCGTGCCGAGACCCTGCTCGCTGAGTCGGTTGCCGGCTCCGTCGTTCGGCGCGTGACCGCTGCCCCGGCCTCGGTCGGCCCCGTCGACGTCATGGTGGTGCGCATCGAGGCGGTTCTTCCCCTGATCGGACTTCTCGGACCCGCAGCGCTGACGGTCGAAGGTCGGGCCCTTCAGGAGAGGTGGACGTGACGTGCTCGACCTCTCGGTGAGCGTCGCCGATCGTGGCTCGGCCGCGGTGGAGTTCATCGTCATGGGTGTGGGCCTGCTGGTGCCTGCCATGTACCTGGGCTTGGCGGCTGCGAGCGTGCAGTCAGGGGTCTATGCCAGCACCCAGTCAGTCAGGGAGGCGGCCCGCGCCTTCGTCACCGCACGATCACCGGCGGAGGGGTTCGCGCGTGCGACCACCGCCGCCCAACTGGCCTTCGACGATCATGGGATCGATCTGCCCCCGAAGGCCCTGACCATCACCTGCAGTTCGCTGCCGTGCCTGTCCCCGGGTAGCACGGTGGATGTCCGAGTGCAGTGGGAGGCGCCACTTCCGTGGCTGCCCGAGGCATGGGTCGGTGCCGTGCCCACTCTGATTCCGATCACCGCGGAGCACCGGATGCCGGTCGACTCCTACCGGGGCGATCAGGCGTGAGCGGACGGTCAGTCCCGACCATGGTGCGTCTGTCGGACGAGCGGGGCAGTGTCCTGCTGCTGGGCATCGCCTGGGTCGGGATCGTTCTGCTGACGCTCATGGTGGGCATCGACGCGTCCTCTGCGTTCCTGCAGCGGCGTGCGGTCGTGGCGGTGGCTGATGCCGCCGCTCTGGCAGGAGCGCAGGGCATCGACCTCGATGCCTACTACCGGGAGGGGGCATCCGCCCAGACCGCTCTGGACCCGCGGGCGGTCACCGCTCGGGTGACCGGATTCGTGGCGCAGGTGCCCGCGTCGGAGATCTCTGGGCTGCGGCTGGATGGAGTGACGTCCGACGGCCGATCCGTCGTGGTTCAGGTGAGCGCGCCGGTCCGGCTCCCCTTCCTCTCCGGCTTCGTCGACGATCGGATCGTGGTCCAGTCCCGGGCGCAGCTGAGCTATCGGGGATGACGGGCGGTGACTGGCTTGTCCCGTGGCCCCGTACCCTTGACCCACCATGGCCGACATCGAACTCGCGGAACGACTCGCTGCCCTCACGAACACGATGGCGAGCATCGAGACTGTCCTCGACCTGCCCGCCCTGCGTGCGCAGGTGGAGGACCTTGAGGCCGAGGCCAGTGCTCCGGATCTCTGGGACGATCAGGAGAAGGCGCAGAAGGTCACGTCGAAGTTGTCCTTCGTGCAGGGGGAGCTCCGCAAGTTCGGGGCGCTGCGTGGGCGTCTGGACGACCTCCCGGTGCTCTTCGAGCTCGCCGACGACGCGGGCGATGAGGATGCACGAGCGGACGCCCTGAAGGAGCTCGAGTCCGTCCAGGCCGCCATCGACGAGATGGAGGTGCGCACGCTGCTGTCCGGTGAGTACGACTCCCGTGAGGCTTTCGTCTCCATCCGGTCCGGCGCGGGTGGCGTCGATGCTGCCGACTGGGCCGAGATGCTGCTGCGGATGTACACCCGCTACTGCGAGCGTCATGGATGGTC
>JAIOXK010000116.1 GCA_021741645.1 Candidatus Nanopelagicales bacterium
TATGAGCAGGGTGAGATCACCGAGCGCGACTACTGGCTGACGTTCGCTGCGCGAGCGCAGGAGCGCGGCGCACCGCTGGATGGGCATCCGACGCTGATGCGGGCGATCTTCCAGCAGCCGGGTGTCGACGGGGTGCGACCCGAGGGCCTGGCCCTTGTTCAGGCGTGTCACGCGGCCGACATCAAGGTCGGCATCCTCACCAACGAGCTCATGGACTTCCAGGGCCGCGAATGGGTGGAGGCGCAGCCGTGGTTCCCGTGGTTCCCCGTCCTGGTGGACTCGTCCGAGCTCGGCTCGCGAAAGCCTGATCCGCACCCTTACGAGGTGGCGATCGCGGAGATGGGAATGCCGGCGGGCGACATCGTCTTCATCGACGACAACCCCTCGTATGTGGATGGTGGCACTCGCGCAGGCCTGCGCAGCATCCACCTGGATGTGCGTGATCCGGCCGCTGCCTTCCGGGCCGCCGCACGCGAACTCGGGATCGCAGAAGAGGTCGTGCCGACCTCCTGAGCTCAGTCGTCGATGTTGACGAGCTCTTCGACTTCCTCGCGCGTGGGCAGTGAGGGCACGGCTCCTTCGCGCGTTGCTGCCAGTGCTCCCGCGGCGCTGCCCCAGCGCAGGGCCTCGCTCAGGCTGCGACCCTCGGCCAGCGAGGCGGCGATGACACCGCAGAAGGCATCGCCGGCGGCCACGGTGTCGACCGGCCGCACGGTGAACGCTCCGGCGGATCCGCTCCGCGTCAGCGTCGCCCACACCGATCCATGCGCACCGCGCGTGACGATGACGGTTCCGACGCCTCGCTCGGCGAGCTTGCGGGCCGCGGCGGTCGCGTCGACGCTGGTGGAGGTCTTCATCCCCGTGATCAGCTCGATCTCGTGCTCGTTGGGAATGGCGATGTCGACGAGGGCGTAGAGCTCGTCGGGGTAGTCCTGCACGGGGGAGGGGTTCAGGATCGTGCGTGCCCCTCGGGCGCGTCCGACCTCCATGGCTGCCGTGACGGCGTCGGCCGGGACCTCTCCCTGGGTCAGGACGACGGCGATGTCGGGGATGGCCTCGAGGGCCGCTCGGACCTGATCGGCGTTGACCGTGGCGTTGGCGCCGGGAATGACGATGATGCGGTTGGCGCCGCTGCGCTCGACCTCGATGACGGCGGTGCCGGCCAGGCCGTCGACGCGGGAGATGCCGGTCGCGTCGATGGACTCGTCCTCGACCACGCGCTGCAGGAAGTCCCCGGCGCTGTCGGAGCTGATCGAACCGACCATGGTCACGGGGGCGCCGAGGTGAGCGGCAGCCACGGCCTGGTTCAGTCCCTTGCCGCCGGCATGCCGCTCAAGGGAGTTGCCGAACACGGTCTCACCGGAATTGGGCATCCGATCGAGATTGACGACCAGGTCCTGGTTGAGGCTGCCGACGACGACGACGCGATTGCTCATGCGCTCCAGTATTCCGTCTTGGGGTCAGATGCGATGACCGGTGGGCACACCGGTCCCCGATTGCTACTCGTGCTCGTGGGCCAGTTGGGGAATGTCGATGGTGCCGAACAGGTAGTCGATGCCCAATTGGGCGCCGCCCTTGAGGCCGACGAGAGGGCCGAGGGTCGTGGGGACGAGCGTGAGGTCGCGCGTGGCCAGCGGGAGCGAGTACTGGTAGACGCCCTCTCGGATGTTGGCGATGATGGAGTCGCCGGCAGCGAGCAGTTCACCTGCGATCACCACGGTGTCGGGGTTCAGCAGACTCACCGCCTGAGCAACTGATTGCCCGACGACCTTTGCGGCTGCGCGCACAAGGCCGACGGCGTTGGGCTCGCCGTCGCGGACGAGCCGCGCGACATCGGTGATGTTCGTAGCCTGCACGCCGCGCGTATCAAGATCCTGAACGAGTGCCCATCCGCCAGCGATCGCCTCGACGCAGCCCGTGTGCCCGCAACGGCAGGGTGCGCCGTGCGCTCGTGTGGCCTGGGTGTGTCCGATGTCGCCAGCCGAGCCTCGCGCCCCCCTCAGTGCATGCCCGTTGATGACGAGCCCACCACCGACACCGGTGCCGAGCTTGATGACGAGCATCACCTTCGACGTCGGGTGCGAAAGGCGCTGCTCGGCCAGGGCGATGAGGTTGACGTCGTTGTCGATGATGAGCGGCGCATCGATCTGCTGCGCGATGTAGCCGCGCACGTCGAAGCCCTGCCAGGAGCTCATGAGCGGGGGGCTGACGACCTCGCCGGTGGTGAAGTCGATGGGTCCGGGAAGGCCGATGACGATCAGGGTGCGCTGGTGGCCGGCTGCTGTGTTGGTCCCTGTATCGGCTGCTGTGTCGGCTGGTCCGAGGGTGGTGAGCATGGTGGTCAGCTGCCCGCATGCCCATCCGAGGATCCTCTCGGGACCCACGTCGACCGGTGCATCGAGAAGTGCCGTCTGCAGGAGCTCGCCGCGAAGATCACTCACACCCACGCGCGTCCGGCTGCCGCCGACGTCGATGATCCCGATGCGGGCGGCGTCAGCGTTGATGTCGAATGTGTGGGCGGGCCGCCCACCCGTGGAGACGCTGGGGCCCGAGGGCGCGATCAGGCCCGAGGCCTCCAGTTCCTGCAGCCCCTCGGCCAGGGTCGCTCGCGCGACGTTGAGGGCGGCAGCGATCTCGCTGCGACTGAGGGGAGTGGCGCTGTGGCGCAGGACCTCGAGGATGTCCACCTGCCGCTGAGTGAGCGGTGCAGGCATGCGGGTCCTCCCTCTGGGTCGTCGGGCCCTGGGTATTCAGGCGTTCACCACCGAGCCGGATGTCGAATCGTGACGAATCCGTGATCTGTTGAGCGCCGACATTAGTGGATTCGGGGGTTATTGTTAAGTCTACCGTAACTTATGTTAATTCTCGACATAAGTCGTTACACAAGGAGGATCAATGGCTCGTCGTACACGAACAGCCGGCGTCATCGCCGCTGTCGCTGCGAGCGTTCTGGTGCTGGGTGCCTGCTCGTCGGGGTCGGAAGAGCCCGCAGCGGACGACACAGCAGCGGAAGCCGCTACTGAAGAGGCACCCGCAGAGGACGCCACCGCTGACGAGGCCGCGGGTGGCCTGTCGGACATCCGCGTCGCCGCAGTCATCAAGGACGAGGCGAACCCGTTCTTCGGCACCATCGCCCAGGGCATGCGTGATGCAGCCGACGAGTACGGCGTCGAGCTCACCGTCGAGTACGCCCCGACGACCAACGATGAGGTCGGCCAGGCGGACAAGCTCAACACCCTCGCGGGCCAGGACTACGACTGCTTCGTGGTCATCCCGATCAGCTCGAACAACCTCAACCAGGGTCTGGGTCAGCTCTCGCAGGCCGGAACCCCCATTGTGAACATCGACTCCCCCGTCGATGCTGAGGGTCTCGCCGCCGCAGGCGGCGCCATCACGGCGTTCGTCGGCACGGACAACTACCAGGCTGGCGTCAAGGGCGGCGAGGTCATGAAGGGTCTCGTCGGCGACGGCGCGACCATCGGTCTCATCGCTGGCCTTGCCGGCAACGTGACCAGCAACGCCCGGATCGACGGTTTCCAGGAAGGCGCGGCTGGCCTCACGTTCGTGGGCCCGGTCAACGCTGACTGGGAGACGGCCAAGGCGCTTGACGCGGCCAAGGCCATGATCGCCGCCAACCCGGACATCGCTGGCATCTTCGCCGCCAACGACACGATGGCTCAGGGCATCGCCCAGGCTGTCGCCGAGTCCGGCAAGGACATCAAGGTCATGGGCGTGGACGGCATCGAGCCGATCCTCGTGGACATTGAGGGTGGCAAGGTCACCGGTTCCGTGTCCCAGTACCCCTGGGTCATGGGCAAGCTCGGCGTCGAGGCCTGCATCGTCGCCGCACAGGGTGGCACCGTCACCGAGTTCGTCGAGTCCCCTGCAGTCGTGGTGACCGCGGACAACGTCGCTGAGGCGATCTCGAACTTCCCGAAGCCACCGGGCGAGTTCGATAGTCCCTTCAGCGCGCAGATTCAGAAGTAGTCTCAGTTCATCAACTCACCCTTCAGGGTGACGGATCTCGGAGGTACTGCAGTGCAGACGCCGGATCTGGAAGGCTCGGGGGTCGCCGTTATGGCGGCCCCCGAGGCCCCTTCCATCTGGAAACGAGCGGGTTACGGACTCAAGAGTCCGTATTTCTGGGCCAACTGGACAGTCGTCCTCGCGTTGGTCGTGGCCCTGATCGTCTTCTTCATCCTCTCGCCCGACACCTTCCTGACGCCGTACAACATCTCGACGATCCTGACCGCCTCTGCGGTGCCGGCCATCCTCGTGATCGGTCAGGCCTTCGTCGTCATGACAGCAGGCATTGACCTCTCCAATGCGGCGGTCCTCACGCTGTCGGCTGTCAGTTTCGGCACGATGTTCGCGGCGGGGCAGTCCCTCTTCGTCTGCGTTCTCGTCGCGGTGGTGGTGGGCATCGTGGCCGGAAGCGTCAACGGCATCGTGATCGCGCAGTTCAAGATCAACGACTTCATCGTGACGCTGGGCATGCTGAGCCTGGCCCAAGGCGTGGCACTCGTCATCTCGAACGCGACGCCGGTCCAGGTCATCTCCCAGCCACTCGCCAGCTTCGCGCTGGGCAAGGTAGGAGTCGTTCCCTACATCATGATCCTCGCGGTGGTCCTCATGATCATCGCGCAGATCGTGCTCACCCAGACTCGCTTCGGCACCCACGTCCTGGCCACTGGCGGCAACTCCGAGACAGCGCGTGCCATGGGCGTCAAGACCAAGGCGATGAAGATCTCGGTCTATGCGATCTCCGGTGCCACAGCGGGCATCGCCTCGGTGGTCCTCATCTCGCGGATCGGTGCGGCTGAGCCGTCCATGAATACGTCACTGCTGCTGAACTCGGTCGCGGCAGTCGTGCTGGGCGGTGTGTCCCTGTTCGGTGGCCGCGGCAATGTCGTGGGCCCATTCGTCGGCGCGATCCTGCTGACAATGATCATCAACGGACTGATCGTCGCGGGCGTGCCCCAGTACTACCAGTACATCGCCATCGGCATCATCGTCATGGTGTCGGCGATCTTGGTGAGGACGGCGAAATGACGAATCAGCAGACCAGTGAATTCGCCATCGAGGCCACCGACATCGTCAAGAGCTTCGGCTCAGTCCAGGCCTTGCGCGGGGTGTCGATCACGGCGCGCGCCGGTGAGGTCACGTCGATCATCGGTGACAATGGCGCCGGCAAGTCGACGCTGATCAAGATCATCGCCGGTGTCGACAAGGCGGACTCCGGAACAGTCTCGCTGTTCGGCGAGGAAGTCTCCTTCCACACGCCGGAAGCAGCGCGCGAGGCGGGGATCGAGACGGTCTACCAGACCCTCGGGCTGATCGAGGACCTCACCATCTGGCAGAACCTGTTCTTGAACCGTGAGGTGATGCTCGGTGTGCCGCCCTTCCGCTTCCTGAACAAGCGGATGATGCGCAACGAGGCCCTGCGCATGCTCTCTGAGCTCGACGTTCACATTCCGAGTGTCAAGGCTCGTGTCCGCGGACTCTCCGGCGGACAGCGACAGGCGGTCGCGATCTCGCGGGCCGCCGGGTGGTCGAGTCGTGTCGTCATCATGGACGAGCCGACTGCAGCGCTCGGCGTTCGGGAGACCGCCAAGGTCGAGGAGCTCATTCATCGCCTGAAGGACAAGGGCCTGGCGGTCATCGTCATCAGCCACAACTTCGATCAGGTTCTGCGGCTGTCCGAGCAGATCTGGGTCATGCGGCAGGGAAGTGTCATCACGGGACTTCGGGCTGCAGACACCAATGGCGACGAACTCGTCGCGCTCATCACGGGTGCATCGAGCGGCGCCGCCCGATAGTTGTTTCACCTGCAGTCAGCAAGCGAAGACCTCTACCGAAGGAGCAGGATCATCATGGGCAATCCTCTGGGCGTGCACGCGCTGGTCTGGACTGGCGGCTGGGCGCCTGAGGACGCTGAGCTCGCGATCTCCTCCACTGCCAAGGCAGGGTTCGACCTCATTGAGATCCCCGCGCTGGACCCGTCGCGGATCGACATTGCCGACACCAAGCAGCGACTGGACGCGCATGGCCTGAAGGCGGGCTTCTCCCTCGGCCTGACCTTCGAGACGGACATCAACTCGGAGGACCCGGCCTGCGTCGAGCGGGGTCGAGCGACACTGATGTCGGCCCTCGAGGTCGCCCGTGGTGTGGGGTCCTCCTATCTCGGCGGCGTCCTGTTTGGCGCGTTGGCCAAGTACCCGGCTCCGGTCACCGACCGCGCGCGCGCCAACAGTGCGTCGGTGATCAAGGAGCTCGCACAGGAGGCGGCGCGGGACGACATCGTGGTGGGGTTGGAGTTCGTCAATCGGTACGAGAGCAACCTGCTCAACACCGTGCAGCAGACCCTGGACTACATGGACGTCGTCGATGAGGCCAATGTCGTCGTGCATGCCGACGTCTACCACATGAACATCGAGGAGAACGGCTTCCGCAAGCCGCTGCTGCTCTGTGGTGATCGCCTTGGCTACGTGCACATCGGCGAGTCCAATCGCGGCTATCTCGGACAGGGCACCATCGACTTCGATGAGGTCTTCGAGGCTCTCGCGGATGTCGACTACACCGGACCGATGACGTTCGAGTCCTTCTCCTCTGCCGTCGTCGATCCGCAGCTGTCGAACACGCTCGCGGTGTGGCGCAACCTGTGGTCGGACAGCATGGACTTGGCAACCCATGCGAGAGCGTTCATCTCCGACGGAATGCAGCGCGCACGGGACACGCGCGGACAGCGCGCACAGTAGGGTCTC
>JAIOXK010000117.1 GCA_021741645.1 Candidatus Nanopelagicales bacterium
TGATGGCCGGGCTGATCATCGACGCAGCCGACTTCGACTGGGCATTCGGGGTCGGTGCGATCCTGTGCATCATCGCCATCGGCTTCGTCATTCGCATGCCAGAGACCCTGCGTCGATCCCAGCCCCAGGTCGACGCCTCCGATTCCCCGACGTAGCCGCTTCAATCCCCCGCGAGCCCGGATACTCGCCACAATCGACGACGCGAAACGCACTGCCCTTGCTATGTTCTCCCTGTTGGTGAGAGAGCCGCGGGCCCGGATTTCCGGGCCCTTTGGTTCTTCTTCATCCCGTTGCCTCCCTCCCCTCGGGTTCGCCACTTCTGCGACCCAAGCCAGGGCCCCGACCCACGGAGAGAGAGTTCAACCAGCGCCCACCAACGCGAGCAGCACAGCCGCTTTCGAGTGAGGTGGAGCAGGGCGAGCGCGACGACAGGTGCGCACCTACCATCACGTCATGAGCATCTTCGGCGCAAAGTCATCCATGGTGGCCCCCGATCAGGCATTGACTGGGCGGGAATCCCCCGTGCTGCCCCATCCGGCACCGCACACCGTCCTGGGCAAATCCCTCATCGGTCCCTGGCCTGACGGCACCGAGACGATCTACCTGGCCATGGGGTGCTTCTGGGGTGCCGAGGAGATCTACTGGCGCCTGCCCGGAGTGGTGGCCACGAGTGTCGGCTACATGGGCGGCTTCACTCCGAATCCCACCTACGAGGAAGTCTGCTCCGGACGCACCGGGCAGACGGAGACCGTGATGGTCGCCTACGACCCCGCAGTGCTGTCCACCTACGACGTGCTCAAGGCGTTCTGGGAGAACCACGATCCGACGCAGGGGTACCGCCAGGGGAACGACGTCGGCACCCAGTACCGCAGCGCGATCTTCACGACGACGGACGCGCAGGCCGCACTCGCCCTGCAAACGCGAGATGCCTACGCCAAGGTCATCGCCGAGCGCGGGTACCCCGACATCTCCACCGAGATCCGGCCAGCGTCGGACTTCCCCTACTTCCTCGCCGAGGACTATCACCAGCAGTACCTCTACAAGAACCCCAACGGATATCGCTGCCACGCGAACACTGGTCTGGCGCTTCCACCCGCCTGAGCAGCCAGGACGGTTCTGACAGAACCCTTACGTCTCCCAGTAGGCGTGGACACCCTCCGTGCGAGAGGCTGGCCTCATGAGACGTCGTGTCCTGTGGATCAACGTCGGCCTTGCCGTCCTCCTCCTGGCTGTGGTCGGCGTCGGTCTCGCCCTTCTCGCCCCCGATTCTCCTGAGCTGACCGGTCGCACCGTTCCCGCCCAGAGCGGCACCGTGAGCGAGACCGTCACGGCGACCGGGACCGTTGAGACATCCGGAGTCGTGGAAGTCGCCTTCGAGACATCAGGGACGGTGGCAACCGTCGCGGTGAACGAGGGCGACGACATTCAGGCGGAGGACGAGCTCGCCGCCCTTGACGACACTGCCCAGCGGCAAGCCCTCGCGAGCGCCAAGAGCTCCTACGCCCAGGCCGTGACGAGTGCGGATCAGTCAGGGCTGTCGCTGTCTGCCGCGCAACAGAACGTCGCTGAGGCGGAACGCAATCAGCGAATCAACCGCAAGACCTACGCGCAGAGCGTCTCGGTGGCGCGTCAATCCCTCGCCGATGCTCAGTCATCCTGGTCGGAGGGCTGCCTGACCCCCGAGGGCGCCTGCCCCGACGATGCGGTGTGGTCGCAGTTGCGCGCTGCCGAGGCGGACGTCGTCTCGGCACAGACCGCCTATGACCAAGCAGTGCAGAGTGCGACCAAGACCGCCGAGACGAACCAGGTCAAGCTCAGCCAGGCTCAGGTGAACGTGGACAACGCGCGATCGACGCAGACGAGCCAATGCGACACCTATGGCTCTGACTCGAGTGCCTGCGTGAGCGCCGTCAACGCGCTGCGCAGCGCGGAGCAGGCATATGCCCTGCAGGTGAAGGCAAACGAGACCGCCGACATCGCGGCCCAGCAGTCCCTGGTCAACGCCGACGCTCGCATCACCGCGGCGAATGTGACGCTCCGCAAGCTCCAGTCGACGCTTCGCTCGTCGGCATCGGATGCCGTCACCGCGGCTCGGAACTCGCTGGAGTCCGCTCTGCTCACCCAGCAGAAGGGACTCGAGGCAGACCGCCAGGCCGTTCAGGCCGCCAAGGAGTCACTGTCGTCGCAGAACGCGGCCGCCCAGCCAGTGACCATCGGCGACGCTCAGGTCACCACCTCGCAAGCAGCCATCGACGTGGCGCGTGCCGGCCTCACGCTCGCCGAGGACAACCTCGCCAAGACCGTCCTGACCACGCCCACGGACGGCACCGTTGCAGCCATCGAGATCATCGCAGGAGACACCGTCACCCCCGGAGTCACCGTCATGACCGTGGTGCCTGACGCGCCGTTCGAGATCGTCGCCGAGTTCTCCGAGGCGGATGCACTCAAGTTGGCTCCCGGCCAGCCCGCGACCGTGAGCTTCGACGCCCTTCCGGGCACCAGTGCGGCAGGCACCGTCACGTCGGTCGCACTCCTGCCTACCGCAGCGACGACAACCGGTCAGGTGACCGGCAGCGGCGTCACGACCTACAGCGCAACCATCACGCTCGATGACTCTCCCGGGGGCGTCAAGGAGGGCATGAGCGTCAGTGTCGTCGTCACGACCCAACAGGTCGACGACGTGATCTGGGTACCCACGGCCGCCATCACCACCGTCGGCGGCGTCAGCACCGTGACCGTCCGATCAGGTGAGGTCGACACCGTCGTGGAGATCACCACCGGACTCGCCGGAGATGCCGGCACCGAGGTCACCAGCGGGGTCAGCGTCGGCGACGAGCTCGTCATCGATCTCGGTGACGCCGGGACCTTCACCGGCTTCGGCCGCAACGGCGGATTCGGTGGCGGCCCACCACCCAGCGGCGGGTGACCACGTGACGCCCGTCATCGATCTGCAGGGGATCACCAAGGTCTACGGGAGCGGCGACACCGAGGTGCGGGCTCTCGATGGCATTGACCTGTCCATCGCCCGCGGGGACTACGTCGCCATCATGGGAGCTTCAGGCTCGGGCAAGTCCACGCTGATGAACATCGTCGGGGCTCTCGACGCTTCGACCGAGGGCCACTACGCCCTCGATGGCATCAGCATTGACGATCTCGACGAGTCCGCCCTCTCCATCGTGCGCAACCGGAAGATCGGCTTCATCTTCCAGTCGTTCAACCTGATTCCGCGAACATCCGCGCTGTCGAACGTTGAGCTCCCACTCGTCTATCGCGGCGTCCGACGCAAGGAGCGGCGGGAGCGCGCCATCGCGGCCCTCGCCTCGGTCGGTCTCGCCGATCGCATGCACCACATGCCCAATGAGCTCTCCGGCGGCCAGCAGCAGCGGGTCGCCGTGGCCCGAGCTCTCGTGGCCGAGCCGTCACTGCTGCTCGCCGACGAGCCCACCGGCAATCTCGACAGTCGCTCCACCGGAGACGTGCTCGATCTCATGGGTGAGCTGCACGATCAAGGCCGCACCATCGTGATGATCACGCACGAGGACGATGTCGCAGCCCATGCCGGACGCGTCGTCACCCTCGTGGACGGCCGAATCTCCGAGGATCAAAGGAACTCGGCGTGAACGTCATCGAGACGGTCCGCATCGGGCTGCAGGGGATCGCCGCGAACAAGCTGCGGTCTGGGCTCACCATGCTCGGAATCCTCATCGGAGTCGCCTCCGTGATCGTGCTCATGGCCATCGGCAACGGGGCATCCGTAGCGGTGACGGCGAGTATCGAGAGCCTCGGCACGAATACCCTCACGGTTCGGCACGGAACCTTCAGCGGGGATAGAGACTCCACCCGCACCCAGTTCAAGGATCTGACGGTCGACGACGCCGTAGCCCTCGTCGATCCCATCCTTGCCCCAGATGTCGTGAGCGCAACGCCCGTGGTCACGGCGGCCACCACCTGCACCTTCGAGGGGTCGAGCTACTCCACATCCGTCACGGGTACCTGGCCCTCGTACTTCGATGCGTCGAACAGCCCGATTGGCACGGGGACCCCACTCACCGCTGATGACGTGCTCAACAGCCGACGCTCCATCGTGCTCGGCCAGACGGTCATCGGCGAGCTCTTCGGGGATGTGGATCCACTCGAGAAGACCGTGACCTGTGGCGGGGTCCCCTTCACTGTGGTCGGCACCATCGAGGAGAAGGGCAGCAGCGGCTTCCTGGACGCCGATGACGTTGCCGTCGCCCCGCTCAGCACCGTGCAGAGCAAGCTGACCGGCTACGGAAGCCTCGACTCGATTCTCGTTCAGGCCTCGTCGTCGGAGACGAGCACCGCTGCCGAGTCTGAGGTGACCTCGATCCTCGATCAACGACACGGCACCACCAGCGAGGCCAACCGCGACTACCAGGTCCTCAACCAGGCCGCGTTGATCTCGACCGTTCAGGACACCATCGGCATCTTCACCGTGCTTCTTGGTGCCGTTGCGGCCATCAGTCTTCTCGTCGGCGGCATCGGCATCACCAACATCATGCTGGTCACGGTCACGGAGCGGACACGTGAGATCGGGATTCGCAAGGCGATCGGTGCCCGCAAGTCGGCCATCATGACCCAGTTCCTGATCGAGGCGATGGTGCTCTCCGTCATCGGTGGTGGCATCGGCGTTCTACTGGCCCTGCTCGCCACGCGCATCACGATCGCCGACGTGACTCCGGTGATCGTCCCGTCCTCCGTGATCGGCGCCTTCGTGGTGTCCGTGTCCATCGGCCTGTTCTTCGGCAGCTATCCCGCCAACCGTGCAGCATCACTTCGACCGATTGAGGCACTGCGTCATGAGTGAGAACACTGGGCTCGAGCCCGCCACCCCGGACCAACAGGCTCCGAACGACGACGACCTGAAGGAGTTGCTGGCCAAGCGGCAACACGCCAAGCCGAACAAGGCCACGTGGATCCTGCTCGCACTCATCACCATCGGCCTGGGCTTCGCCATGGGCGCCTGCACGCAGAAGCAGGTCTCCTCGTTCTCAGAACGGTCGGAGCAGTCGGAGCAGCCGGAGATCGCGTCCGACCCCGCTGGTGCCATCGGCGGCCAGCCACCTGCCGTCCCCGGTGGAGACACCACGGTTGGCACGGTCGAGTCACTCAGCGAGAACTCCCTGACCATCGTCACCCGCGACGGCCGCACTGTCGAGGTGACTGTCTCCGCCGAGACACCGGTCACCTCGTCCGTCGAGGTGCCGCTCGAGGAACTCCCCGTCGGCGCCAGCGTCATCGTCCGCGGACCCACGGCTGACGACGGCTCCGTCATCGCCGAGTCCATCTCCGAGGGGGCGGGCCTTCCTGGTGGCCGGGGCGAGCGCGCCCCGTAGTCTGACCGGGTGACCTCCACCCGTGATGAGTTCGCCCGGGAGCTTCGACGCGTGGTGGACCGACTCAACTCCATGCCGCTGAACCGAGCAGCAGCCTCACAGGATGCCGTCATGTCATGCGCCGAGATGCTCGTCTCCGAGTGCCGGCGGGCAGGCGTGCCGATACCCGCGAGCGCGGTCCTGCCAGAACTGGCACCTCAGGGTTTCGGCGCGATGATCGCCGTTCTCGGCCACGATCTTCGGAATGCCGCCGACGAGTCGGATCTGACTGCTGGCCTCAACGCACTCGTGACCCTGCGTCGAGCACTCCCCTGATCGGCAGTCCTACCGGGGGTGGCGATACGTGCGGGTCACCTCGGCCACCACGACGGAGTACTCGGAGTACCACTCCTCGCGCCCCCGCTGCTGGACGACCAGATGCTCGGCCACCTGCTTCCAGGCACGAGCGCTGGATTCGTCCGCCCAGTAGGACACCGTGATGCCCCGGCGATCGCCAGGGTTGCGGACGGACTCGACTCCGACGAAGCCCGGTTGATTCTGGGCCAGCGCATCCATGGCGTCAGCCGCTGCCGCATACTCCTCGTCACCGCCGGCAGCACGAGTGCTGCTGAAGATCACTGCAACAGCACCCGGCTGCACCATTCAGCGCCCTGATCGAGACTGGGACTAGCTGCGGCTGAGCAGCGACAGCAGGCGCAGGAACTCCAGGTAGAGCCAGATGAGGGTCACGAGAAGGCCGAAGGCCATCCGCCACGACTCCTGCTCGGGCGCTCCCGCCTTGATTCCCTGGCTGATGGCCTCAAAGTCGAGCAGCAGGAAGAACGACGCGATCAGAACGCCGGCCACCGCGATCAGGATGCCGAGGACGCCAACGCCGTAGAAGCCCCAGCCGTCGCCGACGCCGAACATGGCGGCAACGAACGACGCCAGCGCCAGCACCATGTACGACACCAGCGCGACCATCATCACGCTCTGGAACTTCTTGGTGACCTTGATGATGCCCGTGAGGTAGAGCGTCAGCATGACCCCGAAGGTGGTCATCGTCGCGACGACGGCCTGCAGCACGATCCCGGGGTACTCGTTCGCGATCGCCATGTCGTTGTACATCAGGGAGATGGCGCCCAGCAGCACGCCCTGGAACACCGCATAGAGCAGGACGAGGGGCGGCGAGACCTTCTTCTTCAGTGCGTTGACGAAGCCGAGGCCGAGGCCGCCGATGAGGCCGACCCACAGGAGCCATGGCATCGACGGGGCGAGGTTCCAGCCCACCACGGCGAAGATCACGGTCACCGCGAAGACGGCGAAGGTCTTGACGATGACGTCATTGATGGTCAGGCGCGCGCCACCGGCCGCCGTGA
>JAIOXK010000118.1 GCA_021741645.1 Candidatus Nanopelagicales bacterium
ACTCCGTCCTCTTGATGTTCCCGATGGGGCGCCGCGGGCGGCGCTTGTGGAGGACGGTACGCGATCGGCAATCGTCCGTCCCGCGAGCCATCATCGTCACCCGCGTGCCGGGGACTCCCTCAGCCAACTACTCGGCGGTGCCTCCCTTGCCTTGACACGGGATCACAAGTTATCTTTGAGCATGTCTTCGGAGCCGATCATTGCACCCTCGGCACTGAAGCACGGAGTAGGGCGTGAGGACATCCTTCATGCCTATCGAAACCCACTTCGAGTCTGGGACCTCGGGGATGGTTTCACCATGATGGTCGGGCCCAACCGGGCAGCCATCATCCTTGAAGTGGGGTACATAGAGGGCGGCGTGGCCATGGTGATCGTGCATGCCATGCCAGCCCGCGACAAGTTTCTGAGGTGATGGCGATGCCACGGACAGTTGACGAGATCCTCCAGCATGCTGATGAACTTGCAGCACGATTCGAGAACTACGAGCCATCAGGGGCAGACGAGCTCGACGCCCATGCTGTCACCGAGCTGAGAGACGCTGTGCAAGAGCGATCGGCAGCCGAGCGTCATCTTCTCGACGCCATCCTGGCTGCGCGGACGGCCGGCATGTCGTGGGCCGTCATCGGTCGCTTCGTTGGCACCTCGGGCGAGGCTGCACGCCAGCGCTATGGAAGCCGAGCGTCGTGACGGCAGTACAGACCCGCTACAGAGCCTCGTAGATCCGCTCGAGGGCCTGGTTCAGCGCGGGGGAGTAGTAGGGATCGGCGGCTTGGGTGGTGACCCAGCGCTCTTGGAACATCGCAGACTCCCGTGGGTCGGCCTTCTTGCGCGCCATCGACGCCCCCTCGTGGTGCGTCAGGTGCGCGTACGGCGTCCACGCTACGCGCCAGCCAGCGCTATGCGCGCGAAGACAGAAGTCCACATCGTTGAAGTCGCGCGCGAAGGACTCGTCGAATCCCTCGAGCTGATCGAAGACGTTGCTGCGCACCAGCATTGCCGCAGCTGTAACGGCGAGGTAGTTGCGCGGGGTGAGGGTGGAGCCGAAGTAGCCGGGCTCCTTGGCCGGCTTGCCGATCCAGGCATGGGTCGGGCCGCTGGGCAACAGCACCAGGCCGACGTGCTGCAGGCGCGTGTCGGGGTAGGTGAGCTTGCATCCGACGATGCCCACTCCGTCGATCTGACCGATCTCCAACATGCGGGTCACTGGCGAGGGCTCAGCCACGGTGGTGTCGTCGTTGAGGATCAGCAGCCACTCGCCGTTGGCGGCTGACCGTCCGAGGTTGATGGCCTGCGCGAAGTTGAACGCATTCGTCTCGTACACGACATGGGTGATCGAGTGACGGCCAAGGTCAACAGTGACGTCCGGGATCACTCCCGTGGTGACGATGACGAACTCAAGATCGAGGTCCGGCTCGCTTGCGGCAAGCGAGGCCACTGCGTCATCGACGAATCGGCCGGTGCCCTCGGTGTTCGGCGTGCCGACAGTCGGAATGATCACCGAGACCTTGGGCCTGCTCATAAGTGCGGGGTGGACCTCATTGAGCCCGGGCACGCGGCTGGGAGTGACCTCGCCGCCACCGAAGGTGCGCTCCAGGTGATCGCGCTGGACGCGCGCCGCCGCCTGCTGGGCCCAGGGCTTGGCATCGATCGTCAGCGCGGTCGACTCGCTCCAAGCGCGCCAGTGGTAGTACGGCCGGGGCAGGTGAACGACGTGCTGGAGCTGCGGCAGCAGGCGCAGGGCCAGGTCGAAATCCTGCGCCCCGTCCATCTCACTGCGCAGGCCACCGATCTCCTTGACGTCAGCGGTGCGGAACACGGTGAAGTGGCACAGGTACATCTGCGTGAGCAGGAGCTCGGGGGAGAAGTCCGGCTTGCAGTAGAGCTCGAAGTGCTCGCCCTTGCCGTCGATCTTGTCCTCATCGGAGTACACGGCATCGGGTCGGCCGTTCTCCTCGATCGCGCGGGCGAAGGCCTCGATGCAGCGGGGCTCCAGGGCATCGTCGTGGTCGAGCATGCCCACGTACTCGCCGGTGGCGCGCTCGAGTGCAGCATTCAGCGCAGAGGAGATGCCGCCGTTGGCCTTGCTGACGATCTCGATCCGCGGGTCGTCCGCATGCTGCTCGGCGAAGTCGTCGAGGAAGTCCGTGACGTCGGCCTTGGTTGATCCGTCATTCGCAACAATCAACTGCCAGTTGCGTGCCTGCTGCCGGGTGACAGAGTCGAGGCACTCACGCAGGAAGTCCACCGGTGGGTTGTAGACCGGAACGATGATGCTGATCGTGACGTCATGGTCGGTGCTGCCAACGGCGATCTCCGCACCTTCGGCCAGCCATGCCTTGTACTGCTTGCCGATATTGCGCTCATACACCTTGCGCTTGACGTAGCGCTTGGCCCGGCCAGCACGACGCTTGGCCTTGATGATCGGGTTCGACTCCTGCATGCGCTGCTACTCGAACGTGATCTCGATGGGAAGCTCGACGAGCCCCTGGCCGATCTCTCCACGCGGGCTGCGGACGGCGAACTCGAGGGCGTCATTCCAGGAGTCGAGCAGGCGCGAGCCGGTGTAGTCGAAGACGTCGATGTGCACGCGATAACGACCAGGAAGCAGTGGATTGCCGACGATCGCGAAGTTCACCGTGTGGTCGCCTTGGATCATGCCGAAGTCCACACCCCAGCGATGGTTGTTGGGCATCGCGACAAGGGTTCCCGAATCGTGCTGCAGGGCCACGCGGACATTTGGGCCGAGGATCTCCTCTGGCACCTGCAGGCCCATGCGAATCGTGAAGGTCGTGCCCGTCTCGGCGTGCGTGATGGGACTTCCGTCGGCGTCGAGCACCTCGGCCTTGGTGATGCGTGCTGACTGATCGCCCGCACGGGACCCATCATCCGCCTCGCCGCGCGTGGCGGAGACCATCGGATTGCGTGCAGCCTCGTCGGCATTGACCTTGCGCAGGTATGACTCGATGGTCTGCACCGCGGGACCGTGCTCGATCATGCTGCCGTGGTCGAGCCAGGCGATCTCGTCGCACAGCCCTTCGAGCTGCCCCAGACCGTGACTGACAACGACGATCGTCTTGCCGGCCCGGCGCAGCGAGTAGAGGTGGTCGAAGCACTTGCGCTGGAACTCCTCGTCACCCACCGCCAGCACCTCGTCGACAAGCAGCACGTCCGGCTTCATGTGCACAGCGACGGAGAAGCCGAGGCGCACATACATGCCGCTGCTGTAGTGCTTGACCGGGTCGTTGATGAACTCCGACAGTCCGCTGAAGTCGATGATCTCGTCGGTGACGGCGTTGATCTCCTTGCGTGACAGGCCAAGGATCGATCCGTTCAGGGCGATGTTCTCCCGGCCCGTCATGTCCGGATGGAATCCCGCACCAAGCTCGATGAGGGCCGCGACGCGGCCATCGGTGGTGATGGTGCCGTCGCTGGGGCGATAGATGCCGGCAAGCATTTTCAGCAGCGTCGACTTGCCCGAGCCGTTGTGACCGATCAGGCCATAGACGCTGCCCTTGGGGATCTGAAGGGAGACATCGCGGACCGCCCAGAAGTCCACAGAGTTCTTGGCCTTGCCGCGGACGATGCGCTCCTTGAGTGAGTTGCGCCGATCCGAGTGGCGCTTGAAGCGCTTGCTGACGCCCTGCACGTCGACGGCGAGATCAGTCATCACAGCAGCTCCCCGATGTCCTCGCTGCTGCGATCGAACACCGCGAGTCCGATCCAGAAGGTCAGGAAGCCGCCACCGACGAGCGCGAGCAACACCAACCAGTTCGGGGCGACGAGCGAGTACATAACGTCATGCATGCCCTCGACGTACCAGGTCATCGGGTTCAACTTGATCACCCAGGCGAGGGCCTCGCTCTGACCCTCGACGAGGCTGAGCGGGTAGAGGACGGGTGTCAGGAAGTACAGGGCGCCCAGGACCACCGCAACGATGTACTGCACGTCACCGAAGCGTGCGTTGAGGATCGAGAGCATCAGGCCGATGCCCTGCGCGAAGAGCATGGCGCCGAGCAGGATCGGCAGAGCCAGAATCCAGGTCCAGCCCACATTGCGCAGGAACAGGAACATCGCGACCAGCACGATCATCTCCAGCAGGACCTGAATGAGCTGCACGATCGACGCACCGAGAATGGGTGCCCACGCCGGGAACTGCACCTTCTTCAGCAGCTCTCCGTTGGACTTCAGTTGCGTCATGGAGAGGTTCAACAGACCCGAGAACAGGTTCCAGGTCACGATGCCGGTGAACAGGAAGGCCGCATAGGACGTGCCGTTGCCTGAGCCGAGCGGGGGAGCCTGAATGCGGAACACGATGCTGAACACCGCGGCAAAGACGATGAGGGTGGCCAGGGGCTGGATCAGCGACCAGGCCCACCCGAGCACGCTGGAGCGGTATCGCGTGGCGAAGTCACGATTCGCGAATGCCCAGATGAGGGCCCGCTGGGAATAGAGGCTGGTCAGCACGAGATACCGCCCCTTCTGCCCATGACCCGGCTAGCGTACCCGCCCCACAGGTGACCGATGTGCGGTGAATTGCCCGGTCCGATTACTAGTCTGAGACCACGTTGATCCCGCATGACGGGCTACCGTGGATGGGTTCGCCGTCTGCAGGTTCCGAAGGAGGCACCATGTCCCGCTCGACCACCCGCACCCGGGCTGCCCGAGGGCTGCTCTCGGCCGCTCTTGCCCTGGGTCTGACCGCCGGCGCGGCAATGGCTGCCGGAGCCCCCGCATCCGCGGCGGCTGGCTTCATCGCCGCCCCCAACAGCATCGTCGGTCTCGACACCGAGATCGTCATCAATGCGCCGAAGGCGGCCGGGCAGGTCGTCACCCTCGGCGCCCAGATCGGTGGCTTCTCGACCACCATGCAGACCACTATCGGATCGAACGGGTACGGATCGATCACGTGGAACCCGGGCGCTCCGGGCACCTGGACCTTCAACGGCCTCGGCTCCATCGCCAACCTCGGGTCGACGACGGCAACCGTGGCCGCCATGCCGACCTACACCGTGCTTCTGGCGCAGAACAATGTTGAGCAGGGTGCCAGCAACAACCTCGAGGCCGCGGTCATTGCTCCGATCGGCAGCCTCAACCCGACCGGCACCGTGAGCCTGCAGTACGGCAGCGGCGCCGCCATCTCTTCGGCCCCGCTGACCGGTGGCCTGGGCAACTCGACCTCCACCGCGATCGTGCCGTGGACCCCCACGGGCCCCGGCAACATCGACCTGCAGGCCGTGTACACCTCGGACAACGGCGCGTTCACCGGCTCCACGAGCCCGATCTCGAGCCCGAACTCCACACCCGGGGCCAAGCCGCTGGCGATCCGCTGGCCGGCCAACCTCTACGTCGGCGAGCCGACCCTGCTGCAGGGCGTCGTCGGCAATGGCTACCCGCCCGGCACCGTGGCGTTCACGTGGAACACGACGGGCATCAGCGGTTCGATCCAGACGGTCAATGGCGTGGCGAGCTTCCGCTGGGCGCCCCCGGCCGGTGGCATCAACACGATCTCGGCCGCCTACACGGGTGCTTCCGGATCACCGAACAGCCTCGTGTGGTCCAACGGCACCTCGAGCCAGACGGTCAACGTGCTGCCCTCACGCTCGATGGACAACATCACGGTGCAGCCTCCCGGGCAGGGACCATGGAACATCGCGCAGCCCATCACAATGGTGGCCGGCAAGTCGTTAACTCTCGCCGGCACAAGCCAGTCCGGCACTCCGGTGATCTTCAGCGAGCAGGGTCCGTGCGTGATCTCAGGTGCGACACTGACCGCGCTGTCGGCCGGCCAGTGTCAGGTCACGGCCGTGAGCCCCGGCACTGCCCAGCTCAAGCCGGGCAGTGAGACCTACACGATCACCGTCACGAAGGCACCCAAGAAGAAGCGGTAGCAATGCGTTCCAATGATGAGGGCTCCGGCGCGGCCGGGGCCCTCATCATTTTCGTGGCCTATGTCAGGCGCGCGAATCCCGACTGGGCTGGGCCATCCGGCAGACGAGCGGCCAATCCCTCGTCGTCCAGCTCAGCGACTTCGGCATAAATCGGTGCGAGAGCCTCGATGTAGCGATCGATCAATGCGGGCGTGTGCGCAATCGATGCGTAGAACACCGGACCGCCAAGGAAGCCGGCATCGAGCAGGCGGCTCGTCAGGTACGTCTTGACCAAGACCGGGTCGCGACCATCGATCGTGTAGGTGGAGAGGGCCGGAAGCTCACCAAGATTCAAGGTGAGCCCGGCCTCGTCGGCTGCGCGGCGCCAGCGGCCCTGCATGTCCTCGCCGATCGCATGCACCCGAGCCGGTGCGTCCTCCTCGGCCATGACGTCCAGAGCCGCAAGCGCCGCCGTTGGCCCGATGCGCTCGGTCCAGAAGGTGCTGGAGATGAAGGTCGACTGCGCGGCCTGCATGACCTCCTCGCGGCCGATCACCGCGGTGATCGCGTAGCCGTTGCCGAGGGTCTTGCCGAACGTCGCGATGTCCGGCTCGACCCCGTAGTGCAGGTGCAGCCCACCGAGCGTGCGCCTGAATCCCGATGTGCACTCGTCGAAGATCAGTACCGCCCCATGCTTCGTGGCGAGCTCGCGCACCCCCTCGAGGAATCCCGGGGCAGGTGGCGCACTGCGCTGCACCTCCATGTAGACGGTGCCGACCTGCGGATCGTTCTCGAGGATCTCGCGCAGGCCGTCAAGGTCGTTGTAGCGGAAGGGAATCG
>JAIOXK010000119.1 GCA_021741645.1 Candidatus Nanopelagicales bacterium
CACCTGCCCACCGTCGCGATCGGCGCGTCCGTCACGATCGCCCTCCTCGTGCTCACTCCCCGATTCCGCAGGATTCCCATACCCCTGATAGTGATGCTCGCTGCCACAGCCGTGGTGGCCGCCTTCGATCTGACGAGTGAGGGGGTGCAGACCGTCGGCCGGGTGAGTGCAGACAACCTCGCCGTGGGGCTGCCGTCTCTGGCCTCTGACGATCTGGGAGTCCTGCTGCTGCCGGCTCTCGGCATCTTCATCGTCGGGTACACCGACAACGTCCTCACCGCGCGCGCCTTCGCCTCGCGAAGCGGGCAGCGAATCCACAACAACCAGGAGTTCATCGGCCTCGGGGCGGCGAACATCGGATCCTCACTCGTCGGCGGGTTTCCCGTCAGCTCCAGTGCCAGCCGAACAGTCATCGCCGAGGCCAGCGGCGCGCGCACCCAGGGCTACTCGATCATCGCTGCTGCGCTGGTGGTCGTCTCCGTCCTCGCCTTCTCCGATGTCATCTCGGCATTCCCCACGGCGGCTCTGGGCGGCGTCGTCGTCTACGCGGCGATCCGCCTCATCGACATCGCCGAGTTCCGGCGGCTCTGGCACTTCCGTCGTCGCGAGTTCTTCATCGCCGTGGCCGCCCTGGTCGGCGTCCTGGTGTTCGACATCCTCTATGGCGTTCTTGCAGCGATCGCCCTCTCTGTCGTGGAACTGCTCACTCGCGTCGCCCGCCCGCACGCCGCCGTGCTGGGTCAGGCGGAAGGGGTCGCGGGCTGGCACGACGTCGACGACTACCCCACCTCCACTCAGATTCCGGGCTTGCTCGTCTTCCGCTACGACTCCCCGCTGTTCTTCGCCAATGCCGAGGACTTCTCACGACGCTGTCGAGCAGCCATCGACGCGGCCGATCCGCAGCCGCAGTGGTTCCTGCTGAACATGGAGGGGAACACGGAGGTCGACATCACCGGCCTGGACGCACTGGAGGAGGTGCGGGCGCATTGCGCGGATCGCGGAATCGTCATGACCCTCGATCACGTCAAGAGCGAGGTCTGGGCCCAGTTGGAGCGTCATGGGGTCGGCCAGCGCATCGGCCGTCAGTTCGTCTTCCCTACGCACCCTACCGCCGTTGCGGCATACGAGCGCTGGGTCGACAGGCTCAGTTGAGCGGAGGCGGCCACCTCTCGTCCGGCACCCGCGTTAATCGGAACTTACTTCGACTTCGCCTTCTTCTGGGACCTTCCTTACCCGAAGTACCCGATAGTCATAACCGTCCGCAAACATCAGCCAGGCATCAGCAGGGAGCTCCCCCATGATCAGCATTTCCGTTGATACGAACACGTGCAGCAACTATGGCCAGTGCTGCTTCGAGGCCGAGGACATCTTCTCGCTCGACGACAAAGGTGTACTGCAGTTCATTCCACAGGCCGATGACAGTCGTCTGGAGGAGCTGGAGAATGCGGCAGATGCCTGTCCCATGCAGGCCATTAGCCTGACGCAATCATGAGTGCACCCGTCGTAGTAGTGGGAGCGGGGCTGTCAGCCCTGCGCACGGCAGAGTCGTTGCGCAAGAACGGCTACGACGGCCCCATTCGGGTTCTCGGTGAGGAACCGCACCTGCCGTACAACCGTCCGCCGCTGTCCAAGCAGGTACTCGCCGGGGGGATCGAGGTGGAGGAACTCGCCTTTCCGATGCGTGCAAGCGTGTCCGATGTCGATTGGAATCTGGGAGTCGAAGTGGTGCGGAGCGACTTGGCCGCCGGCATCCTGACCACTGCTGACAACCGGACCATCCCCATGTCTGCGCTCGTCGTGGCTTCGGGAATTCGCCCGCGCCAGCTGCCCATCCCCGGTCCGCAGAAGGGTCGCCTTCTCCTCAGGACAATCGAAGATGCCCTACATGTGCGAGGCCGGATGTCGGCAGGCATCCGCCTGGGCATTCTCGGATCGGGGTTCATCGGGTGTGAAGTGGCGGCGACTGCGCGTGGCCTCGGCTGCGAGGTCGACATCGTGTCCTTGGACAGCGAACCGATGATCCGGCCCCTTGGCCCAGATCTCGGTGCTGGAATGCGCACCCACCACGAGCAGCATGGCGTTCGCTTCCACCTTGGTCGCACCATCAGTCAGTTCACGGGTGACGACCAGGTGACCGGTGCGATCCTGGACGATGGCACCCACCTGGAGACCGATCTCATGATCGAGGCAGTCGGTTCAGTAGCCAACACCGAATGGCTGGATGGAAACGACTTGGACCTCGGGAACGGAGTCCTCACCGATGGGTACCTGTCGGTCGTCCATTCGCCTATTCCCGCGGTGGCCGTCGGCGACGTTGCCCGCCACCCGAACGCGCTCTTTCCGGGCGAACCGCTGCGCATCGAGCACTGGAGCATGCCAACAGACATGGGCAAGCTGGCCGGCAAGACACTCGCGGCGCTGCTTGCCGGAAAGAAGCCCGAGGGCTCGCCGTTCACCTCCCTCCCCTCCTTCTGGTCGGACCAGTACACGTGGAACATCCAGAGTTTCGGCATACCCGGTGCGGCAAGCGAGTACCGGCTCGTTGAAGGCACGTACGACGGCGACTGCATCGTCGAGTACCACGACTCCTCCGGCCTCATCGGCGTGATCGGCGTCAATCGCACCGCGGAGTTGCTGCCTTACCGCCGGAGGCTCCTCGCCCGATACTCGTGATCACCGTGGGAAACGGCCTCGGGATGTCGCGGTGGGCAAGGCAGTCCAGCGATCGACCCGCTCAGGTGAGCGGGGGAGCCCCGCCGCCCAGGCGTGCGGGAATCCACCAGGCACCCGCAGGCCGATCCGGATAGCGCGCGATCGTCTCGTCGAGCAGAACCGACATCCGCGCACGCAGGTCGTTGGTGATCTCGTCGGGATCCGTTCCCCGCGGGGTCGGCAACGGCTCGTCGACCGTCATGGCGATCGTGCGCCCCCTCGTGAGGTCGCGATGGTCGTAGGACATGATCCGGTGCCCGCCGAAGACGATCATCGGGATGAGCGGAACGTTGGCGGCGCGGGCCATGCGCACAGCACCGTTCTTGATCTCCTTGATCTCCAGCGACCGGCTCATCGTCGCCTCGGGGAAGACCCCGACCAGCTCACCGGCCCGCAGATCCGCCACCGCATCGCGGAAGGCTGCCGATCCGGCATTGCGATCCACCGGAATGTGCTTCATGCCGCGCATGAGGGGGCCAGCTATGGGGTGGCGGAAGATGCTCTCCTTGGCCATGAACCGCACCAGCCGGTGGTTGCGACGATCCGCGGGAATGCCCGCGAGCGCGAAGTCGAGGTAGCTGGTGTGGTTGATCGCGAGGACGGCGCCGCCCGCGAGGGGGATGTTCTCCGCGCCGACTATGTCGAACTTCAGGCCGAGCCCGGCGAACAGGCTCCTGGCCGTCCAGATGATCGGCCGATAGACGGGTTCGCGCACCGGTCAGCCGAGCGGATCGAGATCGGGTCGCCTCGAAGGCGAGTTCGCCTCGAGCAGGGCGTAGACCTCAACGGCTCGATACCGGCGATGTCCACCCAGCGTCCGGATGCTCGTCAGCTTCCCCGCCTTGGCCCACCGCGTGACCGTCTTGGGGTCCACTCGAAAGAGCGCAGCCACCTCGGACGGCGTGAGCAGATGCTCAGGCTCGGAGCGTGCGCCGGTCATGTGTCCTCCCAGTGCGCGGCGAGAATCGCCGCCCGGAACCCTGCTCGGGATTCCCCCACGTGCGTCGAGGTTCCCGTTCAGGATCGCCCTAACTCTTGCAGGGGTTTCCCGAGCCAGCAACCTACTCCCCCATACCTCCCGGTGGAGCCTTGGCTGCGAATCACCATGGATCCCCCTCACCAGCGAGGCTGGCCTAGGGTGGCCCGATGAGTCCGAACCCTGCCGCCCTGCCCAATCCCTGGGCCACCTTCGAGGGCCACGAGCGCGTCGTGGTGGCCCGCGACGAGGCCACCGGCACGTCCATGGTGATCGCGCTGCACTCCACGGTGCTCGGCCCCGCCCTCGGCGGCGTGCGCATGACGCCGTATGCCGGATCCACGGAGCCCGGCGCTGCCGCCTATGCCGATGCCCTGCGGCTGTCCCGCGCGATGACGTACAAGAACGCCCTCGCCGGACTCGATCACGGCGGCGGCAAGGGCGTCATCCTCGGCGACCCCACCGCGAAGAGCGACGACATCCTGCACGCCTTCGGGCGCCTGGTGTGCTCACTGGACGGTGCCTACGTGACCGCCGGCGATGTCGGAATGACCGTGGCCGACATGGACGTCATCGGCGACGCCTGCCGTTGGACCACGGGCCGCTCACCTGAGCGCGGCGGAGTCGGGGACTCCGGCATCCTCACGTCCCTGGGCGTCTTTCGGGGGATCCAGGCCAGCGTGGCCGAGACACTGGACCGGGAGAGCCTCGACGGCGTCCGCGTCGCTGTGGTCGGCACGGGCAAGGTGGGCGGTCGGCTCGCCGCGCACCTGGTGGAGGCCGGAGCAGAGGTCATCGCCTTCGACCCGTCGCTCGACGCCCGAGCCGCTCTCGCGGACACCGTCCCGTCCGTCCGCTTCATGGATTCGCTGGAGGATCTGCTCGCCGCAGAGACCGACGTGCTCTCCCCTAATGCCCTGGGCGGCCTGATCACCGCCGAGGTCGGGCAGGCGACCTCCGCACGCGTCATCTGCGGTGGGGCCAACAACCAGCTGGCCGAGCCCGCCGTGGCCGACCTGCTCGCCGCCCGCGGCATCGTCTTCGCCCCGGACTTCATGGTCAACTGCGGCGGGGTCATCCAGGTGGCCGAGGAGCTGGTCGGTGGGGACCTCGACAAGGCCCGCGCCCGCACCGAGCAGGTCTACGCCACGACCCGTCGGGTCCTGCAGCGAGCCAAGGCCGAGGGTGTGACCCCCGTCACAGCGGCTGAGCAGGAGGCCGAGGACCGGATCCTGCGGCATCGAGCGGCCGCAGAGCAGGTAGTCTAGGCTTTCGTAATCGTCGGTCCGGCATCCCGGACCACATCAACTGTCCGCGATGAGCCGGGGCATGAACCCCGGATGAGGGGGTCGAGCCATGGGGCGCGGCCGAGCGAAGGCCAAGCAGACGAAGGTTGCCCGTGCTCTGAAGTACGGCGGCCCGCAGACTGACCTGGACCGACTTCAGGCTGAACTCGGGAGCACTGGCTCCCCGAGTTCTCTCGACGATTCCTACGACGTCGTCGAGGATCCGTACGCGGACGATCCCTACGCGAAGTACTACGACGAGGACGAGGACAAGGACGAGTCCGCGTCCTGACGCGTCACTCCCGGTGAGCGCCCACCAGCCTCACTGCGCCCCCTGATCCACCCTTGGCCTCGGAATCCCCCTGCTCGTTGGCTTGCCGCGCCCGCACCGTGCCGCACGCCCACGCGCGCACTCCTCGCTGGGCCAGCAGGTCGATCGCCGCATCGGCATCCGTCGGTGCGACAACCGCGATCATCCCGATCCCCATGTTGAAGGTGCGCTCCAGATCGAGCTGCTCGACCTGACCGCGCTCACCGATCGTGGTGAAGATCGGCGCGGGCATCCACGACGAGCGCTCAAGATCGACGGCAACGTCCGCAGGAATGACCCGGGCGAGATTCGCCGCCAGTCCACCGCCGGTGACGTGGCTGAAGGCATGGACGTCGACCGCTGCCGTCAGGGCCAGGCAGTCCTTGGCGTAGATGCGCGTGGGCTCGAGGAGCTCCTCCCCCACGGTGCGACCCAGCTCCTCCAGATGAGCATGCAGACCGGGCCCGCCTGAGCCCAGAAGGACCATGCGCGCCAACGAGTAGCCGTTCGAGTGCAGGCCCGACGACGCCATCGCGATGACGACATCGCCGACACGGACGCGGTCCGGGCCCAGCAGCTGATCCGCATCGACGATGCCCGTCCCCGCACCAGCCACGTCGTACTCGTCAGGATCCATCAGGCCCGGATGCTCGGCCGTCTCACCGCCCACCAGTGCGCAGCCGGCATGGTGGCAGCCCTCCGCGATGCCCGACACGATGGCTGCAATGCGCTCGGGCACGACGGAGCCGACGGCGATGTAGTCGGTCATGAACAGCGGCTCAGCGCCGCACACGACGATGTCGTCGATGACCATCGCCACGAGGTCGATGCCGATCGTGGTGTGCTGATCCATGGCACGGGCGACCGCGATCTTGGTGCCCACGCCGTCCGTCGACGTCGCGAGCAGCGGCTTGCGAAAGCGCGTGAAGGCGGAGATGTCGAACAGGCCGGCGAAGCCACCGAAGTCACCGATCACCTCGGGTCGCTGCGCCCGGGCGATGGAGGAGCGCATCAGCTCGACCGCACGCTCGCCCGCCTCGACGTCGACACCGGCCGCTGCGTACGAGGCTCCCGACTGGCTCATGGGCGATCCAGGGAGTCGCTCGCCCCGCCGCCAAGAAGAGTCGCCACGCCCTCGGCATCCTCCGCTGTGGCCTGCACGCGTCGCTCGATTCCCTCCAGAACATGCTTGCCCAGGAGCTCGGGCTCAGGAAGCTCCACCGGATAGATCCCGTCGAAGCAGGCCCGGCACAGGCTCTCCTTGGGCAGGGTCGTCGCCTCCACCAGCTGATCGAGGTCGATGTAGGCGAGGGAGTCCGCACCCAAGGACGTGCAGATCTCGTCGACGGTGAGCCCGTTGGCGATGAGCTCTGCGCGGTTGGCGAAGTCGATGCCGTAGAAGCATGGCCACTTGAC
>JAIOXK010000120.1 GCA_021741645.1 Candidatus Nanopelagicales bacterium
AGGTGCGCCTGATGGCCGTCGGAACCACCGACCGGGCCAACGAGGGGCGCCTTCAGGAGTTCTTCCTCCCCCGCGGGTGGGGTCTGGCCATCGATGAGCCCTGTTCGACCCTCTTCACCATGACTCACCCCACGCTCGCCGGGTTCACAGTGCAGGACGGCCTCCAGTTGTGGGAGAACCCCTTCCTGCGAGCCGATTTCCCCCAGTAGATCTCCCCCAATCAATCGCGACAATCGCGCACCACGCGCCCGATGTCCTTGCCTCAGCGCCATGGGGTGGTTGCATGGACGCCATGATGAAACGAGCCACACGATCCCTTTCCCGAACGGTCGGCGTGATCGCCAGCGCGGCCGTGATCGCCGGCGGTCTCACCGTCACTGCAGCACCCAGCCAGGCGGCCGTGGGTGATATCACCGCCTACGGCACACCGCTGACGGCCCAGTCCGTCACCACGATCGGCTCCAACGCGTGGGTGCTGAGCTCCGACATCGCCTCGAACTCCTCTCGGCTCACCAGGATCGCCGCTGACGGTGCGCAGGTCACCCTCACCATCAACGGCTTCGCCCAGAACCTCACCGCCGGCCCCGATGGCAACGTCTGGATCGCCGGGCGGGGAGCGAAGGCGATCTACCGCGTTGATGCCAACCTCGGCGTCACCACCTTCACCAGTGGTCTGCCGGCCAACCCCGACGTCTTCGACATCACCTCTGGCCCCGACGGTGCGCTCTGGTTCACACTCCTGGGCACCAAGGCCATCGGACGCATCTCCACCGATGGCGCGATCTCCACCTTCAGTGCCGGAAACCTCAATCCTCGGCAGATCACCGCCGGCCCCGACGGCAGCAATGCGCTGTACTTCGGCGTCAGCGACAACGTGCTCGGGCGCATCTCGACCGCAGGCCAGGTGTCGACGATCTCCGCTCAGAACGGGACCTTCACGACCAACGACCCGGTGGTCGCCGGCACTGCGCTCTGGTTCATCGAGAACGGCGGTGCCAACGGAGTCGACAACCTGGCGCGCGCGGTCAACGACCGCTCCAGCGTCGCGATCGTCACCCGCAACATCTCCAAGTTCGACGGCACCACCCAGGGCCTGGGCGACTCCTTCTGGGTGGCGTCCACCACAGGTCAGCTCATTGCCCAGTTCAGCAAGGAGGGCGCCCAGCTGCAGCAGTTCCCCGTGCTCCAGGGCCCCACGTCCATCCATCAGTCGCTTGAGGACGGCTCCATGTGGATGACCGCCGGCGCACAGGCGCTGAAGATCAACGTCGGCGTCGTCCCGGTGACATCCAAGGCACCTGCCATCACGCCCGCCACCGGCATCGTCGCCGGCACCACGCTCACGACCGACAACGGCGAGTGGAACTACGCCCCTGGGGCCACCTACACCTATCGCTGGCAGCCCTGCGCGAGCAGCGACCCGAGCACGTGCGGCGACACTCCCAACAACACCGCCCAGACGTTCGTGGTGCCCGCAGCCCTGATCGGCAAGTACATCCGCTCGTGCG
Source organism: Candidatus Nanopelagicales bacterium (assembly GCA_021741645.1). Lineage (GTDB taxonomy): Bacteria > Actinomycetota > Actinomycetes > S36-B12 > S36-B12 > UBA10649. The sequence goes on from JAIOXK010000120.1 coordinate 1,509, forward strand.
TGCTTGCCACCAACAGCAACGGTCCGGCGACGGCAGCGGCCTGCAGCGCCCCGCTTGCCCTCGGCTCGACGGCGCCGCCAGCGCCGCCTGCGCCACCGGCCCCCGCCACCGGGACCACCGCGTCGATCGGCAATGGCGCAACGATGGCCATCGACGCACCCACCAAGCAGAAGCGCGGAAAGCGGGCCACGTACACCGTGTCGTTGACCGTGACCGATGCCCAGGGCACCGTCCAGTACGTGTTCAAGAAGAACAAGAAGACCAAGCGCGCCAGCGTTCCGGTCACCAACGGCCTCGCCTCCTACACCTGGAAGGCGCCGAAGAAGTGGAAGACGGGCAAGACGACTGTCACCGCAACCTTCACGCCCATCAACGGTTCGGCCTACTCAGCCGGCCAGGTGAAGGACACCGTTCGCATCAAGTAGCCCCGAGTCACGAGAGGGGGGCAGGAGCCACAGCGCTTCTGCCCCCTTCGCATGTCCGCCAGCGGGCGAGGCTCCCGGGAGGGGTCAACGTCCCTCGTTCGACGTGCGAGCCGGGCGCCTTCGGGTCAGGCTGGTGCCATGGCCGACGAGATTGCTGATCCCTCCCGCCGCACCTTCCTCATCGGCATGTGCGGAGCAGCCGCACTCGCCGGTCTTGGCCCCGTCCTCCTCGCTGACGACGCCGCCGCTGCCACGGGCATCCAGCGCAAGAAGAACGGGCAGGTGGTCGTGACGGTCGCCAAGGTCCCTGCCCTGCGCAAGGCCAACGGCCGCGTCATGCTCGGGAACGTCAAGGGAACGCCCGTCGCCATCGTGCGCACCGGAGCGAAGACCTATGAAGCCCTCAACCTGAGATGCACGCATCAAGGGGTCACGGTCGGTGCAGACGCAGACGGCTGGCTCTGCCCGGCACACGGCTCGCAGTTCGCGCTCGACGGTGAGCTCGAGCGGGGACCGGCCCTGTCGAACCTCGCGACGGTGCGCTCGAGGTGGAACTCCCGCCGGGGCACGCTCACCGTGGGCTGACATCACTGCCCGACGTCCCCCACCACTACGCAACCAAAGCTCGGCAACCCACGGAATTCTCGCCCCCACCGGCGTGGCTCACCCGCGACCGCCAGCGGATTCGGCACACTGAACAGCAGTAGGGCCCCTCGAAGTATGAGTTCGAGGGGCCCTACTGATGGAGTCCCGTTCTCGCCACCGGTTTCCCGGCTTCTCCGCGAGGGTGCTTCCCGCGGTTCTGGCCCCTGCCGTTTCCGGTGGGCCGGCGTCTTCGCCAACTCCTCGACTCGCTCCGTGCGTCCGACCCTTAGCACTCGGGTCTTCCGGGTCTGACCCGGTAGGCCGCCGGTTTTCGAACCGACCCGCACCTCGCGGTGCGTTGAGATAGTTCTACTCCCGAAAAGCAAGGCGCCACAAGGGGTTTTCCCAAAGTTTTTTCGCAAATGCAGACCCTCTGAAAACAGAAGTGGTGTCTGGTCCCATCCGCATCAGCAGTTACGTCACTCGACGGGTCGTAACCGAGTTCGACGACCCGATCAGCTCGCCATCAGGTGCGCCAGAGTCGCAGCCTGCGCGAATCCGCATTCGTTGCACAGCACCACGAAGCCCTTCGCATCGTTGCGCACCACCTCGAACTCCTCGGAATGGCAGAAGGAGCACGACAGATCCTGGGGGATGTAGGTCATGAGCATTCCCTTCACTCGGGTCGGACATGGGCACCAGTTCGGGGAAGTACGCCAAGCGTCACCTGCGCGAACGGACTCGAGGCGAATCGCGAACGACAGGCATCAGGACTTTCGGTGAACAGTGCCGACAACCGTGCGGTCGCTAGAGTTCGGAGTCCGTCAACGAGCTGGAGGTCATTGTGGGTTTGGGAACGCAGATTCGCCTGGCTCGACTCTTCGCCCATCCCTCACGAAATCTCTTCGGCGTCGCCGTCGACCACTTCGTCGGTTACGGCAATGCCCGCGAGGGTGGCCTGTCGAACCTCCCGCAGGCCGTCGAGCGCTGCCTGACCGCAGCGCCGGACACCATGACGATGACTCCCGGAACTGCCAAGCACACGTGGGGGCCGCACGCTGGCGCGGCGGCGCTCATCGTCCAGGCAGCATGCTGGACACCGGACGATCGCATTCGCGAGCAGCTCGCCACCCCAGCCGATGCCGTCCGTCTGGGCGCAGATGCACTCGCCGTGGCCATTGGCATCCGTGGCGCGACCGAGGGTGACTTCATCCGCTGGCTCTCCGACGCCGTGCGCGAGGCCGCCCCCTACGACCTGCCCGTGGTGGCTCACATCTACCCGCGCGACTACACCGGTGGCACGGCGAAGATCGTCTTCACTCCCGATGAGATCGCCTACGCCGTCCGCGTGGGCATCGAGACCGGCGTCGATGTCATCAAGGTCGGCTACCCCGGTGACGAGCAGGCATTCGCCGAGATCATCGCCGCGTGCCCCGTCCCGATCGTGATGGCGGGTGGCCCCAAGGAGCCAACACTGCGCGATGCGCTCGCCCAGATGCACGCAGGCATGCGGGCTGGCGCACGTGGCGCAGTCGTCGGTCGAAACATCTGGGGCGAGTCAGCCATGGAGCGAGCTGCCCGCGCCTACGCCGCCGTGATCCATGACGGCGTCGACGCCGACGAGGCATTGGCGCTCGCGTGATCATCGGTCTCGGATGCATCGCCCACGACCGGGTGCTGGCAACCGAGACTGCCTGGACAGCGGGCAAGGGCCGCATCAACCGGCGCGAGACGCGGTGGGGTGGCAACGTCCGCAACGCCCTCACCACCGTGGCCGCTCTCGCGCACCCCGCGGGATATCTGGCGACGCTAGGGACGTCTCGGCTCTCCGATGACGCGGTCGCAGACCTGGCCGCCAACGGAGTGCTCCTCGACTTCGTCGAACGCGTCGAGGGAGCAGAGCCGGTCAGTTCCACGCTGATCATCACCGTCGATGGGGAGCGGTACATCGCGTTCGACGATTCGTCGCTCGCGCACACGCCCATGCCTGACGAGTCGTTCGTCCACGACGCACTTGAGGCCGCGCAGATCCTCCTGGTCGATGCTCCGACGGCACCGCCGGGCTCGCGTGATGTCGTACTGCGCGCGCGCGAACGTGGGATATCGATCGTCCTCGATGCCGAGCGCGATCCGCACTCCGATGTCATGGCACTGATGGACGCCGCCGACCACCTCATCATCCCGTTGACGTTCGGCAGGGAGCTCACCTCGCTCACCGACCCGCAGGCTGTCGGGGCGGCCCTGTGGAATGGCGCGAGGGCCACCGTGGTGCTGACTGCCGGAGCCGAGGGCTCCTACGCGCTCGAGTCACCTGACGACGCCATCCACCTGCCGGCATGGGATGTGCCCGTGATCGATACGACCGGCTGCGGAGACACCTTCCACGGTGCCTACGCCTGCGCGCTCTCCGACGCAATTCCCCTGCGTCAGCGCGTCGCCTACGCCTCCGCCGCTGCCGCTGTGGTGGCCGGGCTGCCCCCCGGTCATGATCGGGTGCCCAGCCCGTCCGCCGTCGATGCCCTGCTCAGACTGCAGCGGGGATCTGCATGACTGCCCCTTCATGGGGCCTTGCCGTGGCGCTGGCGCTCGCCCTCGCTGCCGCGCATCTCCTCGCCGCGCGCGTGGGCTCGCTGCCGGACCGAACCCAGACCCTCCTCGCCTCGGTCGGCGGCGGCGCTGCCGTCGCCTACGTCTTCGTGCACCTGCTTCCCGAACTGGCCTCCGGCGGGTCCGAGCTCTCCGAGCTGCCCCTCGCCTCCTACTCCCCCACGGCGATCACCGAGGCCGGGCTCTTCCTCACGGCCATGGTCGGCATGGTCGTGTTCTTCACCCTCGACGTGCGCACCGAGGAGGGCCGCTCATCGACCAAGACGAGCTACCGCGCGCACCTCGTCATGTTCGGATCCATCAGCCTGATCTACGCCTACACGATGCCCTCGCTCGTGACGACGGGCTGGGACTACGCGGTCCTGTTCACCGTTGTTCTGGGTGCGCACATCCTGCTCGCCGACAGGTCGCTGGCCCGAGCCCACCCGGAGCGGTTCCGGCACGAGACCCGATGGTTCGGGGTCGGGGCCGTGGCCATCGGCCTCGCGACCGCCTACCTGCTTCCACCCGTCCAGGACATCACGCTGGGCGTCCTCACCGCCTTCCTCGGTGGCGGCCTGCTCATGACAACCTTTCGCGAGGAGCTCCCCGCGGCGTCGCGGACGCGCCTGCCCTGGTTCATCGGTGGCGTCACCGTCATGGCAGTGCTGCTCCTCAGCGCGACGGTGATCGGCTCCTGATCGTGTGATGACCGAATCCGCGGGGCCACTTCACTCGCGCGACGGTGGACAAGGCGGTGACCGGACACAGCCCTGACAGCACGCGGGTGGAGATGCACCCAGTCCCCCGGGGAGCAGCGGGTGGGAGTCAGCACAAGATGGACACGTTCCAGCGCCCCGGGCACTACCGCGCAGTGATGATGATGCGATTGGACTTGACGCTGCCGTCCTCGCTGCCGAGGAAGACGTAGATCTTCTTGCCGGTCTTGCGTTCGTAGATGACCGAACCGTCGGCTTGAACACTGGGGCGGGCATTGGCTTTGGCGTAACTGGTCTGGCCAGGGAACTTGATCCAGACACTCAACCTGTCGCCTTCGGCGAGACCCGTCGTGTCTCCCGTCACCCGGATGCCCGGCCTTCCCGAGACCGTCGCGCGCGCTCCCGTGATGGTGATGGTCTTGGCGACCGCCTGAGAGAGGTCGGGGATCCACGGGTTGGTCACACCCACCGTCCTGGGCAGCGCCGCCCACGCTGCGTTGATCGCCGGCGTTCCGGGGTTCATCTGCACACCGAGAAGGCTGTAGTCGGCGGCTGTGAACTCGTACCAGGCAGTCACCGCAATTCCGAGGGCTCGTGAGTCCTGGTACGAGCACGTGAGAAGGGCAGCGCCATCAGCGTCGGACCACGCGGTCTTGGGGCGTGGACCGGGGCCGGCGAGGCCGAAGTTCACCTCGGTATCCCACATCGGCTTCACAATGGACTTCTTGTTCGCTCCTCCGGCGCGCAGCAATGCTCGTTGCCAGAGGATGATGTCGTCCACCCGCTGTTCGCAGGCTTGCGCAACGGTGGGGCCGGCATCTGCCGCCGG
>JAIOXK010000121.1 GCA_021741645.1 Candidatus Nanopelagicales bacterium
GGGAGCGAACATGTCGCGGTAGATCGACGGCGAATCGTCCATGCACTGGATCAGCTGCACCTGCGCGGGACCAGCCTGACCGAAGGCGTAGGAGAAGACGGCATCGTCCAACTCGCCGCGGTAGCGATGCTCTCGGCCTCGGTGGTTGCGACTGACGAAGAACGGGCCAGCGCCCATCACCTCGACCCAGTGCCGGATCCCTTCATCCAGATCGTCCACCACGTAGGCGTACTGGACTATCGGGTAGCGGATGAGGGGCTCGTGCACCGCCCTCAGCCCACGGAGTCGATGGTCACGGTGCCCGCGGATCCGTCGACCGTGACCATCGCGCCATCCGGGATGAGCTGGGTCGCGCCCTCGAGACCGGCGATGCAAGGGATACCGAGCTCGCGGCTGACGATCATCGCGTGGCTGTTCGGCGCACCGACTCCGACCACGACAGCGCTCGCCACCACGAACAGCGGCGTCCATGACGGATCCGTCTGCGGAGCAACCAGCACGTCACCGGGCTCGAACTCCGAGATCGCCGACGGGTCGAGGATGATCCGCGCGCGACCTGAGGCCGTTCCCGCGGCAGCTCCGATCGCAGTCAGCACATCGCCGGGCGAGGCGGCCGCGCGGGCATCCGCGCTCTTGCGGGGTACGTCGGCCACGGGGACACGGGGCAGGCGGGCGTCGAGGAAGAGCGGCACCTCGAGATCGAAGTAGGCCTCCCAGTCCTTCTCGCGCTGCTTGATCGCCCCGGTGACGAGCTCGGGCTGGAGCACCAGCCGGTCGAGTTCCTGGTCCAGAGCCATGAAGACCTGCCGCCGGTGATCGAGGAAGCCCTCGTTCGTCAGGCGCCGACCCACCTCCAGGAGGGCCACTCGCGCCTCGTTGATGACCTTGATGCAGTTGCTCTTGCCCAACTCCCGGTAGCCGGCGAATCGGCGAGCCGAGTCGAGGCCCATGCGCAGGGTCGCCAGCGCCTCCTCATTGCCCGCGAGCGCCTCGGAGACGCGCGCGACAGCAGACTCCGAAGCGAGCAGGCCAGCCGAGCGGCGAGCCGAGGGCGACTGATCGTCGGGCAGATGGCGCATGCGGTCGATGAGCGCCAGCGGCAGCTCCGGCTTCGTCTCCCACGAGTCCGCGCCGAGATCCCACTCCGAGGGCCCCCGGTAGCCGTACTCACGAAGGAAGGACTGGAACTTCTGGTGGAAGTCGGGGTGATGCTCCTTCAGCCAGGGCACCATGCCCTCGACGCCCGCATCGAACAGCTCCATCAGCGCGGAGTCGCCGCGGACCACTCGCGAGAGGTCCCAGAGCGCGAAGGATGGCTGGGCCGACACGACATCGCCGGCGGGGCCCACGAGATCGAGAGCGTTGATCCCGAGCTCCGGCGGGATCACCGAACCGACGACTGCCGGTCCGACGGCCGCCTGGGTTCCACCGATGAGCTCTCCACGCCACGTCAGTCGCTGGTACGGGGCCAGACTGCGTGCGTAGGTGACCAGGGCGGCGTTGCTCATGTCGTCGAAGTCCGGTCGCTGACTGCGGAGCCGGTCAGCGACGCGGGTGTCCTCCTCGAGCTCGGGGAAGGTCGAGGTGGTCAGCGTCCACTGCGTGCGCTCGGCCAACCGCTGGGCGACCACCGGGTCCCCGTCGTCCGGGTGATCCTCGTGCGGCGGAGCATCCGGGTGACTGCCGAAGAACGAGGCGTCGACCGCCTCCCAGCCCAGCCCGCTGCGAACGCCTGTCAGGCGAGCCGTCGTGACGTTGACGTACATGTGTCCGTAGCGGAATCCAGCCGCCGGGGGCGCGTCCATGTCGAGATTGGCCTCGGTGACCGAGATGCTTCCGGTCTGCGCGTAGGCATTGGAGAAGCCGGGCAGGATGTGCGGATTCCAGATCAGATCGGCACCCAGAGGGGTGATGGGGTCCGGCAGCACGTCGTTCGCGTTGAACCGCGTGTAGACCGGGAAGCGCTCGTTCAGCTTCGCGCTGTCGATGCACCAATCGTCGCTGACCTGTCCTGTGCTCATCCGCTCGCTCATGACAGCAGAGACTAGGCCAGTAGGCCCTCCAGCACCATGTGGAAATGACGAATCTTCGTCTCCTGATACTCCGCGAAGGTCACCTCGTCGATCGCGCCGTCCTCCAGGCCCTTCTGGACGAACGGAAGGTTCGCATCATCCTGATCGAACACGCGTGCCAGGAGTCCCAGCTCCGGAACGGTGGTCCACGACGTGTCGGTCTCCACCCACTTCACCTCCGCACCATGTGGCGGCGTGTCCCCTTCATAGGGGCTGAGGATCATGCACTCCATGATCGACATGCCCGGATCGTTGCCGTAGGGACGGAACCGGTAGCAGGTGCGGTTGTAGGAGCCCCACGGGTGGAAGTTCGGAAACAGCGTGTACGGCATCGAGTCGCACATCTCCGCGTCGGACAGCCCCTGCGCCACGTCGGCGCCGAGATCCCCCTCCAGGTGCGACCGACGGCCGTCGGCCAACGCCACCCGGGCCGTCACGCCATCAGGCACCGCGACCTTGACGTCATCGTCGAGGTTGCGATCCGTGAGTGCGTCCATCATCTCCTGCTCGGTCGGCTGCCAGTTCAGGTGCGGTGACGGAATGCCGTTCGGGGTCAGGGTGCGCGAGAAGTTCCCCCACGCGTCGTACTTGCTGATCGTGTCACCGATGCCAGGGAGAAGCTGCGCATGCGTCGCCACGACGTGCCAGGACTCCATGAAGGCCTCCTGCGCCAGCTTCCAGTTGCAGCGAAGCACCTTGGCCACGTGGACCTGCTTATAGCGCTTCTCCAGCGGCCAGCGCTCGAAGTGATCGGGCAGTGTGCCGAGGAAGTCAGCGAGAGGTGCCGCGCCGGGATCGAGGTTGATGAAGACGAATCCGCCCCAGGTGTCCACCTGCACCGACTTCAGCGGCCAGTCGCCGTCGACTCCCGGAAAGTCCCAGGCGCACGGCATGTGCTTGAGGGATCCGTCCAGATCCCAGGTGATGCCGTGGAAGGGGCACTGGAAGGAGTCTGCGCGGCCGTCGCGCTCCTTCAGGGTCCGTCCACGATGCAGGCACACATTGCGGTGCGCCCTGATGGATCCGTCCCGCTGGCGCACGACCAGCACGCTGATGCCAGCGATGTCGTACTTGACGTACTCCCCCGGCTCGAGGATGTCCTCGACGCGACAGGCCATCTGCCACACCTTGGTCCACACCTTTTCCATTTCGAGGTCGTGGAAGGCGCGGGTCGTGTAGCGCTCGACGGGAACCGTCAGGGCTACCCCCGGCAGCGGATTGGTCCACCGATAGACGTCCGGGACGTCGCGGGAGTCTCGATCGAGCAGATCGATGTAGGCGTGCACCTGTGCGGCCTGATCCATGTTCAGACCGGCCGTCGTTCCGATGAGTCCATCGCTGACAGCGGTCATGAGGTCGCTCCGTTCACGTCGACGCTGGAGTCGACCGGGAAGTCCTTCGGATTGCCCGCGGCACCCTCAGGAAGCTGCGGACCCGCCAGCCAGTGGCACATGTGGATGTCAACGTTGTAGAGATCGCCCTCCACCCGCACGCCGCGGGCCGTGAAGACTCCGTGCCGATCCCCCAGAGTCACGTCAACGAGTCCGTCGTCCCGGACGTCGTAGATGGCCTTGCTGAGGGGGTGCATTCGCGTGTGCATCCGCTGACCTCCTGGTCGCCGCTTTATCTGTAGTGACTCTAAAGAAACTACAAGGCGGCGAGGCAGGGACCTTGGTCCTGAATTTGCGGCCGTTAGTGCCACACGGCGACACGCATTAGCGCCAGATGAGCTTGCCCTTCACCCGTTTGCAGGTCAGCGTCTTCCCCTTGTACGTCCCGGTCGCCCCAGCCTTGCGACACCGGGTACCTGGCTTGCGTTCCTTGGCCTTCTTGGCCGAGGAGGACGTCGCTGAGGTGCTGGAACCGCCACCGCATCCTGATCCACACGCGATGCCCGCGGTGTTCGCCGCCACTCCTGGGCTCTCCGCGGTAGTGGCTCCGTAGGCGGAACCGGTGAGAACGGTGGTGAACGAGGCTGGAGTGAGCCCGCTGAGCCCATCACCCGACACCCCTCTGCGGATCTCGATCGACTCACGAGAAGACCCGAAGTTCACGTACGTCCACACGCCACCTGACCCGGCGATGCCGGAGGGAACGCCACCCGCGTTGCTCGAGACGAGCACCTGCGTGGCGAGCGAGAAGGGGCCGGTGACAGAGCCACCCGTGTAGGCGACGACATTGGCGCCGACGGACGTGTAGAGCACCCACTGAGCGCCATTGAAGAAGATGTCTGGATCCGTGGGCTCGCCCACGACCGGAAGACCTGCCTTGGGGATCGTGATTGCTGCACCAATGCTGGTGAACGACGAGGCATCGGATCCTGGATCCTCTGTCGCGACGAGCACGGGGATCTCGCTGGCACCTGCGACCTCCTGCATCGAGGGCACGTAAGTGACCACGAGGCGCCCGTCCGGAAGCTGACCTGCGAAGGAGGTGTCGCGCGCGAGAGCTCGCGATCCGTCAGCCTTCTTCACCGTGAACCGATCAGCGGTCACCTTGCCTGTTGCCATGTCGATGCGGCTCAGCCCCGCGCCGATCACGTACATCGTGTCCCCTCGTCGGAACACATCCGGCACTGAACCCTTGTATGCCTGCCAGCCCGCAACATCCGACCACGAGGCACCATCTGCGGACTGCGCGAGCCTGACCATGTGATTGGCGGGGTCCTCGCAGTTCGTCGAACAGGTGTGAAAAGCCATGACATACGGAGCCGACGGCGGTGTCACAGTGAAGCCAGCGTGGCCGGGAGACTCCGGATCGTGTCCGACGATCGCCTTGGCGGGCAACGATGCACCAACAACCATGGTCGATGCCACGAAAGCCGACAGGGTGGCCCCGACGACGAAGGTCCGCAGTCGAGTCTGCATAAGGGAAGTCAACACCCGAGCCGATGCGCTCGGCAAGGCCTCAGCCGAGAATGCCGGTTTCGAACCACTGCTCCATGCGCGGCTTGTTCGCCAGCGCCACCGGCTCCAGCAGGAATCCCGTGGGAGAGCGGACATAGGTGAAGGATCCGTACCCCTCCTCCGGGGACTTCTGCGCCATCACCAGGGTCCAGCCGCGGGAGATGAGCTCCTCCGTCAGCGCGGGCACATCTGCCCACACCCCGGCGTGGTGCAGATTCACCGGATCGCCATGCCACCACGGCGTGCCCTCGGGGCCCTCGATGAGCTCGACCCGCTCGGGTCCGGCCATCGAGTAGCAGAACTTCAGCGGCACGTACCGCTGGCCGTGCTCGGGAGTCCACAGCGGCTGGTCCTCACGAAACACCACGTCCGTCCACTGGAGTCCGAAGTCAGCGCCAAGTTGCTCCATGGCCTGCTCGAGGTTCGGCACCAGGTGCCCCACATGGAACATCTGCGTGGTGTAGTCGATCATGACGCCTCCGGGTCAGCCAGCGAGAAACTTGTGACAGACCTCAGAAACTATCAGGTCATGCCAGGCGCACGTCGTGGATCACCGGGATGCCGGCATCCCGGGCCGACGCCATGCCGCTGGCACTGTCCTCGTAGGCCACGCAGGCCTGGGGATCGACTCCGAGATCCGCTATCGCCTTCAGGTAGGCATCAGGGGCGGGCTTGCCCGCAGGCACGTCATCGGCAGTCACGACGAGATCGAAGAGGTGCTCGATTCCGACGGCACGCAGGGAGGCGAGGACGGCAACTCGGGGGCCACCCGAGACCACAGCCATCGGGACGCGCCCATGGTTCGCGCGGGCGACCTCGACCACGTGCTCGAAGGGCTCCAGCAGGTGCACGAGACTTAAGAAGTGCTCGTGCCCCTCACGGGAGACCTGCTCAACGAGGTCGGGGTCCGCCTCCGGCAAAGCGGCTTCGACGAAGGCCTTGGTGCTGTGGCCGCCCCACGTCTGGAACCACTCCTCCGTCATCTCGAACCCGTGGCGACCGAACACCTGGTGCCAGCCGATTCGGTAGAGCCCCATCGTGTCAACGAGGGTGCCATCGCAGTCGAAGAGCAGGGCCTGGGTCTCGTCAGAAGCTTCGGGCGAGATCACCGCCGCATAATGTCACATCACGGTCTTCGCAGTTCTAGCCTTGATGCCATGAGATTCCTGACCTTCAACCTACGCACCCTCACCGCCCTTCCCATCGCTGCTGTTCTCGCACTGGGCATCGGAGCTCCCGCCGCGCATGCTGACGACTACTCGCGCATGAACGCCACCGAGCTGGAGCAGGCCGTTCTGCGAGCGCAGATGCCGAAGACTCTCGGCTCCTGGAGCCAGAACTACTACTTCTCCGAGAATGACGCTCGGTTCACTCGACCGACCCTCTGCTGGAACAGGTCCGGGGATGTGAAGTTGCCCAACTCAAAGAACATGGGCTCCGTGGGCTACGCCGTGGGCAGCAACGGCAGCAGCTCCGTGACGATCTACCAGTACGCCGATCAGGCCAAGGCCCAGGCAGCCCTCACAGCCATGAAGAACAATCGGTGCGCGGACAATCCGATCGTCATGACCGATGGAGGCGACAAGGTCAAGGCTGAGTCGGGATCGGACTTCACGGACGATTCGTTGACCGGCTACGTCGCCGGAGTGACCTACAAGCAGGATGACAAGAT
>JAIOXK010000122.1 GCA_021741645.1 Candidatus Nanopelagicales bacterium
TTCACTCGACCCTTGCCGTCTCGAAACATGCCGTCTTGGTTGCGGACCGCGTGATGGAGGGTCAGACCTTCATCACGCACTTCGAAGCAGAAGCATCGCCGACATCGTCGACTCGGAGGAGTTCACCTCGTGGAGATCGTGCAAGTGCTCGCCCTTGGACTGCTCATGGGAGGTGTCTATGCGCTTCTCGCATCCGGTGTCACCCTGATCTTCGGTGTTCTGGATGTCGTGAATGTCGCGCAGGGCTCATTCCTGGTCTTCAGCGCCCTGTTCACTTGGCAGATCTGGGATCTGCTGGGTATCGAGCCGCTCCTGCTCATTCCGGTCATGGGATTGGTGATGGGGGCCCTGGGCTGGGCGATCTATCGGGGCATGCTCGTGCGGGTGGCTCCTCAAGGTCCCGGCATGACGGTGCTCCTGATGTTCGGTGTCGCCCTCGCTCTTGAGGGGATCTTGAACATCGTCTTCGGCAACAAGTACAAGTCGGTCACGCCGCCCTACTTCACGGAGTCATTGACCATCGGAGAGCTCGTTCTTCCCCTGCCGCAACTGATCTCTGGCGTGGTGGGAGCGCTGGTTCTGGTCGGCATCTACCTGTACCTGCGACTGTCATGGGCGGGGCGCGCGCTGCGTGCCTCGGCCCAGAACCGGGACGGGGCGGCGCTCGTGGGCATCTCGGCGGTGAAGTCATCTGCTCTCGCCTTTGCGATCGGCGCGATGACGGCAGGCGTCGGTGGAGTCCTGCTCGCCATCATGTACCCGATCTATCCTGCGACTCAGTACGACTGGATAGCGCGACTTCTGGGAATTGTCGTGCTGGGAGGGTTCGGCAGTATCCCGGGCGCCGTCATTGGCGCCTTGATCCTCGGGCTCACGGAGTCCTTCGCTGCGGCGTACGTGCCGGAGTGGTCGTCACTCTTCTTCTACGGGGTGATCCTCCTGATCCTGCTGTTCCGTCCACACGGGCTCTTGGGTGAGCGAACTCGAGAGGACGTGGCGGCATGAACGTCATCAAGCGCCCAACACGCCTAGTGCTCGTCCTTGCGCTTGTCCTTCTGATTGCTCTTCCCATTGCGGTGCCGGACAGTCAGTACGAGCAGTCGGTCCTGCTGTGGTGCTTCCTCTTCGCAATCATGGCGTCCGGGTGGAACCTCATCAGCGGCCTCGCCGGATACGTGTCCCTCGGACACAGCGTCTACCTCGGCATAGGCATGTATACCGGCGCAATTCTCGCGAAGACTTGGGACGTCCAGTCCATCTACCTGATGCCGCTTGGAGCACTTGTCGCGGCGGTCGTCGCCCTTCTGATAGGGCTCGTTGTTCTGCGCACCCGCAGTCACTCCTTCGTGATCATCACGATCGCGGTGCTGCTGTCCTTCCTGCTTCTGGCTGCCAATCTGAAATCACTGACGGGTGGCTCGGACGGCCTCATCGTCAAGCAGCCCTCGTGGGCCAAGGAGCTGGGCAACACCCCCTATTACTACGTGCTCCTTGGGCTCCTGGTCCTGACGATTGCGCTAGCTGCCTTCGTGATGAGGTCTCGCCTCGGCGCAGGGCTCGTGGCCATTCGGAACGACGAGGGCAAAGCGGCATCCATCGGCATCAACACCACCGTGTACAAGGTCACGGCGTATTCGCTCAGTGCGGTGCCCTTTGGTGCTGCGGGCGCACTCTGGGCGCAGTACCTCGGCTTCGTGAACCCCATCGGTGCGTTTGCGATCCTCGCGAGCGTCTACTTGGTGCTCGCCGCCCTGATCGGCGGTCGCGGCACTCTCTGGGGCCCGGTCATCGGAGGCTTCCTCGTAGCGCTGTTCCAGGAGTTCTCTACGCGATTCTCGGGCGGAGTGAGCTCACGAGTGCTGATCATGGGCGTGATCCTCATCCTCGTCGTCATGTTCATGCCCTCCGGCCTGCTCCCGACGATCAAGAGCGCGTGGGAGCGACGCAAGGCCCGAGGCTCGGCCGTCAAGTTCATCGACCAGGCGTCCATCGCCGCCTCGACGACCGAAGTGGACACCTCGGCCATTGCGTCGCGCGTCGTTCATCGCGGAGATGCTCCCGAGAACATCCTCGAGGTTCGAGACATGGTCAAGAGGTTTGGTGGCGTGACCGCCGTTGACGGCGTCAGCCTGACCGTGAAGCGGGGCAGCATCACGGGCCTGATCGGACCGAACGGCTCTGGCAAGACGACCCTGTTCAACTGCATCACCGGCACCTATGAACCCACCTCAGGTGAAGTCGTGCTCACGGGCCACGACATCACGAGCGCGAAGGTGTGGAGTCGCGCCCACGATGGTCTGGGTCGGACGTTCCAGATCACGCGGCTGTTCAAGTCGATGACCGTCCTGGACAATCTCGTCGCCCCGCTGGAACGCACCAGCCCACAGGAGATGGTGGCAGGTCGATACAGCGGCGAGGAGGTGGATCGCGCTCGTGAGGTACTCGCCTTCATGGGCCTGCAGGAGTTCGAGAAGCAGAACGCTGCCGCACTGAGTTTCGGCCAGCAGAAGCTGGTTGAGCTCGCCCAGGTACTGATGCTCCGGCCCAGCATCATTCTTCTGGATGAGCCAGCCAGCGGAATCAACCCGACACTGATCGACAAGCTGGCGACGGTCATCAGGAAACTGAATGAGGCGGGCACGACGGTGCTCATCGTCGAGCACAATATTCCGCTGGTGCTGAGCCTGTGCGACCACATTCATGTGCTGGCCGAGGGCAAGATCCTGACGCAGGGAACCCCGGCTGAGATTCGCAACGATCCGAATGTCATTGAGGCCTATCTCGGGCCGGACCACATGGTGGAGGCCCCGAATGCCTGATGTTGTCCTGACAATGAAGGATGTCGAGGCCGGATATGGCGGCGGCCTCGTGCTTCAGGGGATGTCCCTGAGCCTGGAGCGCGGGGCCATCACGTGCATCGTGGGCCCGAACGGCGCCGGCAAGAGCACAGTTCTGCGCGTCATCAGCGGGCTCATCTCCGCTGCTTCCGGTGAGGTGACGCTGGGAGTTCTGACTCTCAACGGATTGTCACCGGCGCAGATTCTCAAGGCGGGCATCGCTCAGGTCCCGCAGAATCGCGCGCTGTTCGATTCGATGTCGGTCCACGAGAACATCCTCATGGGTGGCTACGTGATCCGCCGCAACCGCAAGCTCCTGAACGAGCGTCTTGACATGGTGGCCGAACTCATCCCGATCACCAAGGACCGCGCGCACGACAAAGCGGGCAACCTCTCCGGCGGTCAACGACGAATGGTCGAGATCGGCCGTGCCCTGATGCTGGACCCCAGCCTCATCCTCATGGACGAGCCATCGCTGGGCTTGGACCCGAAGTCGGTTGCCAAGGTAGCGGCTCTGATCCGCGAGGTCGCTGCCACCGGACGCACAGTGCTCCTCGTGGAACAGAACGTTCGCCTGGGCATGGATTTGGCCACGCACGGAGTGGTCATGGAACAGGGTCAGGTGCGACTCACCGGTGACGCATCCGGTATCGCCGACAATCCCGAGGTGGCGTCCATGTACCTAGGCAAGGTCGGTACGTGACATGCCCGGTCTGGTCGACGGAGTCGTCTTGAGGCCCCTCGAGGACTCCTTGCCCTTCACGCGTCGCGAGTATGACCGTCGTCGGACTGAGACGCTGGCGCTGGCTGCGCAGGCGGGTGCTGACACGGTGATCAGCTTCGGAGAGAACAGGTCCGGAGTCGCCATCACCTACTTGACCGGTTGGCCTGTCACTCGGCTGGCCGTGCATCGACTCTCTGCCACTGAGAGCCGCATGTGGGTGCAGTTCCACAACCACACGCCGCTGGCGCGCCGGATCGCTGTGGACACGGAAGTGTGCGATGTCGACGATGGGTTCCTCTCTGAACTGCTTGCCGACGTGAGCGTGGTAGCGACCTTGGGCAGTGTTCCGTCCAGAGTCGCCACGGCGGCGGCTGAGCGGGGAGTAGCCCTGAAGCCCATTGATGCTGCGCATGCGCAGCTCCGCCAGATCAAGTCAGAAGAGGAGGCGCAGGCCCTTCGTCTCGGGGCTCAGGCCAGTGACATCGGAGCCCGGGCCCTGATTGATGCGTGCTCGCCCGGTGCTTCGGACTGGGATCTGCTGGCGGCGGCACGCTCCGCGTACTCGAAGGCCGGTGCTCGAGATCACATCTGCTACATCGGTATCACGGACATGGCGGATCCTGATCGGGATGTGCCCTCGCAATTCCCGGAAGGACGTGTCCTGCGACGTGGGTCGGTCGTCACCTTCGAGCTCAGCGCCGCTGTCGCACCGGAGTATCCCGGGCAGATTCTGCGCACCGTGACCCTGGGTGAGCCGACTGAGCAGTACCAGCACCTGCACTCCGTCGCGGATCGTGCTCGTGCTGCTGTGCGCGCCGCGATCTCCCCGGGAAGGCCTTCGTCAGATCTGGTCGATGCCTCTCATCTGATTGAGGAGGCTGGCTGCACGACGACGGATGACCTTTTCCATGGGCTTGGCATGGGCTACTTGGAACCGATCGGCACGAGCTCTTCACGCGTACCGATGCACCGCCCGTCCGGGAATCTCGCCTCGGGCATGGCGATCGTGGTGCAACCGAACGTGACCTCGCTAGACCATCGTGCGGGAGTTCAGACGGGAGAGATGGTTCTCGTGACAGACACTGGCTGCGAGGACATCCACTTCCTTGAGCCGGGAATCATCGTCAGGCGAGGAGGAGCGTGATGGCCGACCAGGATCGTTTGGTGCAGGAGGCGATCGCCCACTGGGCCCCACGCTTCACGACAAACGGTGTTGCTGTCTCAGACTTCCAACGGGTGACCGGAAGCGTTCAGCGGTGGGAGGACTGGTGCAACGCGTGGGTGGCGGCCGGTGCCGAGCATGAGCAGCTGGGTCGGGAGGCCCTCGCCGAAGGACGAAATCGGTCGGCTGGCAATCACCTGTCCACTGCCGCGGTGTACTACCACTTCGGAAAGTTCGTCTTCGTCGACTATCCGGACACCATGCGGCATGCCCACGACCTCGCGGTCACCTGCCTGACCGATGCACTGCCCCACCTGGATCCTCCGGGGGAGCGCATTCTCGTCCCGTTCCGTGGATTCGACATGCCGGGGATCCTGCGGAAGCCGCGCGGTGTCGATCGCCCCGCCGTCGTCGTCATGATCAGCGGACTGGACTCCACTAAGGAGGAGTTGCGCAGCACGGAGCAACTGTTCCTGGATCGAGGTCTGGCGACTCTTGCCATCGATGGGCCGGGCCAAGGCGAGTCCGAGTACGCCCTGGCGATCGAACCGGCGTGGGAGGAGGTCGGGGCGGCGATCGTCGACGCCATCGAGGCGCGCGATGACCTGGACGCCGGGCGAATCGGAGTCTGGGGCGTTTCCTTGGGCGGCTACTACGCGCCGCGGATGGCCAGTGGTGAACATCGGCTGAAGGCGTGTGCCGCGCTGGCGGGCCCGTTCGACTGGGCAGGAATCTGGGAGGGGCTCCCGGAGCTCACTCGTCGCACCTTCACCGTTCGGTCACACCAATCTGATCAGGCCGCTGCCTGGGAGTACGGACGGCAGTTGACCCTGGAGGGTAGGGCGCGAGATATCCGGTGCCCGCTCCTGATCGTGTTCGGGGCCAAGGATCGACTGATTCCCCATACCGAGGCCGAGCGCCTAGCAGCGGAGACATCGGGGACCTTGCTCATGCTGCCAGACGGCAACCACGGGTGCGCGAACGTTGCGGCGCAGCACCGGAACAAGACAGCCGACTGGATGGCGGCGCAACTGACATGACTACTGATTTGACCCAGCCAGCACAGATCACAACGGAGGAACTGACATGACAGGCAACCGCACGATCGGTTGGATCGGCCTGGGAAATATGGGCGCTCCGCTCGCCACCCGTCTGGCGAAGGCCGGCTACGACGTGTCGGTGTGGAATCGCACGGCTGCCAAGGCAGCGCCCGTGGTGGAAGAAGGCGCGTCTCAGGTGGCCGAGATTCGCGATCTGGGTTCCCGAAATGTGGTCTTCAGCATGGTGAGCACATCCAAGGATCTTGAGCATGTGATGCTCGATCCAATGATCGGGCTCCTCACCGGCGAGTCCGTGCCGGACGTGGTGGTCGACTGCTCAACGGTCAGCGTGGAGACGAGCCGAACAGTGCGGGAGGCCGCGGAGGCGCGGGGTGTTCGCTTCTTCGCCGCGCCGGTCAGCGGCAACGGCAAGGTCGTCGCCGCGGGAAAGCTCAGCGTCGTATGCAGTGGTGATGAGGCCACCTTCGAGATGGTCCGCCCCATGATCGAGGTGCTCGGACGCTCAGTCACCTATGTGGGAGAGGGAGAAGCAGCTCGTCTCGTCAAGGTTTACCACAACCTTCTGCTGGGGATCTACACGCAGGCGCTCGCGGAGATCCTCGTTCTGGGCGAGAAGGGGGGCGTGAAGCGGGAGGCCATCATGGAATTCATCAACAATTCCGTCATGGGGAGCATGTTCAGCCAGTACAAGACTCCAGCACTGGTGAATCTCGACTTCCACCCCACCTTCACTCCGGTGCTTCTGCGCAAGGATTTCGACCTCGGACTCAGTGAGGCACGCGCTAGGGAGGTGCCCATG
>JAIOXK010000123.1 GCA_021741645.1 Candidatus Nanopelagicales bacterium
GAGCAGTTGCTCCCGGGCCCTCACCTTTGTGTCCGTGCTTTGTATCCGTGCTGTGTGTCCGTGCGTGGCTCTCGCCTAGTGGCTGTGACCGTGGTGCGAGTGCCCGTGGCCGTGAGCCGCAGGGGCCTCCTCGGCCGGCTTCTCGACGACGAGGGCCTCGGTGGTCAGCAGCATCGCGGCGATCGAAGCGGCGTTCTCCAGCGCGGAGCGCGTCACCTTGACCGGATCGATGACACCAGCGGCCACCATGTCGACGTACTCACCCGTGGCTGCATTGAGCCCCTGGCCGGCAGGCAGGTCCGCAACCTTGGTGGTCACGACGTAGCCCTGCTCACCGGCATTCTCAGCGATCCAGCGCAGCGGCTCGACCATGGCGCGGCGAACGATCCCGACGCCCGTGGCCTCGTCACCCTCCAGCCCGAGGTCTCCCACGAGGACCGATGTGGCCTGCACGAGAGCGGTGCCGCCACCGGGAATGATGCCCTCCTCGATGGCCGCACGGGTCGCGGACACGGCGTCCTCGATGCGGTGCTTGCGCTCCTTGAGTTCAACCTCGGTGTGACCGCCGACCTTGATGACAACGACGCCACCGGAGATCTTGGCGAGCCGCTCCTGCAGCTTCTCCCGATCCCAGTCCGAGTCGCTCTTGTCGATCTCAGCGCGAATCTGTGCCACGCGAGCGTCCACATCAGCAGCGTTGCCGCCGCCGTCGACGATCGTGGTGGTGTCCTTGGTGACGACGATGCGGCGCGCCGAGCCGAGCACCTCGGTGCCCACCTGGTCGAGCTTGAGACCGACCTCGGGGGCGACGACCTGGGCACCGGTGAGGATCGCGAGATCCTGGAGGATCGCCTTGCGACGATCGCCGAAGGCCGGAGCCTTGACCGCGCACGAGGTGAAGGTTCCGCGGATGCGGTTCACGACGAGCGTGGATAGGGCCTCGCCCTCGACGTCCTCAGCGATGATCAGCAGCGGCTTGCCAGCCTGGACGACCTTCTCCAGCAGCGGCAGCAGCTCCTGGACGTTGGAGATCTTGCCCTGCACCAGCAGGATGCTGGCGTCCTCGAGCACCGTCTCCATGCGATCGGCGTCCGTGACGAAGTAGGCGGAGATGAAGCCCTTGTCGAACTGCATGCCCTCGGTGAACTCGAGCTCCAAGGAAGTCGTGCTCGACTCCTCGACGGAGATGACGCCGTCCTTGCCGACCTTGTCGAATGCATCGGCGATGAGCTCTCCGACCTCGCGGTCCTGAGAGGAGATGGTGGCGACGTCAGCGATCTCGCTCTTGTCGACTACCTCGCGAGCCGTCGCGATCAGGCTCTCGGACACCGCCTTGACAGCCTTGTCGATGCCACGCTTGATGCCAGTCGGCGAGGCGCCGGCGGCCACCTGCTTGAGGCCCTCGCGGACCATGGCCTGCGCGAGCACGGTCGCGGTGGTGGTGCCGTCACCGGCCACGTCGTTCGTCTTGGTGGCCACCTCCTTGGCGAGCTGGGCGCCGAGATTCTCGTAGGGGTCCTCCAGCTCGATCTCGCGAGCAATGGTGACACCGTCGTTGGTGATCGTGGGGGCGCCCCACTTCTTGTCGATGACGACGTTGCGGCCCTTGGGGCCGATCGTCACCTTGACCGCGTCGGCGAGCGCATTCACGCCGCGCTCAAGGCTGCGGCGGGCGTCTTCGTCGAACTCGAGGATCTTGGCCATGTGTTCTGCACTCCCATGAAGAAGAAAGCATGAAGAAAGAAGGGTGACGTCGGCCGGAACGAGCCTCGACTACTGACGAGGTCGGACGACGGGCGTCGGACTGCGGCGGTCGAATGGCCCACCACGCAGGTGCACGCGGTGGGCCATCTCGAACGCTGCGGGACTACTTCTCGACGATGGCGAGAACGTCGCGCGCGGAGAGGAGCAGGTAGTCCTCACCGTTGTACTTGACCTCGGTGCCGCCGTACTTGCTGTAGATGACAACGTCGCCGACCGCGATGTCGAGCGGGATGCGCTTGTCGCCATCCTCGTCGAAGCGGCCGGGTCCGACAGCCAGGACCTTGCCCTCCTGGGGCTTCTCCTTGGCGGTGTCGGGAATGACGAGGCCAGAAGCAGTGGTCTGCTCGGCGTCGAGGGTCTGGACCAGAATGCGGTCCTCGAGCGGCTTGATGGAGACCGACACGATTACATCCTCCGGGATGTCGAGGGGCCGCCCTTGTCGGACGGCATTCGAATGGGTCAAAGAGTGGTGCTGTGGTTGGCAGTCCCCGGTGGGGAGTGCCAGAAAGAACAGTACGCGGCGATTAGCACTCCGTCAAGTTGAGTGCCAGCCCCTGCCCGGGCGCCAGGCGCCCGGACGAGTGCGTGGACAATCGTCTCGTGCCTGAGACCGACCGAGCAGCCCGCATGGAATGGCTGGTCTCCTCCGCCGGCCTGCAGGTCCGCGACCGGGCCCGCGAGGTCTGGCAGGAGGCCGGGGGTGACCCGCTGCGCGCCAGCACCGCGTTGCGAACGTCAGCCCCCCAGGGCTCAGGCGAGGACCTGACTTCGGAGCAGGCGGCTGAGATCCTCCTGCAGGCCGAACTGAGCGCACTGGCCACCGCTCGCCACGGCATCGCCGACGATCACCTGCTCTTCACCCGCGACGGGCTCGAAGCAGCGACTCGACCAGTCGTCGCCGATCATCGGGCCGCCCTTCTGCGCACCAGCGGAGCCACCCGCGTGCTTGACCTGACAGGCGGCCTCGGGCTGGATTCCGCGGCCTTCCTCCGGGCCGGCCTGAGGGTCACCGCCGTGGAGCGGGACGAGGCCACGGCCACACTGCTGGCCCACAACTGCCCCACCGCAACCGTCATCCACGGCGATGCCACGGATCCGGACCTGCTGGCCGAACTGCTGCGTGACCTCGGACCTGCCGATGTCGTCTTCGCCGATCCGGCTCGACGAGATCCCAACGCCGCTCGGGACTCGCGGACAGCGCGAGCGCGCCCCGAACGCGACCCCGAGCGATGGTCTCCCCCGTGGTCATTCGTGGCGTCGATCCCGCACCCCCGCGTGGCAGCGAAGGTGTCGCCGTCCTTCCCCGCGCCCGCCCCATGGTGCGCGGAATGGGTCAGCGTTGACCGCACCGTGGTGGAGTGCGCCGTCTACTCCTGGCCGGTGATCGAACCGCACCACCGCGCGATCGTCGTGTCCAGCCAGGGACTCACTGCCGTCCCGGGCTCTGACGTCACACTGCCCGAGAGTCCAGCCCTGGGCCGATGGCTCTTCGAGATCGACCCTGCCGTGGTGCGGGCTCAGGCCACCGTCGCGGCCCTGTCCGGGTCCGACGCCGGGCGCGTGGGCCCGGAGTCCACCTGGCTCACCGGGGACACAGCAGTGGACCACCCGGCTGTGCGGAGCTTTCGGGTGCGCGAAGTCCTGGAGGGCAACGCCAAGCAGATCCGCCGGCGACTCGCCCACCTAGGAGTCGAACGCGCCAGCGTGAAGTGCCGCGACGTGTCAGCCGATCCTCATCAGATCCGATCCTCATTCGGCCTTGCCGAGGGCTCCGACCCGGTGATCATCGCCACGCGGCGAGCAGGACATCCGCTGATGGTCCTGGTCGACTCTCCTCAGCCCTTGACCTGAGCTGCCAAATCCCTGATGACCGACGCGTCCGTGCCGCAGCAGCCGCCGATGGCCGTGGCGCCCGCCTGCTGCCACACCTCCACGAGCGCCGGGGCGAAGGGGCCCGTGATCGAGTCGTCCCAGGATCCGTCCTCAGGATTCCAGGCACCACCCGCATTGGGGTAGATCACGATCGGCAGATCCGATGCTGCGCGCATCCGCAGGATCAGTGGCGCGACGAGCCGGGGGTCCGTGCAGTTCACTCCCACGGCCATCACCGACGGGGCGGAGGCCGCCACCGCGATGGCATCCTCGATGCGCTGGCCAGCGCAGGTGTGCTTGTCATCCGCGGCGGTGAAAGTCATCCACGCAGGCATGGTCGGATGGTCGGCGAGCACTTCCACGATGGCCTTCGCCTCATCCACATCCGGAATGGTCTCCACCGCCAAGAGATCCGGCCCCGCGTCGACGAGGATCCCCAGACGCTCACGATGGAAGGCGACGAGTGCCTCCGAGGAGAGGCCGTAGCGACCCCGGTACTCCGATCCGTCATGCAGGATCGCGCCGTAGGGCCCCACGCTCGCAGCCACGCGGGCCTGCCTCCCAGCCACCGCTGCGCGCGCCGCGTCGACGCTCGACACCAGCGCCGCATCGGCGGCCTCCTCGGTCAAGCCTGCATCGACGAATCCCTGACGTGAGACCTGGTAGCTCGCGGAGATGACGACGTCTGCGCCGGAGCCCACGTAGTCGCCGTGCGCACGACTGATGGCGGCTGGATCCTCGAGCAGCACCCGTCCGGTCCAGAGTCGATGGTTCATGTCGTGGCCGTGCGACTCCAGCTGCGTGGACAGTCCGCCGTCGAGAACAACGGGTCCGGAACCGAACAGTGACTGCCAGTCGCGATCCATGAGGCCACGCTCTCATGCTCGCCGGTCTCGTCGGAAACGAACGCCTCAGGAGGCCTCGGGCGATGACGTCGGCAGATAGTCCGCCAGCCGACCGGGGGTGAGGCCGGCGTCATGGATCGCGCGCACAGCCGCCTTGAGGTCACGCGCCAGGTCGGGTCCGAAGTGCAGCAGCAGAATGGACCCAGGACGCAGCTTCCCCGTCGCCAGCCGGACCTTGCCGTCCGACACCGTGGCGTCCCACATCACGATCTCCCGAATGCCACACCTCTGCGCGGTCAGCACCGTGCCGAACCGATCCGCCCCCGCGCCATAGGGAGGCCGCAGCATCCACGGCTTGGACCCGAAGGCCTTGCGCATCGCCTTCTGCGAGTAGCAGATCTCGTGGTTGAGGTCGGTCGTCTCGTCAGCGAAGCTGGCGTGGGTCGCCGAGTGGTTCTGAATACTCCCCCAGGCGGCGATGCGGGTGAAGTACTCAGCCTGATCCTTGATGGTCCAGGCGCTGAGAAAGGCCGTGACCGGAAGCTGCCGCTCCTCGACGAAGGCCAACGCGTCGGGATCCTTGTGGACGCCGTCATCGATGGTGATGAAGGCCACCCGATCAGCGGTCCGCATCCGGTCGGTCACGGGGATGGGCCGATAGCCCGGCTGAGGCAGGGCCCTCGTCGTCGCGAACGGTGCGATGGCCAGCGGTGGCCGCACCACTGCGGGAGCCGCCGCGACTTCCTCCGCCTGAGCCACCGGGTTGGGGGCCGTCACCGTCAGAATCCCGGCAAGGAGCGCGAACAGTGCGGGAACGCCCGTCGCAACGACGACGGATCGAGCGCGCAGCACGGTCATGGCGATCCTGTTCGGGGGAAGTCGGCTCGCGCCGACGAACGGGAGTGACTGATGTGACGAGAGTGAACAGTACCCCCCGAGGGGACCCGAGGAGAAGCCCTGGTGGCTCCTCCGCGATCACCAGGAGCGCTGCCTCACCAGGAGCGCTGCGTCACCGGAAGGTGGGAGGTGGTCGGGAAGTCCAGAGGGGAGGCGGGGACGCCACTGGCCACGAGTCGTGCTCCCAGGGCCGCGACCATGGCCCCGTTGTCTGTGCACAGCTCCGGGCGAGGAACCCGAAGGGAGATACCCGCCGCCTCGCACCGCTGCTCCGCCATCGCCCGCAGCCGCGAGTTCGCGGCGACCCCACCGCCCAGGACGACATGGTCCACCCCGTGATCCCGGCAGGCCGCCACCGTGCGGGCGGTGAGGACGTCAGCGATGGCCTCCTGCACCGAGGCGGCGACATCCGCAATCGGAATGCTCTCGCCCGCGGCCTCCCGAGCGGCGACCCACCTCGCCACCGCAGTCTTGAGCCCCGAGAAGCTGAAGTCATACGGGTACCGCTCACAATCCCCTGGGCCGGTCAGCCCACGGGGGAAGGCGATGGCGGCGGGGTCCCCGTCTGCTGCCACCTTGTCGATCCACGGGCCACCTGGGAAGGGGAGTCCCAGCAGGCGGGCGACCTTGTCGAACGCCTCACCAGCAGCGTCGTCCAGAGTCTGGCCGAGGGGGCTGATCGAGGCCACGTCATCGGCCACGAGCAGCAACGACGAGTGTCCGCCGGACACCAGCAGGCCGACCGTCGGATCCGGGAGCGGGCCATGCTGGAGCTCGTCCACGACCACATGGCTGGCCAGGTGATTGACGCCGTAGATCGGTACACCGAGAGCAGCTGAAAGCGCCTTTCCGGTCGCCACGCCCACAATCAGCGCTCCCACGAGCCCAGGGCCAGCAGTCACGGCGATCGCATCGACATCGTCAAGGGTGATCCCGGCCGTGCCACATGCGCGACGGAGCGCCGGCTCGATCGCCTCGAGATGAGACCGACTGGCGATCTCAGGAACAACGCCCCCGAACCGCGCATGCTCGTCAACGCTCGAGGCGATCTCGTTGGCCAGGAGCTCGCCACCGGAGACGATGCCGATACCCGTCTCGTCACACGATGTCTCGATGCCCAGCACCATCGGCGACGTCATGCGCCACCTGCCGGACGCGGCCGTCTCATGACGAGCGCATCCGCGCCAT
>JAIOXK010000124.1 GCA_021741645.1 Candidatus Nanopelagicales bacterium
GCCGCTGCACTCAATGCCGAGGTCTGCGAGATCTACACCGATGTCGACGGCGTCTTCAGCGCCGACCCGCGGGTCGTGTCTGCCGCCAGGCAGGTCCCCTACATCACCTACGAGGAGATGCTGGAACTCGCCGCCGTGGGAGCCAAGGTCCTGCATCTGCGCTGTGTCGAATACGCACGGCGCTTCGATCTGCCGATTCACGTCCGCTCGTCATTCTCGGACCGCACCGGCACGTTGGTGCTCTCTCCTGAAGCCATCAAAGCCGCCATTGCGGAAGGAACAGCCATGGAACAGCCGATCATCTCCGGGGTTGCTGCGGATGTGAACGACGCCAAGATCACTGTCGTCTCCGTGCCGGACCAGCCGGGCAAGGCGGCATCGATCTTCCGCACGCTGGCCGATGCCAACATCAATCTCGACATGATCGTGCAGAACGTGTCAGCAGCCGCCACGGGGCGCACAGACGTGACGTTCACCTGCCCGCAGGGATCCACCGGAGCAGCCATGAAGGCGCTGGACGCCAAGCGTGACGAGATCGGCTTCGAGGACCTCCTGGTCGACGATCAGATCGCGAAGGTGTCGTTGGTCGGCGCCGGCATGCGATCGCACCCGGGTGTGTCGGCCACCTTCTTCGACGCTCTTGCCGCATCGAGCATCAACGTCGAGATGATCTCCACATCGGAGATCCGCATCTCCGTCGTGACTCGAGTCGACGATGCGCAGCGAGCAGTGCAGGCCCTGCACACGGCCTTCGGGCTCGATGCTGACGGCGAGGCCGTGGTCTATGCGGGGACAGGCCGATGAGCGCCCCCGTTGTCGGTGTCGTCGGGGCGACCGGCCAGGTGGGTGCCGTCATGCGGCGCCTGCTCGACGAGCGTGACTTCCCGCTGTCACAGATCCGCTACTTCGCGTCCGCGCGCTCAGCAGGCACGACGTTGCCGTGGCGAGGCGAGCAGATCGTGGTGGAGGATGCCGCGACTGCTGATGTCTCGGGGATCGACATCGCGCTGTTCTCCGCGGGCGGTGCGAGTTCCAAGGCACTCGCACCCACCTTCGCTGCGGCCGGCGCAGTGGTCATCGACAACTCCTCCGCATGGCGCATGGATCCGGATGTCCCGTTGGTCGTCAGCGAGGTGAACCCGCACGCCATCGCGGACATGCGCAAGGGAATCATCGCGAACCCGAACTGCACCACGATGGCCGCGATGCCCGCACTGAAGGTGCTCCATGCAGAGGCAGGACTTCGTCGTCTGGTCGTCAGTACCTATCAAGCCGTGTCGGGCAGTGGCCTGGCGGGCGTGGAGGAGTTGGAGGGTCAGGTGCGGGCGGCGGTGACCCAGGACCTCGCCGCATTGACCCACGACGGTGCCGCGGTCGATTTCCCGGCGCCGCAGAAGTACGTCGCGCCGATCGCCTTCAATGTCGTCGCGCTAGCGGGAAGCATCGTCGATGACGGTTCCCGTGAGACGGATGAGGAGCAGAAGCTCCGCAATGAGAGTCGGAAGATCCTGGAGATTCCTGACCTACTGGTGTCGGGAACGTGCGTGCGGGTTCCCGTGTTCAGCGGGCACTCGCTGTCGATCAATGCCGAGTTCGACCGACCGCTGACCCCTGAGCGGGCCACCGAGCTGCTCGCGAGCGCACCTGGCGTCGAGCTCGCTGATGTCCCGACCCCGTTGATGGCGGCCGGTGCGGATCCGTCCTTCGTCGGTCGGATTCGTCAGGATCACTCGGTCCCTGACAACCGAGGCCTCGCACTGTTCATCAGCAACGACAATCTCCGCAAGGGAGCGGCGCTCAACGCCGTGCAGATCGCCGAGATCATCGCCGCTCGGTAGGCAGCCCATCGTGCCCGAGTCAGACTGGGGCGCGAAGCGGAGATTCGGCGAGGCTAGTTGTTGGCGTGTTCGAGAACCGTGACGCAGAAGTCTGCCGATTCCGCTGGCCATGGCTTGAGGTCCCACGTCGCGAATCGATGCCGGATGCGCAGGCCGGCGGTGCCGACCGCGGCATCGAACGTGTATCGGTCGCACATCTCGAGGTGGAAGCCGGTCACGATCAGGCCTTCGGGTGTGAGGTGATCGGCGATCCTGCGAAGCACCTGCGGCTCCGTGCCGGGCGCAACGAACGACATGACGTTGCCGGCGAGGATGGCCGCATCGAAGGGACGGGTGATCCCCTCAGCCTCCAGATCCAGGGCCGCGAGGTCTGCCTCGATCCACCGCGGCCCGGGATTGTCCACGCGAGCGGCAGCGATCAGAACCGGATCAGCGTCAACGCCCACGACGTCGTGACCACGAGCCAGCAGGGCGGCGCCGGTTCGACCCTGACCGCAGCCCGCGTCGAGCACGTGGGCTCCGCGGGGGAGGAGAGCATCGAGGAATCGGGCCTCGCCATCGAGGTCGGCGCCATCCGCGCGCAGCGTACGAAAGTGCTCGGCGTACCACTCGGAGTGGCCGTCGTCGGTTTCGGTGTTCCATCGGGTCGGATCGGTCATGGTGCGTCCAGGGCGGGTACGTCGTAGCCCAACTCGGCATAGTCGCGGGCGTAGATGTCTCTCACCCGAGCGAGGAGTTCGGCTGAGTAGTAGTCGGCCATGCGCGTGCGAGCCCCGGTGGAGTTCCGGCAGAAGAACTCGCCCTTGAGTTCCGGCGTTCGGGTGAGGTCGCCGATCAGATCCCATGACGCGTCCAGGTCCTCGAGGTGGACGACCGCGTCGTAGTCGACGATGCCGAGACCGATGTGGTCGGCCTGGCGACGCCAGTGCGGGTCCTGCTTGCGCGAGGGGATCTCGCTGATGACATCCAGGAACTGCTCGAGCGTCACCTCGTCCGGCGGGATGTCCCGCCCGGTGCGCTCGCGCAGCGCATCGACGATCGGCTCGCTCTGCTTCAGCCCCTGCCCCACCTTCTCCAGGAAGCCGGAGAGGGCTCGAGCCGCGGGTTCGCGGACGACGGTGAAGCGGCGGTAGTTCGACGAGGTGAGTACCTCCTCGAGCATGGCGTCCGGCAGCTGGAAGGGTCGAACGAAGGGGGTGGCAGCGAGGCGATTGTGCGGGGCCTCCTGGAATCGGCCGACCATGCCGGGGTTGTTGCGTGCGGCCTCGAGGCCGCCGAGAGTGGCCTTCATGGTGCCGCAGCCGGCCTTGGGTACCTCGACGTACACGTACCGGTTCACGAGGGAAATGTGTGTGTGCAGGTTGATCGATCGCCAGCCCATCTGGGCTACCCATGCTCGAGCCACGGGCCCCAGATCCGTGCGCTCGGGGCGTCGATCGGGCACCGTCATGGATGGAAGGCTAGCCGCGTGAGCGCCGCGTATGGCGCACGCCTCCCCCGCTGGTCGGCGGGGTCGTGAACCTCCGTTAGAGTACGCGAGGCCTTCGGGGTGTGGCGCAGCTTGGTAGCGCGCTTCGTTCGGGACGAAGAGGCCGTGGGTTCAAATCCCGCCACCCCGACCAAGCGAGGGGCCAGCCGAAAGGCTGGCCCCTCGCTTCTTTGGGTCCGTGATTTGGGAGGAGCGAAGCGACGGTTCCCGCCACCCCGACGATGAGGTGGGGAGCGAGAGCAATCTCGCTCCCCACTTTTCTTTGGGTCCGTGATGTGGGAGGAGCTCCTACGGGCGTGCGGTGAGGGTGAGCAGCGTGGCCTCGGGCCGGCAGGCGAATCGCACCGGGGCATAGGGCGACGTGCCCAGCCCCGCAGACACGTGCAGCGCTGAGCCATGGTGGTCGGACAGCCCCTTGGCCTTGCTTCGAGGCAGATCGCAGTTGGTCACGAGGGCGCCGACGCCGGGGACGCACAACTGGCCGCCGTGCGTGTGTCCGGCGAGGACGAGGTCGGCGCCGTCGGCGGACATGGCATCGAGAACACGCAGGTAGGGCGCATGCGTGACGCCGAGGGCGAGATCCGCGTGTGAATCGAAGGGGCCGGCGACATCGGCATACCGATCTCGGCTGATGTGAGGGTCGTCCACCCCGCGAACATCGATGGTGCGCCCATCCACGATGAGGGTGTCTCGTGCATTGCCGAGATCACGCCAGCCATTGGCGGTGAGCCCGTCGACGAGGTCGTGCCACGGCAGCATGGGCCGTCGAGGCTCCAGCTGTGAGGGGCCGCGCAGGTACTTCGCTGGATTCAGGGGCCGGGGTGCGTAGTAGTCGTTGCTGCCCAGCACGAATGCTCCGGGCACGGAGAAGAGCGGATCTAGGGCATCGAGGACATGGGGGATCGCGTCCTGGTGCGACAGGAAGTCACCGGTGACCACGACGGCGTCCGGATGGAGGGCGCGCAGCGACTGCACCCATTCGACCTTGCCGCGTTGGCCGGGAACCAGGTGCAGATCCGACAGATGCAGGATCCGAAGGCCCGGCTGACCGACGGGCAGGACGGGCGCTGTCACCCGGCGCAGGGTGTACTGCTGGGCCTCCCAGCGCGCGTAGGCCAGGGTGGCCGCGCCGAGGGCGATGGTGCCCAGGGCTGCGCGGGTGAGGGATGTCATCCGTCCATCGTCCCACGCGGTACTCCGGTCGCGCATCGATGCGCCTGCCGCCCCCGATCTCCCTGCCGCGGGAGCGACGGCCTCGCCGGTGCCACAATGACCCCATGAGCGCCATGAAGGACCAGATGAAGTCCGATCTCACCACCGCGATCAAGGGCCGTGACGAGGTCACGTCGGCCACCTTGCGCATGGTGCTGACCGCCGTCACGAACGAGGAAGTGTCGGGCAAGGAGGCTCGTGAGCTCAGTGACGACGACGTCCTGACGGTGCTGGGTCGCGAGGCCAAGAAGCGCCGTGAATCGGCAGAGGCCTACGACGCAGCGTCGCGACCGGAACTGGCTGATCGTGAGCGTGCGGAGCTGGAGGTCATCACGCGCTACCTGCCGCAGCCCCTGTCGGAGGCCGAGGTGCAGGCCATCGTCGACGCCGCAGTGGCGGAGGTGGCGGCCGGGGGCTCCACGGGTGGAGCAGCGATGGGGCAGGTCATGAAGATCGTGCAGCCGCAGGTCAAGGGTCGAGCCGATGGCGGCGCGATCGCGGGCATGGTGAAGGCCGCACTGGGCATGTAGCAGCACCGGGCTACTGCGGGCCGAACTCCTCGGATGGAACCTCGGGCGCCGGCTCGGGTGCGAAGGCCGGGGGCTCCTCGCCGCCAGCGGGATCACTGGTGACGGTCTCGGAGTTGTCGAACGTCGGTATCTCGACGACGTTGTCCTCCTCCTCCTCGACCGGCGCCACGTAGGTGCTGCCGACCGAGACACCCTCGATGGGTTTGACGTCGAAGTCGAGCGGTTCAGTGCCGGCGAGGGCGATCTCCATGGACTCTCGCCAGATGGGTCCGGGAATGGTGCCGCCGTAGACCTGCGAGTAGTAGGTCCCGTTGATCGTGACGTCCTTCATCGGATGCGCGAACCCGCCCCGGGGATCGCCGACCCACACGGCAGCGGCGAGTTGCGGGGTGTACCCGGCGAACCAGACGGCGGCTGACTCGTTCGTGGTTCCCGTCTTGCCCGCGGCCGGTCGACGGTCCAGGGCCATGGCCGCACCTGTGCGGCCGCTGATGTTGCCGTCGACGACGCCGTTGAGCATGACCGTCACGGTGTCTGCCACATCCCGCTTGAGGACGCGCCTGCAGTTGCCGTCGGGAGCGGGGAGCGCGTTGCCGTCGCGGTCATGAATGTCGAGGATGGAGACGGGCTCGCAGTAGATGCCATGGGCGGCGAACGTGGCGTAGGCGTTCGCCATCGCCAGGGGAGTGACCTCCATGGTTCCGATGGCGAGGGTGGGCACGCGCAGGAGGGGATCCCCGTTGCCGAGGTAGACCCCCATGGACTCGGCGATCTCCGCGGGGCGGCAGATGCCGGTGCGTTCCTCGAGCTTCATGAAGTAGGTGTTGGTCGAATAGGCCGTCGCTCGTGCCATGTCGAGCGTGCCGGACGTCGTGCTGTTTCGCACCGTCACGGGGTCGAACTTCTCACCTGTCTCGCAGTTGACGAATTCGGTGAACGTCGCTGGGCTGGGAGAGGAGATGTACTCGCGTGGCGAGATGCCCATCTCCAGGGCCGCCGCCAAGGTGAAGACCTTGAATGTCGAACCGGCCTGCATACCGATCGTGCCGCCCATGGATCGATCGACGTTGTAGTTGTAGGTCGTCTTGCCGCGGCCCTCGGTGCCCCACTCGCGGTTCTGGGCCATGGCGATGATGTGTCCGGTGCCCGGCTCCACCATGGAGATGGCCGCAGCGCGATTGCTCTTGTCCTTGACCGGGATGTAGCTGGTGACGGTATCGAAGGCGCCGTTCTGCGCTTGCGGATTGAGAGTGGTGCGAATCGTGTAACCACCACGCCGGAGGAAGGCCTCGCGCTCCTCCGGGGTCGCACCGAAGGAGGGATCCTCCCGGATGGTCTGCACCACGTAGTCGCAGAAGAACGGGGCCCAGGAGGACGTGCAGCCGTTGTTGGTCGTGCTCGGCTTGAGCATGGCCTTCATCGGAACGAGCGATGCTCGGTCGGCCTGGTCGCGGCTGATGTAGCCGAGATCGGCCATGCGCTTCAGCACGACATT
>JAIOXK010000125.1 GCA_021741645.1 Candidatus Nanopelagicales bacterium
GGGCATCCGTCTCGACGAGAAGGAGATGGTCCGGCGTCACGTCGAGTGCCTCACGCAGCGACTCGTTCGCCTTGAAGGTCACCGGGCCCGCGAAGGAGAGGAACCAGCCACGCTCGGTGCAGTAGCGGGCCATGTCGGCATCGCCACTGAAGCAGTGGAATACGACTCGCTCGGGCGCCCCCTGAGTCTCCAGCACCCTGATGACATCGTCGTGCGAGTCACGATCATGGATCACCAACGTCTTGCCCAGTTCATTCGCGATGTCGATGTGGCGCCTGAAGGAGTGCTGCTGGGGGCCACGCAGTTCCTCGCCGGTGCGAAAGTAGTCCAGGCCGGTCTCCCCGACTGCATGCACCACGCTCTCCCGCGCCATGTCTGCGATCTCGTCGATCGCCGCGTCGAGAGCACCCGCTCCGTCGCGTTCATGAATGCGCGCCGCATCATTGGGATGCACAGCGACTCCGACGATCACGTTGGGTCGCGTCCTGGCCATCTCGATCGAATGTCGTGCGTAGTCGACGTCACAGCCGATCTGCACCACTTTCGGGACACCGACGGCCGCAGCCATGGCAAGCAGCTCATCGGCGTCCGGGACCTCGTCGCCGTGCAGATAGCGATCATGCAGGTTCAGGTGTGTGTGCGAGTCGATCACCGGAGCCGCGAGTGGCTCGGGCGCGGGGACGACCTGCGTCACTCGGCTTCCTCGATGCGCGGGAAGAGCGCGTCGCCCTTCGTGACCGTGGTGCCCGGAGGCAACTGCCCCCAGCGGGCGACGTCGGCCACCCGCTGCTCGGCCAGCGGACCAAGCGACGCTCGGCCACCGATCTGCTCCCACATCGACGCCATGGCCTTGGGCATCACCGGGTTGTAGAGCACGGCTACCGCGCGCAGCGACTCCAGGATCGTGTTGAGCACGACGTTCAGCCGATCGGCCTGCGCCTCGTCCTTCGCCAGCACCCACGGCTCCTGCTCAGTCACGTAGAGGTTCACCAGGTCGATGAACTCCTTGACCGCCACGATGCCGGTGGAGAAATCGAGGGAGCAGAAAGCCGAGTCGGCAACGTCCGCCGCCTTGCCCAGCGCGTCGATGATCTGCTGTTCGGCATCGGTGAGGTCGTGGCCCGCGGGCAGGGCGCCGTCGCGGTAGCGCACCACCATCGCAGTCCCGCGCGAGGCGAGGTTGCCCAGGCCGTTCGCCAGTTCAGCGGTGTAGCGCGCGTGCATGTCCTCCCAGGAGAAGGAGCCGTCCTGGCCGAAGGCGATGGCCCGCAGGAAGTAGTAGCGGAAGGCATCAGACCCGAAGGTGTCGATGATCTGCTCCGGCGCGATGCCCGTGAGCTTGGACTTGGACATCTTCTCGCCGCCCACCAGGAGCCAGCCATGCGCGAAAACCTTGCGCGGCGGCTCCAGACCCGCAGCCATGAGCATGGCGGGCCAGTACACCGCGTGGAAGCGCAGGATGTCCTTGCCGACCAGGTTGACGTCCGGCGGCCACACGCGGGCGAAGCGCTCGGCATCGGCGCTGCCGGGCTCGGCTCCGTAGCCCACGGCCGTGGCGTAGTTCAGCAGGGCGTCGAACCATACATACGTGACCTGCGCGGGATCCCACGACAGCGGGATTCCCCAGCTGACGCTCGACCGCGACATGGAGATGTCCACCAGGCCCTGACGGATGAAGGACATCACCTCGTTGTAGGCGCTGCGCGGCTGGATCGCATCGGGGTGGGCCTCGTAGTAGTCCAGCAGCCGAGTCGCGAAGGCACTGAGCTGGAAGAACCAGTTGGTCTCCTGCAGCTGCTCGGCCGGGCGCCCGTGAACCGGGCAGACCTTCTCCCCGAGGAATTCGCCCTCGCCATCGACCAGGTCTCCGGCGAGCTTGAACTCCTCGCATCCCACGCAGTAGGGGCCCTCGTACTCGGCCGAGTAGACGAAGCCGTTCGCCTTGACCGTCTCCCAGAAGCGCTGGACCCGCTCCCGGTGGCGCGGCTCCGTCGTGCGAATGAAGTCGTCATTCGCTGCATCGATGGTCTCGAGTACCGGAAGCCACGACTCGGCAACAAGACGATCCACCCACTCCTGCGGGGTCACGCCACCGTTCTCAGCGGCGCGCTGGACCTTGGTGCCGTGCTCGTCGACTCCGGTCAGGAACCAGACCTCCTCGCCGCGCTGACGGCGCCACCGTGTCGCGACGTCGCCAGCGGTCGTCGTGTAGGCGTGGCCGATGTGAGGGGCGTCATTGACGTAGTAGATGGGCGTCGCGAGGAAGAACGCCTTGGAGTCGGCCATGCGGCGATCCTACTTTCGCGGCGCGGACGACTTCACGACCGCGTCGTACACCTCGCGCTTGGGAATGCCCGCGCGCCGCGCAACTTCCGCGATCGCCTCTTTGCGCGTGGCGCCGCGATCCTCGGCCAGCCGGACAGCGGCAACCCACGCTTGCGGATCGTCCAGACCTGCCGCGTGCCTCACCTCGGTGTCGGAGGCACCCGACACGACCACGGTGATCTCGCCCCTGACCCCATCCGCCGCCCAGGTGACCAGATCCGAGAGGGAGCCCCGTCGCACCTCTTCATAGGTCTTCGTCAGTTCGCGGCAGACGGCGGCCGGACGGTCGGGTCCCAACCCCTCCATCAGGGCCGACAGCATGGGCGCGAGTCGGTGCGGGGCCTCGAAGAACACCATCGTGCGGGGCTCCGTCGCCAGCTGCGCGATGCGGGTCGCACGCTCTCCGCCCTTCCTCGGCAGGAATCCCTCGAAGCAGAAGCGGTCCACGGGAAGTCCGGACAGTGCCAGGGCCGCGAGGACGGCACTGGGCCCCGGCAGCACCGTCACCGGAAGTCCGCGTTCCACCGCGAGGGCCACTAGGCGGTAACCCGGATCACTGACCGCCGGCATTCCTGCGTCACTCACCACCAGGACGTCAGCGCCACCCTCGGCGGCATCGGCGAGCTCGGTGGACCGCTCCCGCTCCACCGCGTCATAGAAGGAGACGATGCGTCCGGAGATGGTGACCCCCAGATCAGACGCCAGTCGCCTGACCCGGCGGGTGTCCTCGGCCGCAACGACGTCAGCGCTGGCGAGCGCCTCGATGAGGCGGGCGGATGCATCACCCGGGTGGCCCAGCGGAGTGGCCGCGAGCATGATCCGTCCGGTTTCCTCCACGCGAGCATCCTGTCAGCGCACCTACGATGAGTCCGTGACCGCCACGGATACCCCGGCAGCCAAGGCTCCCCGGCGGGACGTGGCGTCGCTGCCCGAGAGACTCGTGCCAGCGATGCCTTCCTCCGGCATCCGCGGCTGGATCGGGCCCATCATCGTCACGATTCTCGGGGGCCTCCTGCGATTCATCGACCTGGGGCGCCCCCACGCCCTGATGTTCGATGAGACCTACTACCCCAAGGACGCCCTGTCCCTACTGCGCCACGGCGTGGAGATGAACACCGTGGAGGGCGCCGACGAGCAGCTGCTCTCCTCCGACGGCGTGTGGCAGACCATCGACATCTTCACCACCGAGCCGGCGTTCGTCGTGCATCCGCCGGTCGGCAAGTGGACCATCGCCCTCGGCGAGTGGCTATTCGGCGCAACGCCGTTCGGGTGGCGATTCGCGGTCGCGCTCCTCGGCACGCTCTCGATCCTCATGGTGGCGCGCATCGTTCGCCGCCTCACCCGGTCCGATGTCGTGGGCACGATCGCCGGCTTCCTCCTAGCGATCGAGGGCATGCACCTGGTGCTGAGCCGGACCGGCCTGCTCGATCTGATCCTCATGTTCTGGGTGGTGGCGGCCTTCGGCCTGCTGCTCATCGACCGCGACGCAACCCGGCGACGACTGGGTCGGCTGGTGGCACAGGAGGGGCTGACGGCCACCGCCACTGATTGGGGTCCACGGCTGGGCCTTCGCCCATGGCGCTGGGCCGCAGCCGTGGCCCTTGGCCTGGCCTGCGGCGTCAAGTGGTCCGGTCTGTGGTTCGTGGCCTTCTTCCTGCTGATGTCGGTGATCTGGGACGTCTCAGCGCGGCGAGCCGTCGGGGTCCGCCACCCCTGGCGCGCAACGATCGTGCGCGATGCGGTGCCCGCCGGGCTGTCGACACTCGGCATCGTGATCGCCGTGTATCTGGCCTCCTGGACCGGCTGGTTCATCTCCGATCTGGGCTACGGACGAAACTGGGCGGCCGATCAGCCAGGCAGTGTCATCCCCGAGGCGTTGAGATCGCTGTGGCACTACCACTCGGATGCCTGGAACTTCCACGTCGGCCTGACGACCGAGCATTCCTATGCCAGCAATGCACTGT
Source organism: Candidatus Nanopelagicales bacterium (assembly GCA_021741645.1). GTDB lineage: Bacteria > Actinomycetota > Actinomycetes > S36-B12 > S36-B12 > UBA10649. The sequence goes on from JAIOXK010000125.1 coordinate 4,290, forward strand.
CGTGGCCATTCCAGGCCCGTCCGACGTCCTTCTTCTACGACGGCTTCGACGGTGGCGGCGGCAACTGCGGGGCCGACTCGTGCGCTTCCGCCGTCACGGCGCTCGGCAACCCGATCATCTGGTGGGCCGGCATTCTGGCCGTGCTCCATCAGGCGTGGCGCTGGGCAGCAGTGCGCGACTGGCGCTCCGGCGCCGTCCTCGTCGGCATCGCAGCGGGCTGGCTGCCATGGCTGCTCTACCTCGACCGCACGATCTTCACCTTCTACACCGTGGTCATCTCACCGTTCCTCGTCATGGCGGTCGCGATGAGTCTGGGTTCGATCCTCGGATCACCCGGCGCGAGCACACGACGACGGCGAGACGGGGCGATTGCGGCGGGGGCGATCCTGCTGGTCATGACCGCGGCCGCATGGTGGTTCTACCCGATCTGGACCGGCGAGGTCATCCCCTACGACTCCTGGCGCCAGCGCATGTGGTTCTCCACCTGGATCTGACGATGTGAACCGCTTGGCGGAGCACATCTGCAGAAAACCGCGCTTTCGGGGCACATCTGCAGACTTCAGCCGCCCAGCGGTTCAAATCGGTGGAGCTGAGGGGATTCGAACCCCTGACCCCCTCGTTGCGAACGAGGTGCGCTACCAACTGCGCTACAGCCCCTGAACAGGTGACCAGAGGGTAGCAAGCCCCGCGGCAGGTTCCGACACGGCTACTCGTTGGTTCACCACCAGCGGATCGTCACCAGTGACTCGAGCGGTGACTCGAGCAGTGAATCCAGCAGCGATTCGTGGCCGAGACGACGCTACTGGTTCGCCGCGCGACGATCGTCGTAGGTGACGGCCGGGATCTCAGTCGTCTCGGCCGAGAAGTCGATCTCGCCAGCATCGGCCAGAGGGGCGGACATCGGGCGATGGCGCATCGTGCGGGCCGTCTCGACCATGGCCTCGCCCGTCCACTCGCCCTCGTGGGCCTTGTCGATTCCGCGCGGAACCGCCGTTGCGCGCGGAGCGCTGACGTAGGTCGGCAGAGTCGTCGGCACGGCGTCCCACGACTCGTCGTCGTCCCAGGCGTTCCAGGACTCCCAGTCGTCGACCTGCGCCTCCTCGACCACCTCGGCACGACGCTGCGGGGCCGGGCGATCAGCATGACGACGACGCTCCTGCGGGCGGGCGGCCGACCGCGAGGAGGCGGTCAGCGCCGTGGCCAGCACGAAGGCCACTACTGGCACGGCGGTGAGAATCGGAACCCACCGGGGCAGCACGCCGATGATGGCCAGCAGCAGGCCCAGCAGCAGCAGGGCCGTCAGGCTCCCGAGCACCATGGCGCGTCGCGCGGCTGCAGCTCGTCGAATGAGCTCGCGCTCATAGGTCGGGTCGAGCCCCTCCCGTTCCAGATGCCGCGTCTCCGGCACGTCCCTGCGCTGCGCTGATCGGCTTCCCTCGTCACGCATCATGCGTGCCTCCGCGTCCGGCCGGCGGGCTTCCGCTCGGCGCTGATTCGTCGTGGATCGACTGGCCGTGGATCGACTGGCCGTGGATCGATTCGTCTGGTGCGACGAAGTGGGGAAGGAGTCGTGCATGTCGTAGTCGTCGTGTCCGGATGCGTACTGAAGATCTCCCCGGCCGCCAAGGGTCTTCATCGCCGATGAGAATCGGGCGGTGGAACGAACTTCGCTGATCTGGTCATGGCGACGGAGCCAGATCGGGATCAGGACCGCAGCCCAAAGAGCGATGATCACCACGTAGATCACACCGGTCACAGTCGGAACGTTATGCCGATCCCCCATGAACTTCGGGGAGGCGACAAGTGAACAGGATCGGCGTGTCGCCGCGTGCTACTCGCCGCCGCACGCCGGATCGAGCATCGACGTTACCCCGGACGGCACGTCGTCGGCGAAGACAACGAAGGTCCGATGGTCACGCCAGTCTCCATCGATGTGGAGGTAGGCAGGTCGCTCGCCCTCCAGTCGAAGTCCCAGCTTCTCGACAACACGGAGGGACGCAGTGTTCTCGGGGCGAATGTTGATCTCGATGCGATGCAGATGAAGGGACGTGAAGCAGTGGTCGATGGCCAGCGCGACGGCCGTCGGCATGATTCCACGACCCGCTACCTCGCGGTCGATCCAGTAGCCGATGTAGGC
>JAIOXK010000126.1 GCA_021741645.1 Candidatus Nanopelagicales bacterium
GGATGAACAAGTGGTCCGGCGGCTATCCGATGTACCTCGCGACCGCGCACGGAAATCGAATCGTCGATATCGACGGCAATGAGTACGTCGACTTCGCCCTCGGCGACACCGGTGCCATGGCGGGGCATTCCCCCGCAGCGACGGTCGCGGCTGTGCAGCAGCGGATCGGCGAGCACGGCGGCATCACGACGATGATGCCGACCGAGGACGCCGAGTGGGTAGCGGCAGATCTCACGCGTCGGTTCGGAATGCCGCTGTGGTCCTTCAGCCTCACCGCGACCGATGCCAACCGGTGGGCCCTGCGCATCGCCCGCATGGTCACCGACCGACCGAAGGTCATGGCGTTCTCATACTGCTACCACGGGTCGGTTGATGAGACCTTCGTGATCTCCGGTGCCGATGGCGTCACCGAGCCGCGCGGGGGGAATGTCGGGCCGTCGGTCCACGTCAGCCAGACCACACGAGTTGCCGAGTTCAATGATCTCGAGTCGGTCGAGCGTGGTCTCGCTCACGGAGACGTCGCCGTGCTCATCATGGAGCCGGCGCTCACCAACATCGGCATTGTGCTGCCCGAGCCCGGCTTCCTCGAAGGGGTGCGTGAACTCTGCACGAAATACGGCACGCTGTTGCTGATCGACGAGACGCACACGATCTCCGCGGGCCCAGGTGGCTGCACTGCGGCGTGGGACCTCACCCCGGACATCTTCGTCATCGGCAAGAGCATCGGCGGTGGCATACCTAGTGGCGCCTACGGGCTCTCCGCTGAGGTGGCGGCGAAGGTGAACGAGCACGCCGAGGCGGACCTCGTCGACGTGGGCGGAGTGGGGGGCACCCTCGCTGGCAATGTCCTGTCGACCGCGGCGATGCGGGCGACTCTGGGCGAGGTGCTGACCGATGCGGCCTTCGAGCACATGATCGATCTCGCGACGCGATTCCGCGAGGGTGTGGAGAGCGTGCTTTCGGAATTCGATGTGCCCTGGTCGGTCGCTCAACTCGGAGCGCGGGCGGAGTACCGCTTCGTTCGGCCGGCTCCCCGCACGGGAAGCGAGTCGGCGGCGGCTCACGACGACCTGATCGAGGAGTACCTGCATCTCTTCCTCTCGAATCGGGGCGTGCTGATCACGCCGTTCCACAACATGGCCCTGATGTGCCCTGACACCAAGGCGACTGACGTCGACCTGCACACTGTGCTCTTCCGCGAGGCCGTCAGCAGGGTCTCGGCGTGACACCACGTTCGTTTGATCTGAGCGGCAACGTCGCCCTGGTGACGGGGGCGGGCGCCGCTGATGGCATCGGCTTTGCGGCGGCGAGACTGCTCGGCGAACTCGGTGCGATCGTTGCCGTCACGTCGACGACGTCTCGAATCGATGAACGTGCCACAGAGCTGTCAGCGCTGGGTGTCCGGGCCTCGGGTCATGTCGCGGACCTCACCGACGAGTCTCAGGTCAGCGCGCTGGTCGAGGCAGTGGTGACTGAGCATGGGCGTCTCGACATCGTCGTCAACAACGCGGGCATGGTCAGCGTCAACGCTCCGGGGGAGTCGGGTGATCTGGCAAGCATGTCCTTTGCGACGTGGCGGGCCGGACTCAGCCGAAATCTGGACACCGCCTTCCTTGTCTGTCGAGAGTCACTAGTCCACCTCCGTGCCCGAGGAACGGGCCGCATCGTCAACGTTGCGAGCGTGACCGGCCCGGTCATGGCGATGGCAGGGGAGGCGGTGTACGCCGCGGCGAAGGCTGGCATGGTCGGGTTGACTCGCTCACTTGCGCTTGACGAGGCCGGCCATGGGATCACGGTGAATGCCGTTGCGCCGGGCTGGATTGCCACGGGCTCGCAGACTGAGCATGAGCGGGAGCAGGGAGCGCGCGTGCCGGTGGGTCGGAGCGCACACCCGTCGGAGGTGGCCAGTGCGATCGCGTGGCTGTGCACTCCCGGCGCCGGGTACGTGACGGGGCAGTGCGTGGTGGTGGACGGCGGGAACTCGATCGCCGAGGAGCGTTAGCGAGTGGCGCGTGGGCTCGCCGAGGAGCGTTAGCTCAGTAAAAGTCGATGCCTGGCACCTTGTCGGGGCTTCATGCGTGAAGAGACCCCGAGAAGGTGCCAGGCATCGGCACGATGGTTACGGCCCGTCAGTTGGTGAGCAGCACGGGATCGGAGACGCGGACGCTCTTGCCGTTGATCGGGGTGCAGGTCCCGTTCAGTGAGCAGACCTCGCTGAAGCCCTTGGTCTTGAACTTCTTGCTGCCCTTCTCGGTCCAGACGACCTTGGTGGTCTTGCCGTTCTGGACGAAGGTGCAGTCGACGGGCTTGCCCTTGTTGCCGCCCTTGCATCCCTTGTAGGTCGCGCCGACGATCCAGTCCTGGAGCGTTGCGTATGCGGTGGCGCCCGGCGTTCCCTCGTACATCTGGATGCCGACCAGATCGTTCTCCGGCCCCCATGCGTACCAGTACACGCGGTCGATGCCGAAGCGAATCGCGTCAAGGTAGGTCAGCGCCGTCCAGCTGTAGGCACGGTTGTCGACGATGTCCTGGTCGGGGTTCTGCGGGCCAGGACCAGCAAGGCCGAAGTTGTTCTCGGTGTCCCACAGCGGCTTGTTCGGTGCACCGGCTGCCTTCAGGGCCTGCTGGAAACCCTTGATCAGCTTCGCCCGATCGACGGGCTTGCCCAGAGACGCCGGGTAGGTATGAGCGGCCCAGACGTCCACCGGCCAGTCGTACTTCTTCAGCGCCTTCATGTAGTCCCCGAAGAAGCGGGTGAACCTGTTGCTGAGCTTCGAGCCCTTGCTGCCTAGGCGGGTACCCATGCTGGGCGCGACTACTGTCGCTGCCGGATCGATGCTCTTGACGATGTCGTAGGCGCGCTTCGTGAGCTCAGCCATCTGCGCGGGCGAGCCGGTGGAGAAGGTGGAGAGGTTCGCCTCGTTCCAGATCTGGTACCCGGTGAGCTGACCCTTGTAGCGGGTCACCACGGCTGTCACGAAGCTGTCCCAGTCGGCCATGTTCCGGGGCATGCCTGCCGCGCCGGGCAGCACGCCGGCGGCGCCACCCGAGGCCGGGTCATCGGTCGCCCATGCGGGGGTTCCGGCGAGGACGAGCAGGATGTCGTTGACGCCGTTCTGCTTGGCCGTGGCCACGGCCGTGTCGAGCTTGCCCCACGCGAACTGCCCCTTGGCGGGCTCCAGCACTGACCACGTCGTCTCGGTGTCCCAGAGGCGCAGGCCTCCGATCGGCACGGTCGGCCAGACTCCGTCCTCAACATTGAAGACGTGCATGCCGAAGAGGTCTCGCTGCACCGTGGAGTTCTTCGGGGCAGCTGTGGCGGAGGGGGCGATCGCCATGGATGCCGCGAGGGCGCCGGCGACGGCGATGCTGGTCAGGGCGTGGAATTTGCGCATGGGGGCCATGCTGCCATGGCGATGCCGAGCCGACGAAATCCCGAGCTGAGCAAAGGCCGCGGATCCACCGTTCGTGCGCGGATCCACCGCTCGCACGCGGATCCACCGTTCGTGCGCGGATCCGCCGCTCGCACGCGGATCCACCGCTCGCGGGCTAGGCGTCGCGGACGGCGGCGATCACGGTGATGTCGTCGCGTCGCCAGTCGGCTGCCCGGTGGCGCACCTGGGCCAGCAGGCGCGTGATCATCTCGCCGGGGTTCTCCCGAACCGGGCCGTCCATAGCCCTGATGAACTGCCCCACGGCGGCTGCCTCGAGCTCCTCGCCCTCGGCATTGCGGGATTCGACGAGACCGTCCGTGAAGGCGAGCACCACATCGCCGGCCGCGAAGAAGCGCGTGCGCACCTCCCACTCGCCTCCCAATGCTGAGAGCAGGGGCCCGGTGGGCTCACACAGGGACGCGTCCTTGTCCTTCGTCACGGTGATGGCCGGATGGTGGCCGGCGTTGCACCACGTGATCGTCCCGAGCGACCGGTCCAGTCGGAGGATGATCGCCGTGACGAAGTGGTCATCGTCCGCGCAGGCCTCGGCGGCCAAGGCCATCACGCGATCGAGCTCCTCGCCCACGCGCAGGGCGGTGCGCATGACCGCGCGGACTCGAACGGCGGTGATGGCCGCGGCCGGACCATGACCAGAGACATCTGCCACCACGAGAGCCAGCGACCCATCGGGGCGGACGATGGCGTCCCACCAGTCTCCTGCCACGACCCCTTCGGCTGAATGAGTGAAGCCCGCCAGCTCGAACCCGGGAATCGCAGGAGCGTCGTCCATCGCGAGTTCCGACTGCATCGCTGACACCACGGGTGCGTCCTGCATGAGTCCCTGCCGCGCGTCCTCGGCCTCCTCGATCTCCGAGACCAGGTTGCGACGCAGGGTTTCGGCGTCTTTGCCCACGGCACTGATCTCTGGTGGGCCGGACGGTCGAATCGGCGAGGTGTGCCCGGGACTGCGCACGGCCGAAGTGATGTCGTCCCGGAGCGCTAGGAGCGGAGTGAGGATCCACATCTGCAGGCCGAAGAAGAACAGCAGCAGGCCGAGGGTGACGAGAACGCCTACGGCGAGCAGGGTGATGCCCAGCGTGCGGGTGAAGCCGGTCAGCACATCGGAAGCCTCGGTCCGAGTGGCGTTCAGGGAGTCATGCAGGGAGTTGGAGGCCTCGACCATGGCGTCGTAGGTCGTCCATGCCTCGTCGGAATTCGTGACGCGCATGGCCCGCACACGCTTGCCGTCGGCCATCAGGTCGATAACGGGTTCGGCGTCGGCCTTGACCCACGCGCGCTGGGCCGCCGTTGCGTCGGCGACCAGCTCAGACAGTTCCGGGAAGTCAGCGGTCGCGGTGCGCAGGTCGGCCAGAAGGGTGGTCGCCCGGCCCAGTGCCTGTCGGTAGTCGTCGAGGGAGGCATCGCGGCGCAGCATCACGTAGTCCGCGAGGGATCCGCTGGCGGAAGCCTGCTCGAGCCCGACCTCGGCCGAGGAGTCCACAGCGGGGGACAGGGTGTCCTGAATGCCGATGCTGGTGGCGGCGGTCGCCGCATACTGCCCGAGGACGACCAGGCCCATGAGAACGACAGCGCCAAGGGCGATCCCGGACGCGAGCAGGGTCCTCGATCGCAGGGTCACGGAGGAAGGTTAGTGGCTCACGTGTGAGGGGGCGTCCGATAGTCGGCCAACTGATCGGTGGAAGGGCCGGGAATTGATGACCAAAGTCCCGATTTAAACGGACTGACGCCGGGCAACGAGCGTCCCGGCAGCGGAAGAATCGGAACGAAGTTCGGGGGAACCCTGGTTCCCGAAGATCGCTGTCAACAAAGGACCGTGACTATATGAACGCCCTAGACCTCTCACGCTGGCAGTTCGGCATCACGACCGTCTACCACTTCCTGTTCGTGCCCCTGACCCTTGGCACTGTGTGGCTGGTAGCCGGCTTCCAGACCGCGTGGTTCCGGACCGGGAACGTCAAGTACCTGCAGTTGACGAAGTTCTTCGGGAAGCTCTTCCTCATCAACTTCGCGATGGGCGTCGTGACCGGCATCGTGCAGGAGTTCCAGTTCGGCATGAACTGGAGTGAGTACTCCCGCTTCGTCGGCGACGTCTTCGGCGCACCGCTGGCGATGGAGGGGCTCCTCGCCTTCTTCCTGGAGTCCACCTTCCTCGGATTGTGGATCTTCGGCTGGGACCGCCTACCGAAGAAGCTGCACCTGGCCACCATCTGGCTGGCTGCCGCAGGCACCGCACTGTCGGCCTACTTCATCCTCGCGGCGAACGCGTGGATGCAGCATCCGGTCGGCTACGAACTCGACCCCGAGACCGGCCGCGCCGTTCTCAACGACATCGGGGCAGTGCTCTTCCAGAACACGGCGACGATCGCCTTCTTCCACACCCTCGCCGCGTCCTTCCTGGTCAGTGGTGCCGGTGTGGCCGGTGTCGCTGCGTGGATGGTCATGAAGAACCGTCAGGTGGACGTCTTCCGACCCGCCATCAAGGTGGGGGCCTGGACGATCCTGGTGTCGGCCGTCTTCGTCTCCGTCAGCGGTGACTTGGACTCCAAGATCATGATCGAGCAGCAGCCGATGAAGATGGCGGCCGCCGAGGGCCTCTACGAGACCACCGAGGGTGGCTCACCCTTCTCGATTCTGACCATCGGGGACGTCTCAGGAACGGACGCAACTCCGATTCTCGAGGTGCCGGGTCTGCTGTCCTTCCTCTCCTACGGGAACTGGGAGGAGCCGGTCATGGGCATCAACGACCTGCAGCAGCAGTACCTCGAGGAGTACCCGCAGTACGGACCTGAGATGAACTACGTGCCCTACGTGCCCGTCACGTACTGGGGCTTCCGGCTGATGATCGGCCTGGGCATGATCGCGGCGCTGTACGCCCTCTGGGTCCTCTGGGCGTTCCGCGGAAATCGAGTTCCTCGCGGGCGCTTCTACGCCTTCATCAACGGCG
>JAIOXK010000127.1 GCA_021741645.1 Candidatus Nanopelagicales bacterium
CAGTTCGGCAGCCCCGAACGAGACGCTGAACCGGTCGCACCAGATCGTGACGCTGGACAGATCACTGATGTCGACGTCGGCGGGAATCGCATAGTTCTGGTTGCCCTTGTTTCCCTTGAGGGGGCCGAGGTCGACGTACTCGTCGTCGTCGAACACGTACCAGCCCTCGGTTCCCTCGATCACCGGCGCCGCAGCCAGCCACACCTTCAGGTCCGGGCCGTTGTCGGTGTCGAGATCCGCGAGCCGCAGGATCCTGCTGCCGTCGGGCAGCGTGATGACGCGGGCTGTGCCGCTGGTGGAGTGCTCATGCGAGATGAAGGCGCCCTCTGCCTCGATGACACGCTCGGGCGCGGCTGCCTCGGGGGCAGTTTCCTCCGATGCGGCCGAGGAGTCGGCTGGAGCAGCGGCGTCCTTGGTCGGGTCGGTCGCCTCCGCGGAAGTCGGCTCAGAGGGGGTCTCGGTGATGCCGACATCGGGCAGTGCCTCGTTGACGGTCACGTCGACGAACAGCTTCCATGGCTGGAACGCCGCCATGGCCACGACGACGAGGGCCACTGCGACCAGCCCGCTGGGAATCCAGACGACCGGTCGTCTCCACCACGTGCGCCCTTGACTCATCGCTGCTCCTCCATCGTGGTGCTGGTCACCTAGGAGGTCGGACGCTGCTCTGGTTGGACGGGTTCCCACGCTTCGGGATGATTCTCAGGTCACGGACGCGACCCTTCACGTGCCGGTCCGTGCCCCCGCCCTACTTCCAGACGTACTTCTTGCTCTTCTTGCTCTTCTTCTTGCACGTCAGATCCCCGAAGACAGCCTTCTTCGGCTTGCATGCGGCCCCCTTGACGACCTTCTTGGCGGGATCGAAGGTCAACGTTCCCCGATGGAGGACGTAGCCGGAGTCCGATGGGCCGAGGGAGACGGAGGTCTCGGAGATCGTGTAATAGATCCGCCAGGTGTTCGGGCCTGTGGAGAAGCCAGTGGGATCCAGGCTCGAGACATTGGCCGGAGTGAGCGGGGTGGGGTTGAGCGTCCAGTTCATCCCGTCCTTCGACGTGGCCGTGTAGAGCCGCTGGGTCGCGCAGCCGGGACCGGTCGACATCAGCATCACCCAGTCGCCTGAGTCGGCTCGGAGGATCTCGGGGTCGACGTAGCCTCCGGTCATGCGGTAGCCGGAATCACGCGTGAAGGTGGTGCCGGATGCATCGTTCGCGGTCGCGCTCACCAGTGTCTCTCCCACGGGTGGCGTGACCACTCCGGGAGTGGGCTTCACCGGAGTGCAGGGGGAGTCCGAACTGCCCGTGGACGTTGCTCCGAGGTTCTCCTCCACCCAGATCAAGTGCACCTTCCCGTCGGGTCCCACGAAGGCGTCGGGAACACCCCAGGCCAGAGTCGTCTGCGGCACGGCGATGCCCGTCGAGACGGCCTCGCCGTGGCTCAGGCCGTCGGCAGAGACCACCGCCGTCTTGATCGTCTTCATGCCGTCCATGAGATCGATGAAGTAGGCGCGACGAGTGCCGTCGGGCAGCGTGACCATGGTCAGACTGGAGCCGAATCGAGACTGAAGCGGAACTCGCTGGCAGCCGCCTGCCTCGGGGCAGTCGAATGCGGTGACGGGGTCGGGCAGGTAGCTGGAACTGACCGCGTACAGGCGGTCGACACCGTTGCCGAGCGGGTAGGCGAAGCTGTCGGCCCCGATCACCCCGAGGTTCGCTGCGTCCTGGGACAGCGACCACGGCCCCTGAACGGTGGGAGCGGCGGCGACCGGGCCAGCGGCGAGGATGCTGGTGAGAGCGAGAGTTGAAGCAGCAGCGGATGCGGTCAGGCGTGCGATGGTGGCTCGATTCATGGCAAAAGAACATAACGGCCGATTTCCGGGTTCGCCACGGAATCCTCAATATTTGCAACTCAATTGGACTCGACAACGACGATGTCGTCTGCTCCTGGGACCCGTCGGACGCTGCGCGTCCTCCTCCCAAATCCCTCGCGTCTCCAGAATTGTTGAAGGGGCACCCCTTCGGGATGCCCCTTCAACAATGGCGGTGGCGGTGGGACCCGTCAGGCACTGCGTGCCTTCCTCCCAAATCCCCGTACCCTCGAGATTGATCAGGGAGCACCCCTGCGGGGCACTCCCTGATCAATGGCGGTGGCGGTGGGATTTGAACCCACGGTGAGGTTGCCCCCACACGCGCTTTCGAGGCGCGCTCCTTTGGCCGCTCGGACACGCCACCGCGGACGAGGGTACAAGCAGACGAGGGCGACCTCTCGGTCGCCCTCGTCACTGGCGGAGGATAGGGGATTTGAACCCCTGAGGGATTGCTCCCAACACGCTTTCCAAGCGTGCGCCCTAGGCCACTAGGCGAATCCTCCGCGGAGGAGGCTATCTGCACGCACCCTTGGCCCCACACACCGGTCCACTCCGGACCGCGTACAGTGGAGCCGACCCCTCGTGCGGCGTCATCGCGTGAACCTCCCCAGGGCCGGAAGGCAGCAAGGATAAGCGTGCTCTGGCGGGTGTGCGGGGGGTCCCGCTTTTGCCGTCCAGGGTGCGCAGACGGCCGGTGCCCGACCGGGGACGCCGTGTCCTCCCGCGGGACTAGGGTGCCGGTATGTCCATGGCGCTCTACCGCACGTACCGGCCCGCGACCCTTGATGAGGTCGTTGGTCAGGATCACGTGATGGGTCCCCTGCGCCGGGCCCTGGCGAATGATCGTGTTCACCACGCCTATCTGTTCTCCGGACCGCGCGGATGCGGCAAGACATCCACGGCTCGCATCCTCGCCCGCTCGCTGAACTGCGAGCAGGGGCCCACTCCGGATCCATGCGGGGAGTGTCAGAGCTGCCTCGACCTAGCCCCCAACGGACCGGGCTCGTTGGATGTGATCGAGCTCGATGCGGCAAGCCACGGTGGTGTCGACGACACCCGCGACCTGCGGGAACGAGCCATGTTCGCTCCTGCGTCCTCGCGGTACAAGGTCTACATCATCGACGAGGCACACATGGTCTCGACCGCTGGCTTCAATGCGCTCCTGAAACTGGTTGAGGAGCCGCCCGAGCACGTGCGCTTCATCTTCGCCACGACCGAGGTCGAGAAGGTGCTGCCGACGATTCGCTCGCGCACGCACAACTACACATTCCGTCTCGTGCCGGCGAAGTCCCTGCAGGAGCATCTCGCCCAGGTTTGCGAGAAGGAGGGCGTCGCCTACGAGCCCGCAGCGCTCGCCCTTGTCGCCCGAGCGGGTGCCGGCAGTGTGCGTGACAGCCTCTCCGTGCTGGGGCAGGTGATCTCCGGATCGGGGCCTGAGGGCGTGACCTACGCCGATGCCGTTCAGCAGTTGGGCATGACCGATGCGGCACTGCTCGACGACACCGTCACCGCCCTAGCCGATCATGACGGGGCTGCGATGTTCACGGTGATCGATCGAGTCATCGACGCGGGGCATGATCCGCGACGGTTCGTCACCGATCTTCTCGAGCGGCTGCGCAATCTCATCGTGCTGCAGTCGGTCCCTGATGCAGCGGCGCTCGGGCTGATCGAGGCGCCGGAGGATCAGCTCGCCACTGAGGTGGAGCAGGCGCAGCGTTTTGGCTTGGCTGAACTGACTCGGGCCGCCGATGTGACGTCTGCCGCGTTGAGCGAACTGCGTGGTGCCACGGCTCCCCGCTTGCAGCTCGAACTCATGGGTGCCCGGCTTCTGCTTCCGGCGGCTGACACCGATGAGGCCGCCACCCGAGCTCGGCTTGATCAGCTCGAGCGACGGATCGCCGCAGCACCTGTGCACGCCGCTGCAGCGGCCAGCGTGCCTGCAGCCCCTGCTCCCGCAGTCGATGGTGAGCCGGCCGCTGCAGTGCCAGAGAGCCGCCCGAAGCCCCCACCGAAGCTGTCCGATGTCGCACCCACGACAGCGGAGGCGGCCACGACTCCTGACGCGACCCCGCCGGAGGCACCGAAGCGCCCCGCTTCCGGTCGATCGCGCCCGCCGGCCAAGCCCACACCTGGTGCTGAACGCACGCCGGCCGCACCGCCAGCGGCATCGACGGGCGTTGCCGTCCCGGAGCTGAGTCAGTTCGTGTCGATGTGGCCCGCCGTCCTCGAAGGCGTGAAGTCGTACTCGAAGGTGGCGTGGATGGCGTTCAGCAACTCCCGCCCCATCTCGATGTCCGAAGGAGAGCTGGCCGTCGCCCTCGCCGACGCTGGCACGGTGAAGAACATCACGTCGAGCGGCCACGACGAGCGCATGCGGCAGGCGATCATGGATGTGATGCGCGTCGACGTGCGTATCGATGTGGTGCTGTCGCCAGACCAGGCCATTCCGGTCAAGGGCCCTGCGGCGACCAAGACGCCCACTCCGGAGGCGCAAGCACCTTCTGCTCCCGTCGAGGTGCCTGCGGAAGCGGATTCGCCGAGCATGGACGATGCGAACATGGATGATGCGTCTGGGGTGGACCTCGCGATGCGCGAACTCGGGGCCACGCAGATCGGGGAGATCGAGCACTGATGAATCGAGCATGGCCGAAGATGATGGGCGCCTGACGTGTACGAGGGGATTGTTCAAGACCTCATCGACGAACTCGGTCGACTCCCAGGCGTGGGACCCAAGAGCGCGCAGCGCATCGCCTTCCACATCCTTGCCGCCGATCCGATCGATGTGAATCGGCTGGCAGCGATCCTGCAGGAGGTCAAGGCGAAGATCCGCTTCTGCGAGGTGTGCGGAAACGTCGCGGAGGAGGACCAGTGCCGCATCTGCCTCGACACCCGTCGCGACCGGTCGATCATCTGCGTCGTCGAGGAGCCCAAGGATGTGCTGGCGATTGAGAAGACGCGTGAGTTCCGGGGTCGCTATCACGTTCTTGGTGGGGCGATCTCGCCCATCGACGGAGTCGGGCCCGATGATCTGCGGATCAGGGAACTGCTCGCCAGACTTGCGGACGGCACCGTCACCGAGGTGATCCTCGCGACCGATCCCAATCTGGAGGGAGAGGCGACGGCCACCTACCTGGCGCGCATGATCGGCCCGCTCGGCATGGCCGTCTCCCGTCTCGCCAGCGGGCTTCCGGTGGGCGGGGATCTGGAGTACGCGGATGAGGTCACCCTGGGTCGAGCCTTCGAGGGTCGCCGGCGGGTGTGACGGACATGCCTGATCCGGCATGTGCCTATGCCTGATCCGGCATAGAGTCCTAGAGATGACGAACGCTGCCGACCTCCTCCGAGAGGCGCGCACGCGCGCTCGACTCTCGCAGACCGAGCTCGCCCGGCGATCTGGCACATCCCAGGCCGCCGTGGCGCGATACGAGTCCGGGCAGGTATCCCCGGCTGTCTCGACCCTTGAGCGGCTGCTCCACGTCTGCGGCTACCGCCTCGGCCTGCGTCCGGCGGAACCGGGGCACCTTCTGATCGACGTCATCACGAGTTTCCGTCCGGAGATCCTGGAGCGGGCAGCAGTGCACGGAGCCACGAACCTGCAGGTCGTCGGGTCCGCTGCACGTGGTGAGAGGGACACCGGGTCCACCCCCATAGAGCTCGTCGCAGACATCGATGCCGAACATGGCACCGGGACCCTGGGAGACCTCGCCGAGGACCTGACCGTGATCATGGGGCGCCGAGTGACGGTGGCCTTGCGTGGGCCTCGCCCGCCGGGTGGACTCGGGCCGGCCCATGCCGGTGGGATCCCGCTGTGACGGAGCGGACGACCGCGGTTCGGGCGTGGCGCGAGGCACCGTCGAGCGCCGATAGACTCGTCGATTGTGTCCCTGATTGTGCAGAAGTTCGGCGGCTCCAGTGTGGCCGACGCCGAGAGCGTCAAGCGTGTGGCCAGGCGCATCGTCGATACCAAGAAGGCCGGTCACCAGGTGGTGGTCGTGGTCTCCGCCATGGGCGACACCACGGATGAACTCCTCGATCTCGCCGAGCAGGTCTCCCCACTGCCACCGGCCCGCGAGCTCGACATGCTGCTCACCGCCGGCGAGCGCATCTCGATGGCCGTGCTCGCCATGGCCATTCATGATCTGGGGGCGGAGGCTCGCTCCTACACCGGTTCGCAGGCCGGCCTCATCACGGACTCAGCGCATGGGGCCGCGCGCATCATCGATGTGACCCCCGGTCGCATCCAGGAGGCGCTCGATCAAGGAGCTATCCCGATCGTCGCGGGATTCCAGGGAGTCGCCCAGGACACCAAGGACATCACCACCCTCGGGCGTGGCGGCTCGGACACCACGGCTGTCGCCCTAGCCGCTGCACTCAATGCCGAGGTCTGCGAGATCTACACCGATGTCGACGGCGTCTTCAGCGCCGACCCGCGGGTCGTGTCTGCCGCCAGGCAGGTCCCCTACATCACCTACGAGGAGATGCTGGAACTCGCCGCCGTGG
>JAIOXK010000128.1 GCA_021741645.1 Candidatus Nanopelagicales bacterium
CGTAGACGTCGACGTAGTACTTCGGGAGCCAGGCGGCGAGCGCGACGTACGCGCCGAACACGACCACGTAGTAGAGGCTGAAGCGCCAGACCCGCATGTGCTTGAGCGGGCTGAGCATGGACCCGATGCTGCGTCCCTGACTGGGCTTGATGTCCCGGTGGGGCGTCCAGAGCCACATGCCGATGGCCACCGCGATCAGCAGGGCCATGTAGAGGAACGGAACGAAGCGCCACCCGCCGGGGACGAAGCCGCCGAGGAAGCCAGCCGCCGGGACGGCCGCGATCAGTGCCGGGCCGATGAACTTGGTGAGCGAGGCCCCGACATTCCCTGCGCCGAAGACGCCGAGCGCGAAGCCCTGACGACTCTGCGGCCACCAGGCACTCACCCAGGCGATGCCCACGCTGAACGAGTTGCCGGCGAAGCCCACGAGGAAGGCGCAGACGAGCAGCCAGGCGTAGGACTGGGCCTGCGACACCATGTATGCCGGGATCGCGGTCACGGCGAGCATGAAGACGAACACCCGCTTGCCGCCGAATCGGTCGGCGGCGATACCGGCGGGCAGCCGCCAGATAGCGCCGTTCAGGACGGCGACGGCGGTGAGCCAGGCCAGCTGCACGTCCGTGAGGCCGAACTCCTCGCGGATCGGGATGCCCAGGACGCCGAACATGAGCCACACCGCGAACATGAGGGTGAAGCCCAGGGTGGACCAGACGAGGACCGGGGTGCGGCCCTTCTCGAAGGTTTCCGTAGTCACGGAACAGGATTAAACCACACTCAATGTTTTTTCACGGGTTTAATTAAAAAATCCTCCGACTTGTGGTAGAAATTGCCCATGACCGAGAGCGGAGGCGTCCAGGAGAGCCGGGCCCGTATCCAGCAGGTCATCGAGACCGCGACTGAGCCCATGACCGTCGAGATGATCGTCGAGGCGACCGGACTGCACGCCAATACGGTCCGGGGGCACCTCGATGTGCTGCTGGCAGGCGACGTCATCTCCCGGGAGCCGGCGGAGAGCCCCGGTCGCGGCCGGCCGCGCTGGCTCTACCGTCCGGCGTCCCCCAAGGCCTCCCCGTTCCAGTTCCTCGCGCAGGCCCTCACCGTGCAGCTGGCTCGAGCAGACAGCGCCGAGTTCGCTGAGGGCGCTGCCGAGCGCTGGTCGAAGGCGCTTCCCGACCTGCCGGTCGCCTTCTCGCCGGACGAGGCCGTCGCCGAGACGACTGAGGCACTCAACCGGCTCGGCTTCAACGCGATCGCCAGCCCGGTCGGTGATGCGATCTCGGTCACGGGTTGTCCGTACGCCGAACTCGTCGACGACAACCCCGTGATCTGCGACATCCACACGGCGCTTGTCGTCCGCCTGCTCGACCAGACGGGCCAGTCGGTGACCCTCGACTCGATGGACATCTGGGCCCGACGGGGAATGTGCGTCGCCCGGCTGAAGCGGCCGGACATCGCCCCCTCCCGGGTCATCACCACCAACGAGCGCGGCTCGCTCCGCGACTGACGAAGGAAGTGCAACGTGACCACCATCGACGGCGCCCGCAGCGCGACCGACGAGTTCCTCGTCAAGGCAGGCCGGTTCTTCACGCCTGGGACGGTGTCCGCTGATCTCCGCACAGTGACCAAGGTCGGTGGGCGCGAGGGCGACGTCTTCTACCGCGACCGCTGGAGTCACGACAAGGTCGTGCGCAGTACGCACGGGGTCAACTGCACCGGCTCCTGCTCCTGGAAGGTGTACGTCAAGGACGGCATCATCACCTGGGAGACGCAGCAGACGGACTACCCGACCGTGGGGGCGGACAGCCCCGAGTACGAGCCCAGGGGCTGCCCACGCGGAGCCGCCTTCTCCTGGTACACATACTCGCCGACGCGGGTGCGCTACCCGTACGTTCGCGGCGTTCTCCTGGAGTCGTACCGGACGGCGAAGCAGCAGCATCCCGATCCTGTTGACGCCTGGGCTGCGGTCGTCGGCGATCCGGAGACGCGCCGCCGCTACCAGAAGGCTCGCGGCAAGGGCGGTCTCGTCCGCGCCACCTGGCCCGAGGTGCTGGAGATCATCGGCGCCGCACACGTGCACACCGTCAAGAAGCACGGACCGGATCGGATCTTCGGCTTCTCGCCGATCCCGGCGATGTCGATGGCCTCGCACGCCGCGGGCGCGCGCTTCATCAGTCTGATGGGCGGCTCGATGCTGTCCTTCTACGACTGGTACGCCGACCTCCCCGTCGCCTCGCCCCAGGTCTTCGGTGACCAGACCGACGTTCCCGAGTCCGCGGACTGGTGGAACGCGGCGTACCTGATCATGTGGGGCTCCAACGTCCCCGTCACCCGAACGCCCGACGCGCACTTCATGGCCGAGGCGCGTTACCGCGGCCAGAAGGTCGTCACCGTGTCGCCCGACTACGCCGACAACACGAAGTTCGCCGACGAGTGGATGTCCCCCCACCCGGGCACTGACGGGGCGCTGGCGATGGCGATGGGGCACGTCATCCTCAAGGAGTTCTTCATCGAGCGGCAGGTGCCACGGTTCCTCGACTACGTCAAGAAGTACAGCGACCTGCCGTTCCTCATCAGCCTGAAGGAGCGCGACGGCGCGTGGATCCCCGACAAGTTCGTGACGTCAGCCGATCTCGGGGACACGGCGGAGGGCGCGACCTTCAAGACCGTGCTCGTCGACAGTGCGACCGGGCGGCCGCACGTGCCCAATGGGTCGCTCGGCTTCCGGTTCAACGAGTCCGGCCAGGGCAAGTGGAACCTCGACCTCGAGGGTCTCGATCCCGCACTGTCGCTGCATGGCGCCTCGGGAACCGAGAACGTCGAGATCCTGCTGCCGCGCTTCGACATCGGCCAGGCGGACAACGAGGGCGGGGGATCGCACCGTCGAGGTGTCCCTGCCGCACGCCTCGGCACCGCGAACGGCGAGCGTCTCGTCACGACGGTGTTCGACCTGCTTCTCGCCCAGTACGGCGTCGGCCGAGACGGGCTGCCGGGGCAGTGGCCAACGGGCTACGACGACCCCGAGCCCTATACGCCCGCGTGGCAGGAGGAGATCACGGGAGTGCCGGCCGCGATGGCCGAGCGCATCGGCCGGGAGTTCGCGCAGAACGCCGAGGACTCCGGCGGCCGCTCGATGATCATCATGGGCGCGGGCACGAACCACTGGTTCCACTCCGACACGATCTACCGCACGTTCCTCACCCTGACGACGCTCTGCGGCACGCAAGGGGTGAACGGTGGCGGCTGGGCGCACTACGTCGGGCAGGAGAAGTGCCGTCCCGTGACCGGCTGGGCGCAGCTCGCGTTCGGCCTCGACTGGTCGCGTCCGCCGCGGCAGATGATCGGCACCGCGTTCTGGTACGTGCAGACCGACCAGTGGCGCTACGACCGGCTTGGCGCCGACCTGCTCGCGTCGCCGCTGGGCGAGGGCCGGTTCGTCGGCAAGTCGATGATCGACACGCTCGCGCAGTCGGCTCGCTCGGGGTGGATGCCGTCATACCCGCAGTTCAACCGCAGTTCCCTCGACCTCGTCGCCGAGGCCGAGGCGGCCGGCCAGGCCCCGGCCGCCTATGTCACCGACCAGCTGACCAGTGGCGATCTGCAGTTCGCCATCGAGGACCCTGATGCGGAGGAGAACTGGCCGCGGATCCTCACTGTGTGGCGGGCGAACCTGCTCGGCTCGTCCAGCAAGGGCAACGAGTACTTCCTGCGCCATCTGCTCGGCACCAGCAACGCGGTGCGTGCAGAGGAGGCGCCGGAGTATGAGCGCCCGCAGGACGTCACCTGGCGCGATGAGGCTCCCGAGGGGAAGCTCGACCTGCTGGTCAGCATCGATTTCCGTATGACCAGCACCGGGCTCTTCGGCGACATCCTGCTGCCTGCGGCCACGTGGTACGAGAAGCACGATCTTTCCACGACCGACATGCACCCGTACGTGCATGCCTTCACCCCGGCCATCGACCCGCCGTGGGAGACCCGCAGCGACTACGACATCTTCCAGGACCTCGGTCGGGCCGTCTCGGCGCTGGCACCCGGCCACCTCGGAGTCGTCAAGGACCTTGTCGCGGTCCCGCTCCTGCACGACACCCCGGACGAGATGGCGGTGCCGGGCGGAGTGGTGCGCGACTGGAAGACCGGCGAGGTCGACCTGATTCCCGGCGTCACAGCGCCCAAGTTCGTCGTCGTGGAGCGTGACTACACGACCATCGGCGCCAAGATGTCGGCCCTCGGTCCACTGACGGCCAGTGCGGGCATGCTCACCAAGGGCGTCCCCTTCTCCCCGGTGGAGGAGGTGGAGATGCTGGCCTCGAAGAACGGGGTCATCGCGGACGGATTCGCTGCCGGGCGTCCGTCGCTCGTGACGGACATCCACGCCTGCGAGACGATCCTCGCGCTCTCGGGCACGACGAACGGCCGCCTCTCCGTGCAGGGGTTCCGGGCCATGGAGAAGCGCACCGGGATGCCACTCGCCGACCTGGCCATCGAGGAGGAGGGCAAGCGCATCACCTTCCCCGACACGCAGGCGCGCCCGGTGCCCGTCATCACGAGCCCCGAGTGGTCGGGCAGCGAGCACGGGGGCAGGCGCTACACGGCCTTCTGTATCAACGTCGAGCGGCTCAAGCCGTGGCACACCCTGACCGGTCGCCAGCACTTCTTCCTCGACCACGACTGGATGTCCGAGTTGGGCGAGGGACTTCCCACCTTCCGTCCGCCGCTCAACCTGCATCGCCTCGACGGTGACCAGCAGACCGGAGCGGGCATGGAAGTCACCGTCCGCTACCTGACACCCCACTCGAAGTGGTCGATCCACTCCGAGTACCAGGACAACCTGTTCATGCTGTCGCTCTCGCGTGGCGGCCCGGAGATCTGGATGAGCCCGCAGGACGCTGCCAAGATCGCGGTCAAGGACAACGAGTGGATCGAGGCGTACAACCGCAACGGCGTGGTCGTGGCCAGGGCGATCGTCTCGCACCGCATGCCCGCGGGAACGGTCTTCATGTACCACGCGAAGGACCGCACGGTCGACGTCCCGAAGACGGAGACGTCGGGAATGCGCGGCGGCATCCACAACTCGCTGACCCGCCTGATGATCAAGCCCACTCACATCGTGGGCGGCTACGCGCAGCTGTCGTTCGCCTTCAACTACCTGGGGCCGACAGGAAACCAGCGCGACGAGATCACCGTGATCCGTCGCCGTTCCCAGGAGGTCGAGTACTGATGCGCGTGATGGCTCAGATGGCCATGGTCATGAACCTGGACAAGTGCATCGGGTGCCACACCTGCTCGGTGACGTGCAAGCAGGCGTGGACGAACCGTGCCGGCGTCGAGTACGTCTGGTTCAACAACGTCGAGACACGTCCCGGTCAGGGCTACCCCCGCACCTACCAGGACCAGGAGAAGTGGAAGGGCGGCTGGGTCGTCAAGCGCGGCAAGCTCAAGCTGCGCGCCGGCGGACGATTCAAGCGCCTCACCCAGATCTTCAACAACCCCAACCTCCCCACGATGCAGGACTACTACGAGCCCTGGACGTACGAGTACGACATGCTCCTGTCCTCACCGCTGGGCGAGCACACGCCGGTGGCACGGCCGAAGTCGCTCATCTCCGGCAAGAACATGAAGATCGAGTGGTCGGCCAACTGGGACGACGACCTGGCCGGTGGCCCGGAGCTCGCGCCGAAGGATCCGGTGCTGGTCAAGATCAAGGACCAGGTCAGCGACCGCGTCAAGATGGAGTTCGAGCAGGCGTTCATGTTCTACCTGCCGCGCATCTGCGAGCACTGCCTGAATCCCTCCTGCGTCGCGTCGTGCCCGTCGGGTGCGATGTACAAGCGCAGCGAGGACGGCATCGTCCTGGTCGACCAGGACCAGTGCCGCGGCTGGCGCATGTGCGTCAGCGGCTGCCCGTACAAGAAGGTCTACTTCAACCACCGAACCGGCAAGGCCGAGAAGTGCACCATGTGCTACCCCCGCATCGAGGTCGGCATGCCCACCGTGTGCTCGGAGACATGCGTCGGCCGGCTGCGCTACATCGGCCTGTTCCTCTACGACGCTGACAAGGTCACGGCCGCGGCGGCGACCGAGAACGAGCACGACCTCCTCGACGCCCAGCTCGACCTGCTGCTCGACCCCAACGACCCCGAGGTGCAGTCGGCAGCCCGTCGCGATGGCATCCCCGAGGACTGGATCGATGCAGCCCGCAAGTCGCCGGTGTACAAGCTGGCCAAGGTGTACAAGGTGGCTTTGCCGCTGCATCCGGAGTACCGCACGATGCCGATGGTCTGGTACATCCCGCCGCTGTCGCCCATCGTCGACGCCCTGCGGGAGACCGGCAACGACG
>JAIOXK010000129.1 GCA_021741645.1 Candidatus Nanopelagicales bacterium
GCCAGGAGTTGACGCTCGTCGTCGTGCGCCAGCCGGTCAGCGACGTCAGCAAGGGGCACCCATGCCACCTCGTCGACCTCGATATCGGTGTCGGAGAGCTCCCCACCGCGGGCATGGAGCAGGAAGTGATGCACGGTCTTGTGGATCAGACCGACGTCATTGCTGAACCAGAAGTCGATCGTGCCCAGGGGTGCCACCACCTCGGCCTCGATGCCGGTCTCCTCGCGGACCTCGCGGACGGCCGCCTGCTCAGCGGACTCGCCAGGCTCGATGTGCCCCTTGGGCAGGCACCATCGCAGGACTCCCCGTCGGTCACGCCGGGCGATCAGGGCCGCCAGAGGCGTCGATCCGGAGAGATCCACCACGATCCCCCCAGCGGAGGTCTGCTCACTGGCCTGCCGGTCGGAGGCGTGGCCTTGACTACGCCGCGAGCGAGCATCGCGGGTGTCGGCCATACAGGCAGGATAGGCCAGCGCCGGTATGCGACAGCGGTGCTGACTACGCTCAGGCCACGTGACATCCCACGAGCAGATCCCCACGCTGCCCCTCGACGAGGCAGCCAAGGCGCAGCTCATCCACGCGGCGGGCGTGCTCACGACACTGGGCCGGGTCTTCGAGCAGGCCGGCCACGAACTCTCCCTCGTCGGTGGTCCCGTGCGGGATGCCCTGCTCGGTCGGTTCGCGAAGGCCGAGGCCGACCTGGACTTCACCACCGATGCCCATCCCGACGCCGTTCTCGCGTTGCTGGAGCCGGTGGCGGAGACCACGTGGGACGTCGGCATCCGCTTCGGCACGATCGGCGCCCGGGTGGGCGGACGCGAGGTGGAGATCACCACCTATCGCGCGGAGGCCTACGACCCGGAGTCCCGCAAGCCGCAGGTGGACTTCGGCACTCGGCTAGACGAGGACCTCGTCCGTCGTGACTTCACCATCAATGCCATGGCCATCCGGCTGCCCTCCCTCGAGCTCGTCGACCTGTTCGGCGGCCGTGCGGACCTGGCCGCGGGAGTCATTCGCACGCCCGGCACCCCGCACGACTCCTTCTCCGACGATCCCCTGCGGATGATGCGAGCGGCGCGGTTCAGCGCCCAGCTCGGGTTCGAGGTGGCGCCAGAGGTGGTGGAGGCGATGACGGCGCAGGCGGAGCGGCTGTCGATCGTGTCGCCGGAGCGGGTCCGCGAGGAGCTGATGAAGATCGTGATGTCCCCGGCTCCGCGACGGGGACTGACCCTGCTCGTGGACACCGGGCTGTCGGAGTACGTGCTGCCCGAGCTGCCGCTGCTGCGGTTGGAGGCTGACGAGCATCACCATCACAAGGATGTCTACGAGCACACGCTCACGGTGCTCGAGCAGGCGATGGTGCTGGAGGCTGCCCACGAGCCGGCGAGCGGCCCCGACCCGGTGCTGCGGCTAGCCGCCCTGCTGCACGACATCGGCAAGCCCCGGACGCGTCGGTTTGAGGATGATGGGCGGGTCTCCTTCCACCATCACGAGGTGGTGGGTGCGCGCATGACGAAGAAGCGCATGCAGGCGCTGCGTTTCCCGAATGACCTCATCGACGACGTCTCACGGCTGGTCGAACTGCATCTGCGCTTCCACGGTTACGGCTCCGGGGAGTGGACTGACTCGGCGGTGCGGCGCTATGTGCGCGATGCCGGGCCGCTGCTCACGCGCCTGCACAAGCTCACTCGCGCGGATTCGACGACCCGCAATCGACGCCGGGCCATCGCCCTGCAGAAGTCCTACGACTCCCTGGAGCAGCGGATCGCCGAGCTAGCGGAGCAGGAGGAGCTCGCCTCCATGCGTCCGGATCTGGACGGCAAGGAGATCATGCGCATCCTCGACATTCCGCCAGGCCGGCAGGTGGGCGAGGCGTATCAGTTCCTGCTGGACCTGCGGCTGGATCGAGGGCCGATGGATCCGGCGATGGCCGAGGAGGCGCTGCGCGCCTGGTGGGCCGCCCGGCCCTGAACTGCCGGACACCGGACCGGCTCCCCGGACCCGCGCGACCTGAAGCCGGGTCGGGAAGCAGCGTCGCTCAGGCTGCTGGCGCCACGTGGGATCGACGAGGTAGCGGGGTGACCGAAGTGAGGCCGTCCTCCACGAGATGCTGCGGGGCTGTCGTGTAGACGTGATGCCAGCGCGAGAACCAGGTGCCCGTCGCTGCGGGGGTGACGCTGGTGGTGTGCGAGGTGACGCCCGGGGTGGCGGCGTCGGATGCTGCTGAGTTCGTGGGGTTCACGATGTCCTTCCTGGCGGTGGATCTCACCAAGGACAGTGTTACTCGCGCCAGATGACAGCGCTTACACGGGGGTGTGAACGTGGGGTGTCCGTCACACGGATTCGATCTCAACGACCTCCACGACCTCGACCGTCTCGTCAGCCGGCGCCAGGGCGAGCAGTTCCGCGAGGGTGATGAGGCCGGCGGTCAGCGCCACCGTCCACAGCACCGAGGTCGGCGAGAGCACGTCCGTGAGCATGATCAGCAGCGTGCCCAGGGCGTAGATCGCCCACCGGACCGCGACGATCGAGTCGGACAGCATTCCCTGCAGGTTCTCGGGCATCCGGCTGCTGATCTCGCTCAGCCCGCGCGTGATGTGACCGCGCACCCAGCGCGCCGACGAGGTCCGTCCGCTGAGCCAGCCAGCGAAGATGACCGCGATGCCGATGAGGCTGATCGCCTTGGTTCCCGCCACGAGGTAGACGAACAACGTGTTCCAGAACACCGTGGACGCCGGTGCGAAGACCGTGCCAGCAAGCTGGTCGACGAAGACCGTCTCGCCGATGCCCAGGCCCTGCCACACGAGGACGCCGGCGACGAGCAGTGCGATGCCGGTAGCGACGGTGGTGCGGGCTCGGCGCCGCGCCAGGAAGATCGACAGCGCGAACAACGCGGCGATCACCAGCGGCAGCCACTCCAGGAGCGGTGAGGTCAGGCTGTAGACCAGGCGCAGCTGCGCGAGGGCCGGCGCCTCGGCCAGCACGATGGTGCGGTCGTTGTCAGGAATCGTGATGTTGCCTGCAGCCGAAATGCCTTGATCGACCAGGTAGGTCTGGACATCGCCGAGCAGGCTGCTGACGTCGAGCACGATCTGGTCGCCCTCGAGCTTCACGGTGCCGTCGGTCTCACCGGACAGCACCGCCACGATCCCGCGCTGCAGTGCGGTGTTGAGCTTGAGCCAGACCTCCTGGAACGCGTCGGAGGTCACGAATCGGTCGATGAGGGCCGCGATCGCGCTGTTCACGCCAGCGGCGATGGGAGCGGAGAGTCCTTGGATGACGGGGCGGTCGGGGAAGAGGCCGGTCAGCAGCTCATCGACCTGCTTCTCGGTGTCGACCTTGTCGAGCACGGCCTGGGTCACGGCGTCAGCGACGGCCTCCTGCACCTCCGGGGAGCTGGCGAGCGGCCCGACAGTCTCGATGTACCGGCCGGCATCGATGACGGTGCGGTGGCCCCAGTGCCCGACCAATGCGGGGATCGTCAGCGCCGCGGCCAGCACGAACACGATCAAAGAGGAGATGGAGCGAGCGCCCCAGCGTCTGCCCTCGCTCATGAACCCAACTCCTCTACCCGGACCGCTTGACGGCCGACTCTCACGCTGACCCGCCGACTCTACGGGGATGGAAGCGCGAGTACCACAAGGCTGCGCCAATCAGTCCTGCGCCAGTGAGGGCGTAGAGGACAGGAGCCTGGCCATTCGTGGGGGACACCAGCGCCATGATGACGATGCCGGAGACGAGGCAGACATTGACGATCATGTCGAACAGGGTGAAGACGCGACCGAGGTGATCGTCGGGAATATCGCGCTGCACGACGGTGTCGGAGCACACCTTCACGGACTGTCCAGCGAAGCCGAAGCTCATCGCGCCGGCGAGCAGAACCGCGAAGGAGGGCTGCATCGCGCCGAGGATCACCAGGCCGGCACCGAGCACTCCCGCTTGGAGCATGGTGGCGCCGGACCACAGCACGACTCCCCACCTGCGCGTGGCCGCGGGAGTGAGGATCGCGCCGACGAGTGCTCCAGCGGCCGCTGCAGCCGTCAGCAGGGTGAACTCCTGCAGTGCGGCGTCTGCCTGATCAGCGGTGTTGAACGTGATGCGCACGAGGAGGAGCCCACCGGCGGTGAGCAGTCCGAAGGAGATGCGGTTCACGCCGACGATCGACACTGCGCGCGCCGCCTGCCCGTGCCGTGCCAGGACGCGCATGCCGTCGACGAGTCCGATGACGATGGCGCGTGGCGTCTCCCCGGGTCGATCTCCGTCCGGGCCGAGCCGATCTCGCGCGATGAGCAGCGCGACACCGCTGGCCGCGAGGTAGGTCAGCGCCGCGGCCGCGAGCACGACCACACTTCCTCCGTCGCCGCCTCCCACCACACTCCGCAGTGCCACGCCAAAGCCTGCGCCAACGGCTGCAGCGATCGTCCCGGATGTCGGCGTCAGGGCATTGGCCGTCACGAGGTTCGGCCCCTGCACGACGTGCGGCAGTGACGCCGAGAGTCCGGCAAGCACGAACCGGCCGACCCCGAGGACGATCAGAACGGAGAGTCCGAGTAGCGGGCCGTCGTTCGTGACGGCCACGAGCGCGATGATCGGGAGCACCAGTGCGGCCTTGACGACGTTGGCCCGCACGAGCACCGTGCGCCGACGCCATCGATCGAGCAGCACCCCGGCGAACGGGCCGATGATCGAATACGGCAGCAGCAGGATGGCGAACGCGGCCGCGACCTTGATCGCATCGGGCTGGCGCTCGGGAGAGAACAGCACGTAGGTGGCGAGCGCGGCCTGCAGGAGGCCGTCACCGAACTGGCTCACGAGGCGTACGCCGTAGAGCCGTCGGAAGTCCGGGGTGCGCAGCAGCGCACGCAGCGCCGGCATCGCGACCATGATGTGACGCTATCGGTCCGGATGCTTCACCTTCGTGGCTACCCTCATGACTCATGACGCAGCAGCCGCCCCAGGCGAAGTCGACTCCTCCACGATCGTCCTCCCCGAAGAACGTCAGCCTCGTCAGCGCCGTGGCCCTCGGTATCGGTGGGATGGTCGGGGCGGGGCTCTACTCGATGCTCGGCCTCGCGAGTGAGAACGCGGGCACGTGGCTACCGCTCGCCTTCCTCGTCGGTGCGATCGCGGCTGCCTTCTCCGTCTACTCCTACGCCAAGCTCGGCGCGGTCTTCCCCTCCGCCGGGGGGCCGGCCAACTTCACGCTGCAGGGGTACGGTCACACGCTGGTCGCCGGCGGCATCAACGTGTTCCAGTACCTCGCGTACCTGATCGCGGCCGCCCTGTACGCGGTCAGCTTCACCGAGTACATCGGTGCCCTTGCCGGCGATGCCCTCCCGGTCTGGGCCAGCCGAGCGATCGGCGTCGGGGTCGTCATCGTCTTCGCGCTCGTCAACCTGCTGGGCACGCGCGTGGTCGGGCGTGCGGAGTCCGTCGCGATCGGCCTGGTGATCCTCACGCTCATCGCGTTCGTGATCGGCGGATCGCTGAAGGCACAGCCCAGCATGATGTTCGGCTCAGACGGCACGGTGCTCGGCGTCGCCGTCGCCGCGGGTCTGCTCTACGTCAACTTCCAGGGTTTCGGGGTCGTCACCAATGCGTCCGCAGCGATGGCCAAGCCGCAGAAGGAACTCCCTCGGGCCCTCTTCATCGCGCTCGGCACCGTCACCCTCATCTATCTGCTGGTGAGCTCTCTGGTCGTCATGCTCGTCCCACTGGAGACGATGCGCGCGGATGCCGGCCACGTGCTCGCTGATGCCGGTCGAGTCATCGCCGGCAGCACCGGCTTCGTCGTCGTCAGCATCTCCGCGCTCCTGGCTACAGCGGCGGCGGTCAACGCCACGATCTTCGCTGCCTCCAACATCGCCGCCGACATCTCGGACGAGCACGAGGTGTCAGCCTTCCTGTCGCGGACGGTACTCAAACGCGTCTCGATTGCCCTGCTCTTCTCGGCCGGCGTGGTCTCGCTCCTCGTGGTGGTTTTCCCGCTGTCGATCGTCGGGCAGATGGCCTCCCTCGGCTTCCTGCTCGTCTACGCGGCCATCACGGTGGGCCACATCCGCATCCGTCAGAAGACCGGCGCACGCCTGTGGATCCTTGTCGGGGCCGTGGTGGTCAACCTCGCCCTGTTCACCCTGCTGATGGTGAACTCGCTGACGTCGGCACCGGCGAGTGCGATCGCGATGGTCGTGACGGT
>JAIOXK010000130.1 GCA_021741645.1 Candidatus Nanopelagicales bacterium
TTGTCATTGTTTCGTCGGTCGCAGGTCTGCGTGGCGGCGGCGACGAAGCTGTCTACGCCGGAACCAAGTTCGCTCAGGTGGGCCTTGCTGGTTCCCTTGATCGCGAGTTACGAGAAAAAGGTATTCGAGTTACTGCTGTATGCCCTGCCGGTGTTGGCACTGAGTTTGCCGTGGGTGCTGGTCGAGTAGAGAACGACCCGCGCTTTGCTGAGTGGATGACCGCTGACGACGTTGCTCACGCTGTTGTCTCCACCTTGCAGCAACCGCGTTCGGTTCGCACCACGGTGTGGGCTTTGTGGTCCATGGGCCAACAAAGCTAAATCACCCAGGCGTCACCCTCGCTTCCTTCTCGCACCGGACAACGCACGCCAGCTCATGTGCACTCCAACAACCATCATGAGTACGGCAAATGCGTACTGAATCAATGATTGGCTCACGGCCAGCGCAATTGATGCACCCACGAGAGCTCCGCCGATCGCACCGAGTCCATATCGCGCGCCCGTTGTCCACTGCGTGAACCCGGGTCGGGTAAGTCGCACCGCACCCAGAAGGGCAATGGGGACCATTACCGCGAGAGATGTCCCCGCGGCCAGGTAGATCGAGTAATCGAAGCCGGTGACCAAGATGGGCACCAACAGGATCCCACCACCGATGCCAAAGAGTGCCGATAGGAATCCCATACCGAGTCCCGCCACGACGTATCCCAGCGACGCCAGGAGAGTCAGGTGCGGTGCGGTGTCGACCAACGTCGCACTGCTCTGAGTCGGCACCAGCAGGCGCAGACCCGCAGCCACGAGGAGGACACCAAAGAGCACTTGAAGCACAACGTGGGGGGACCGTTGAACAGTGTGGGCGCCCACCCATGCCCCCACCAATCCACCAATCAGGATCACCAAGGCTGGGATCCAAGCCACGTTTCCCGCGAGGGCGTATCGCGTGGCACCGGCTGCTGCCGCCATGGCCACCATGACCAAACTGGTGGCTTGGGCTACTTTCTGTGGAACGTGCCGAACAAGGACAAGGAAGGGAACGAGCAATATTCCGCCGCCCACACCAAACGCGCCGGAGAAGGCACCAACACCCACTCCAACGGCGAGATCCGGTCCGGTGCTCGGGGTGGCTCGGCTCATGACCGACACCCTTCCACACGGGGCACGTTTCCATGATTCACGAGGCACCTCGGACCAAGGAACCGCACACAATAGGATTGGACTTCGGTTAATCGTTGGTCGTTCACCCAGATCCTGATATCAAGATCACGAGTAACTGAATGGGGTCGCTAGCTCAATGGTAGAGCTGCGGACTTTTAATCCGTAGGTTCGGGGTTCGAGCCCCCGGCGACCCACTCGCGAAAGTTGTTGCAGCGCAACCACTTTCAGTACCTCCGAGTGGCAGTAGATGGTGCCAGATTGCTGCGTTGGCCCCATCTTTGGCCCTTACATTGGCCCTTACATTGATTCAACATACGGATTGCGCATCTTGCAGTCCTGGTGGCTTCCATGCGGCCGGTATGCCGCTGACGACCGCTACTCCGCCCGCGCAACGGTGAGTACGACTACCGCGTCCTCGATCGCCTCGAGCCGGTGACGGGTGGTGGGGATCACGAGGATGTCGCCCTCCCCGCCGTCCTGCGAGTGCGCATCGTCCACGAGCCGCACCCGTCCCCTCAGGACCTGAAGCGTCGCGTCTCCCGGGCTGTCGTGATCGGCGAGGGCCTGCCCGCTGATTAGCGCGATGAGCGTCTGACGCAGTATGTGCCCGGTGCCGCCGAAGATCGTGTGGGCACTGCGCCCGCTGGATGACGCGTGGGCGATCCGAAGGTGCTCTTGAGCGAGTGCGGTCAGTGATGTGGCAGTCATGGCGTGCCCTTCGATAGAGGTCTCAGCCGGTGCAGGCTTCGGCTGAGTGGCCCGGCGCCCGTCAATTTACTACGCTTTGCTCCGTGAAAATAGTCGGACCCGCCCCCGTCCGCCACGGCGCCGACCGTGTGCCGATGACGCCTGCCCGCGCTCGTGTCCTGGAATTCCTTCAGCAGTCCGTCGACCCCGTCACGGCGAGCGACCTTGCCCGGCACCTGGGCCAGCACGCCAACACCGTCCGCGAGCACCTGGACGCGCTCGTCGAGCGTGGCCTGGCCGTGCGATCGTCGGGGGACAGTCACGGTCGTGGACGGCCCGCTTGGCGATTCTCGGCCAGTGGCGAGACCCGTGAGCCGGATGCCCGCGTGCGCGACTATGCCGCCCTCGCCCTGGTGCTCGCAGAGCACGTCTCCCGCTCGAGCCGCCATCCTGAGGCGGACGCGCGCGCAGCCGGCAGGGCGTGGGGAGGGCTGCTGACCGACGGCTCGGATCGGCGCAGCCCCCGCTCAGCACGAGGCCGCACGGTCGCGCTGCTCGACGAGATGGGCTTCGACCCCCTCGTGCGATCGCGCGGCGACGAGGTCCTGCTGCGCCGCTGCCCGCTACTGGATGTCGCGATTCAACAGAGCCAGGTAGTGTGCTCGGCGCACCTCGGCATGATCGCCGCGGCGTTCGAGGCGCACGGCGGAGACCCTGATCGAGTCGGTCTCGTCCCCTTCGCTGAGGCTGGCGGCTGCCTGGCCACCTTCGCAGCGTCTGGCGGCTCGGCGTGACGGCCAGCGGTCAGGACCGCGCAGTCCGAACCGAGCGCTCCCCTCATCGGCGCCGGGCGAGTGTCTTCATTCCTCCCCAGCACGGTGCCTGGGCCTTCCTGGCCCTGCCGCTCGCCCTGGGCGCGACCGTCACTCCGTGGACCCCGATGCTCGCGCTCCTCGCGGTCGCGTGGGTGGCTGCCTACCCGATGGCCTACGCAGCGTTCGGCCTGGTTCGCGCGCGGCGCCCGCGGAGGTACCGCACGCCGTTCCTCATATGGACCGCGATCGTGCTCTCCACCTCCGCGGTACTGGTCATCTGGCGCCCATGGCTGGTCTGGGTCGGGCTGGTGTACGCCGGCCTGGGGTTGGTGAACCTGCTGTACGCGCGGCGCAACGACGAGCGCGCGCTGGCCAACGATGCGGTGTTCGTCGCCGAGTGCGCGGGCATGGTCGCCGTCACCTGGGCGGCGAGCAGCGGCGACCGCTCGTGGACCGCGCCCGGCCTTGACACCGTGCCCGATCGCGTGTGGATCCTCGTAGTCGTCTGCGCGCTGGTGCTGATCGGATCCACGCTGCACGTGAAGTCGCTGATTCGTGAGCGTCGCGATCCGAGGTTCGCGCGGGCGTCCCTCACGGTCGCCGTCGCGTCGGTGCCCGCTGCCCTGGCGCTGGGAGCGTGGTGGGGCTGGGCCGCGGGACTGTGGCTCGTGGTGCCCTTCGCCGTGCTCGCGGCACGCGCCTATCTCGTTCCACGCCGCTCTCTGCGCCCGGGCGCGATCGGCGTCATCGAACTCGGCTGCTTCGTGCTCGTCCTGGCTTCGGCCATCCTGGCGTCGGCATGAGCGGCCCCAGCGATGCCGCCCGTCCCGACATCGCGAGTCGGGACGACATCGCGACCCTCGTCGTCGCCTTCTACGGCCGTGCGTTCGAGGACGACCTGCTCGGACCGGTGTTCGTGGATGTCGCCCATCTCGACCTCGACGCCCACCTGCCCGTCATGTGCGACTTCTGGGAGACCGTGATTCTGCGGGCCGGCACGTACCGCCGGAACGCACTGCAGGTGCACGCGGACCTCCACGGCACGTCCCCGCTCACGCCGGAGCACTTCGGCCGCTGGCTGGACCTGTGGACAGAGACGGTCGATGCCCTGTTCTCGGGTGAGAGGTCTGAGTTGGCGAAGGTCCAGGCGACCCGGATCGCCTGGTCGATGAGCCGTCGCCTGATGGGCGAGTCGGGGAGTGAGTTCGTCACCCTCCAGCGGGCGTCAGCAGGGCTTCTCGGCGCCAGGGCGGGCGTAGAACCACCAGGAGATGCCGCCCGCGATCAGGGCGAAGACCACGCCCATGGAGAAGAACAGCAGCGGTGAGATGTACGCGAGCATGACGCCGAAGATGAACGGGCCGTACGCGGCGATCGCGGATGTCCACCCGATGACGCCTCCTGCCTGCCGGCGCTCGAAGATCATCGGCATCTGCTTGAAGGTGCTGGCGTTGCCGACGCCGGCGAAGAAGAAGATCGTGAGCATGCCGTAAAGGAACTGCGGGAACTGGTCGGCTGATGTCGGCGAGAGCTGGAAGCAGGTGTAGAGCGACGCGAGCGAGATTCCGATGGTCGCCACCACCGTCATACGTCCGCCTCCCACGCGGTCGGCGATCGGGCCGGCGATGATGCGGGCCGCGGATCCGATCAGGGCGCCGAGGAAGGCGTACTTGACGGGGTCGATGCCGGCGTCGCCGAACGCCTTCGTGCCGTAGAGGTTGTTGATCAGCAGGGCGAAGCCTGCGGCGAGACCGGAGAACGTGCCGAAGGTGATGACGTAGAGGTAGGTCATGATCCAGGTGTGCTTGTTCTTGAAGATGTCCATCTGCTCGCGGATGCCGCGCGCCTGGACGGGAACGCTGCGCAGCAGGAACCAGGCGAGGATGACCGCGACGACGACGAACGGCACCCAGATGTAGCCGGCGTTCTGGTACCAGACCTCCTTGCTGGCGCCCGTGCCCTTGTTGGTCATCATCTGCGAAGCGCCACCGATGATGGCGAACCCGATGATCCATGGGGTCACGAACTGGACAGCACTGACACCGAAGTTGCCGATGCCTGCCTGGATCCCGAGCGCGGTGCCCTGCTTGGAGCGGGGGAAGAAGTAGGACGTGCTCGGCATGAAGCCGGAGAACGCTCCGCCGCCGATGCCGGCGAGGATCCCGAGCAGCAGGAGGACGGCGTAGGGCGTCTCAGGGTTCTGCACAGCGAGGGCCCAGCCGATGAGCGGGATGAGGAAGAGGGCGGTCGTCAGGGTGACGAGCTTGCGAGTGCCCATGATCGGAGGGAGGAACGTCCAGATCAGGCGCAGCGTGCCGCCGGCGAGCCCGGGCATGGCGATGAGCCAGTAGAGCTGTCCTTCGCTCAGGTTGAATCCGATGCTGTTGAGCTTGGGGGCGATGGCTGACGCGAGGAACCAGGTGATGAAGGCGAGCGTGAGTGCGAACGTCGTCACCCACAGCGTCTTCCACGCCCGGCCCGAGTCCCAGTTCGCGGCCTCGGGATCCCACTCCGGGAGCCAGTCCTTGCCGGTGCGCACCGGGGCGGTGGGGGTGGTCATGACTTGGCTCCAGTCTCCTCGAGTTCGTCGCTGTCGACGAACGGTGCTTCCTTATCGAGCGGGGCATGGTGGTCGTGCTCGAACTTGTTCGCGAGCTCAGGCGTGGCCATGTGCATGATCGAGATCACCGTCTTGTGCATCCAGATCGCGGCGATCGCGGTGACCACGAAGATGACGAAGAAGGTGGACTGGGGGAGCGAGGTCCATCCGGTCGTGTAGGCGAAGAGCAGCGGCAGGAAGAACCCGCCGAGCGCTCCCAGAGTGCCGACGAGGCCGCCGACCGCCCCGACGTCGTGGGGGAAGTACTCGGGGATGTGCTTGAACACGGCGGCCTTGCCGATGCCCATCGCACAGCCCATGGTGAACACGAGGAAGGTGAACAACCCGACGCCGACGCTCCAGGGAAGGACCTCGTTGGTGGTGCCATCCGGGTTGTTCAGGACGATGTAGCCGTACGGCATCATGAGGATTCCGGACGAGATCAGCATCACCAGGAACGTGTAGTACATGACCCGGCGAGCGCCGAGCCGGTCCGAGAGCCAGCCACCGAACGGGCGGAGCAGTGAGGCCGGGAAGATGAACAGTGCCGTCAGCAGGGCGGCATTGCTCAGCTCGAGCCCGTAGACGTCGACGTAGTACTTCGGCAGCCAGGCCGCGAGCGCGACATACGCGCCGAACACCACCACGTAGTAGAGGCTGAAGCGCCAGACCCGCATGTGCTTGAGCGGGCTGAGCATGGACGCGATGCTGCGTCCCTGACTGGGCTTGATGTCCCGATGGGGGGTCCACAGCCACATGCCGATGGCCACGGCGATCAGCAGGGCCATGTAGAGGAACGGAACGAAGCGCCACCCGCCGGGGACGAAGCCGCCGAGGAAGCCAGCCGCCGGGACGGCCGCGATCAGTGCCGGGCCGATG
>JAIOXK010000131.1 GCA_021741645.1 Candidatus Nanopelagicales bacterium
GTTTGACGCCGCCATCGCCATCAGATCCGCCAGCGGCGAGGCCGCGGGGGGTGGCAGTGCGGCGATATCGCGCCCGGGGGCTCGATGCAGGTCCGCGGCGATTGGCAGCAGGCGTGACGACATCACCGTGGTCGCGTCTAGGTCCTGCTTGAGCAGGGAGAGATCGTCTGGGTCGATGCGTGGGTCCCACCTGCGGTTCTTGGCCAGGTCCTCCCATCGAGCTGCCATGCCCAGCGTTCGATTGCGAAGCTCCACAGCCTGCTCGCGCCATGCTTTTGCCGTGTCGCGGTCAGGAGCATTGCGCAGCCCCTCGGACATTGCGGTGAGGAGTGCCGCGAGGTCGTCCTTGAGCTGATCGAGGTCCACGCGTATGAGGCGAGTGTCCTTGCTGGGGGCCGCTACTGCCGATGCCACGAGGGCGCATAGGGCGCCCACGACCACACCAGTGAAGCGCTCGATGGCGAGTTCGGTCGTGAAATGGGTGCCGACGACGAGGATCACTGTTACGGCCATGCCGGCCGCGACAAAGGGGGAGTCGTCCGGGGAGGCCAGTCGAAGCTGCCGTGCCAGCACGAAGCAAAGAAGGACGAGCAGGAAGATGACGACGGGGCCGGTGCCGAGGAAGGAGACGATCACCAGTGCGATGGCCGCTCCGAGGAGGGCCCCAAGGATCTGGAAGGCCGTCTCCTTCGCCGCATGTCGGAAGGTGGCTCGGGTGGCCACAGCGGCGGTGATGGCTGCCGGTATGGCGTCAACGTGGGGAGTCAGGACGCCGATCGTGTAGGCGACGACGGTGGCCAGGGAGGTGAGGACGGCCAGTCGCGAGTAGCTGCTGTTCCACAGGCGTTGCACGTGGTGATTGTCGCATCCTCGGGCGATTCCCCGGCAGGTAGATCTGCGGTCGAGGACGAACCGTCCTTCGTGGAGGTGGAGACGGGATTTGAACCCGTGTAGACGGCTTTGCAGGCCGTTGCCTCGCCTCTCGGCCACTCCACCAGGAGTCACGGCGCCTCAAGGGCGCTCGTCATGCGAGCGGACGACGGGATTCGAACCCGCGACCCTCACCTTGGCAAGGTGATGCGCTACCAGCTGCGCTACGTCCGCATGTGTAGATCGGAACCATAGCCGACGGCCCCCTCGGGGAGCCAATCCGGGTGGGAATCCCCGCGAGCATGCGATGCAGGGTGACCGCTTCGCGCACAGGCACCAAGATGGGCACGTGAGCCTGAATCCATGCGCCCGGATGGGCGACGTGTGGGCGCGCGACCTGGTGCGGGTGTCGCGGGATGTCACAGTGCTGGAGTCAGGGGGACGGTGGGCCGTCGCGATTCCCTACGCCGGGTTGCCGGTGCTGGCTCAGTTTGCGACGTGGAGTCGAGGAGCATCGCCCCCATCAGGCGTTGACGTGGGGGACTGGACCGGTCCGGCGGCCGGCAGCTGGCAGACGTCCATGGATGAGTCTGCCTACTGCGAGGGAGTAGCGGCTGTCCGTGAGGCGATCGCCGAGGGCACGGTCTATCAGGCGAATCTATGCAGGGTGATGTCAGCGCTCTTGCCAGAAGGCGACGCTCGGGACGTGGCAGCGCTGGATCGCCTGCTGGCATCGGGAAACCCGTCCCCGCACGGCGGATTCCTGCGGCTGCCTGAGCACGGCGTGCACGTGGCGTCAGCGAGTCCGGAACTCTTCCTGTCGGTCGCGACCGGTCCCGGTGGTCGCGAAGTCCTGTCGGGGCCCATCAAGGGCACAGGGCGCACGGAGGAGGAGTTGGCCGAGAAGGATCGCGCGGAGAACGTGATGATAGTGGACCTCGTGCGCAACGATCTGTCGCGGGTCAGCATTCCGGGCACCGTGTCCGTGCCGGATCTCCTGCGGGTCGAGCATCACCCGGGCCTCGTGCACCTGGTCTCCCGCGTGCGTGGGGAGCTCCGGCCCGAAGTGGGCTGGCAGGAATTGCTGGAGGCAACCTTCCCGCCCGGATCAGTGACGGGCGCGCCGAAGAGCTCCGCCCTGCGAATCATCAGGGATGTCGAGACCGCATCGCGGGACTACTACTGCGGTGCCATCGGCTGGATCGACGCGGACTCCGGTGATGCTGAATTGGCCGTGGCTATTCGCACTTTCTGGTGTGACGACGAGCATCTGCGTTTCGGTACGGGAGCAGGTATCACCTGGGCATCCGATGCATCGGCGGAGTGGCGGGAGACCGAGCTCAAGGCAAGCAGGCTCGTCGAGGTGGCATCGGGGTCATGGAAGGGTGGCGCTGCATGACCGGTGAGGTCCGATGATGATCTGGGTGGGCAGTCGCTCCGGTGGCGTCATGGTGGACGCAGCTCTGGCACAGGTGTCCGTGCTGGACCACGGCTTCACCGTGGCCGACGGTGTGTTCGAGACGCTGAAGGTGACACCACTCGGTCCGGTTGCGCTGACCCGACACCTGCGAAGGCTGGGCGAGTCTGCCCGCAGCCTGGACCTGCCCGCGCCGGACTTGGATGTGGTTCAGATGGCCGTGGCGGAGGTATTCGAGCTGTGGGCGCTGGACGGTGAAGCACTGGGACGGCTTCGAATCACCTACACAGGTGGAACGGCTCCGCTGGGCAGTGACCGTGGAAACGCCGATCCCACCCTGGTTGTCGCCTGCGCGGACGCGCAGCCCTGGCCTGAGACGACGACGGCCGTCACGGTTCCGTGGGTGCGTAACGAGCGATCAGCAGTCGCTGGCGCCAAGACAACTTCATATGCGGAGAACGTCGTGGCATTGAAGCGTGCCCGCGACCAAGGCGCCTCCGAGGCGCTCATGGCCAACACCGTGGGCGACCTCTGCGAAGGCACGGGAACGAATGTGTTCGTCGTCATCGACGGGCGTGTCGTGACGCCACCGCTGGAAAGCGGATGTCTCGCGGGGATCACGCGCGAACTGGTCATCGAGTGGTTCGACGTGGCGGAGGAGACGCTGCCGATGCAGGTGCTGCAGCAGGCAGACGAAATCTTCGTGACCTCGTCAACCCGCGATGTTCATCCCGTTGTTCGGATGGACGAGCGAGTGTGGGCCAGTGCCGGACCGGTTGCCATGTCCATGCGTCAGGAGTTTGCGCGGCGTCTTGCCGAGCAGATCGATCCCTGACAGGCGACGAGGGGCCCCGCCCGAAGGCGGAGCCCCTCGTCTTTCTTGGCGCAGGTGTCTAGAAGACGTGGTAGCTGCGACGCAGGTTGTACGGGTTCCACTGGCCAGCGACGCCAGGGGCGTTCGCCTTCACCATGCAGTGACCCTTCTTGATGAGCTTCAGCGTGACCGACCCATTGCTGGGGTACTGAAGCTTGCAGATCTTGTTCTTGCCCTTCGTGATGGTCCAGTTGATGTTCTGGCCAGCATTCGTGTCGGCGTTGCCCGGGCCCTCAAGCACGAGGGAGCGGCCCTTCTTGAATCTGCCGGACTGAGGTGCCGCAACGACGGCCGTCTGGTTGCCGGGAACCAGATTCACCGTGTAGCCGTACTGCACAGCAGCAAATCCGTTGCCGCCCCCGCTTGATGCCACCAGGTTGCACTGGCCGCTGCCGGCCTGTGCAGTCAGGGAGAGCCCGGAGACCTGGCAGGGTCCGGACTCACTCAGCGTCACGGGTGCGCCCGACGCAGTCGACGCGGAGAACGTGAATGATCCGCCGTTGGGAACGGTGTAGACGCCGTTGGGTCCCCACGGTCCGACACCTGGCTGCACCAGCGTGATGCGATCCTGCTGCGCGGGTCCCGACACGATCGTGACGGGATCGCTGGTGGAGCCACTGAGGCCGCCATTCGTCGTGTAGCTGGCGCCAAGGGTGGCGTTGCCAGGGGTAGTGGGCGTCCACTGCATCGAAGCCTTGCCGCCCACGATGGCGATGGACCCGCTGATCGGGGCGCTGTTGAACGTGAACCCGACCGAACCCTGAATGCTCGCGGGCACCAAGGTGGCCGTCAGTGTCACGGGAATGCCTACCGTCATGGTGCCGGGAGCGGTGAGAGTGATGGTGTTGCCACTTCCGGATGCATTCACCGCGTCGGCCGGTGAGGTCGAGCCCAACGCGACACCGTCACCGTTGTAGTACGCGGTGAAGATGTAGGTGCCGGGGGATGCCGGCGTCCACCACCAATAGGCGTAGGACGACCCCGACCCCTGCTTGGTCAGTCCCATGGTCGTGACCGTGTTGCCGTTCTGGTCTCGGACGATGACCTGTCCCGTGGGAGCGTACGCGCTCCCATTCGTGGCATTGACAGTGACGGTGATCTTCGTGGCCGTGCCGACCTTCGCGTTGTTGGGCGCTGAGATCGTGCTCGACGTTGTCACACCGGAAGCGAGGTTGATGGTGAGTGGCCCAGAGAAGCCCGCGGGGCCGCCTCCGGTGTCGTAGTTGGCTGCCGTCAGGGTCAGGGGCGAAGGCGAGTTCGGCATCGTGAAGGTGAAGCTTGCAAAGCTTGCCCCAAAGCCGTAGTTGTAGGTGTCGCCATACTGCTGGCCGTTCTGCCCCGTGAGGACGACGGTGCCGTCCGTGATGGAACCGGTCGCCGTGACCGTCACCTGCGAGCCTGCGGCAGCAGCGCTCGGCCCGTTGAGGACCATCGCGTTGTCCGCGTGGGCAGGTGCTGCGGCCAGGCCGACAGTGCCGAGGATGAGTGCACTCGCTGCGCCAGCGCGAACGAGGAGACCGCCGAGGCGGCGTCGTGAGGTCATGGGTGACCGTCCTTCCGTGAAGTTGGGACTACGGTAGGTCACCGGCGGCCCTGAACGGCACTCCACACGCGGGCCCGTTGGAACGAGGTTCCACCCGGCTCGTGGCGCTATCGGGCCCGTGAGTCGTGATCCGGCGGTGGGGTAGAGTCTGAGCGCTTCGGGCGATTAGCTCAGTGGTAGAGCACTCGCTTCACACGCGAGGGGTCACTGGTTCGAACCCAGTATCGCCCACCGAAGGTCTGCAGGTGCCCATGGGAGGGCAGCGCTTGGGGTGCCTCCTTGGACGAAGGGCGCGGACGCGGTGACGACGGCATCTCGGCGGCACGCGCTTGTGCGTGAGGTCTTGCAGGTAGTGCTGGGCCCGTGGCCGATGTCGCCGTGGCTCGTGTTGGTGATCGTCATGATCGTCGTCCATGTCACGAATTTTGCGCGATTCGAGGGGGATGGTCCCCTCGTGCCCACCAACCTCTCGGGAGCTCCGGCCTCGGTGGCCACGGGCGCTGCCTTCGCCCTGACGGTCTGGGCCAGCGCAACGAGGGCTGGAAACCGAGCTACGCCTCCTGGCTCAACGGTGGTGCCGGCGGCTGGGTATGCAGCCGAACCCTCTAGTCGAGGGTGGTACTTGTGCCGGTGACGCGCTGGTGGGGCTGTCGTTTTCGCTTTCGGAGCTGAGTGTGAGAGTTTGGAGGCGCACAGATGTCTCTGCTTCAACAGCCGCATTCCGTGTCGCTCCATTCCGGATGCGATTCCTGTGCAAATGCCGATGTCATGGCATCGCTTCATGCGCGAGGACTGTCCTCGCGTAACGACGAGGCTCACCGCCGCCGTCGCACCATCGTGAGGAAACCTTCGTGAATCAGGCAACACGTGTCTCTACTCCTGCGCCCGCTGACGGGCATCCCATCACCTTCGCCGAGCTCGGGGTCCCCCATGCGCTGGCCGAGGCCCTCGCTGCCCAGGGCATCTCCAGCGCCTTCCCCATCCAGATCGCAACCCTGCCGGACAGCCTCTCGGGGCGCGACGTGCTCGGCCGAGGGCGGACTGGGTCCGGCAAGACCATTGCCTTCGCCCTGCCGTTGGTCGCAGGACTCGCCGACAACCGGAGTGCGACGAAGCCGGGTTCCCCGCGTGGGCTCGTCCTCGTGCCCACGCGCGAGCTGGCCAATCAGGTCCTGGCGGTTCTCGAGCCGCTGGCCGCGACGTGCGGCCTCTCCGCTGCAGTGATCTTCGGCGGTGTCAACCAGAACCCGCAGGTTCGCGCGCTCAAGGCGGGCGTCGACATCGTGGTCGCCACACCGGGGCGCCTTGAGGACCTCATCGCGCAAGGCCACTGCCGCCTGGATGGAGTCCAGATCACTGTCCTGGACGAGGCGGATCACATGGCCG
>JAIOXK010000010.1 GCA_021741645.1 Candidatus Nanopelagicales bacterium
GTTGTGGCGGGTTTGAACGGCTTCAAACCCGCCACAACTCGCCACTCGCCGGGGTGGGCTCACTCCTCGCCGTGCTCGCGGACCCACGGCTCGACAGCTCCGGGGCTCGCTGCGCTCACTCCTCGCCGTGCTCGCGCAGATACGTCGCGAACCTTGCCCGCAGCAGGCCCTGCGTCGTCTCGTCCAGTTCGGCGTCGCCCATCATCTCCTTGACCGCGCGGACGGTCTCGATGAACGTGCCTCCCACGGCGCCGAGGTCGCCGCCCTCGCCCTCGATCGCCACCATGCCGGGCATATGCGAGAACAGGTCGGTGAAGAAGCCAAGATCCAGATGGTGCTCGGCGTAGGAGAACGCCTTCTTGCGCAACTCGTCGAACGGCAGATCCTCAAGGGCGACATCACTCATGGCATCAGCCTATGCGCTGGCAGACGGCGGCACGCGTCACGTCGGCCGATCGTCGTCCCCGCCGGCCGGGATGCGGCAGGACTGCTCCAGCCACAGCGCCGCCGCGACGATGCCCACTGCGCCGACCGCCGCCGTCGTCGAGGCCCAGAAGGTCTGCACGGCCGAGGGTGCGGCCATCCGACCGACCATGCCCACGGCAATGCCCCCGTAGAAGCCCACCATCAGCGACCCGATCCTCGAGGCCGCCATCGCCATGGCTGCCGATCGTGCCGCGACCAACGGCTCCATGGGCTTGGTGCCCGGGCGCCCCTGGATGCGCGGTCGGGCCAGCACCGTCCAGTAGGCGATGGCACCAGCGAGGAGCCAGAGCGCCGCGGCTGCGAGCCAGGGGACGGGCACGAGCCGTCCGAGCCACGAGGAGACGATCTGCACCAGCCCCCAGCCGAGGGCACCACAGATGACGGCGATCGCGACCAGCAGGCGCAAGCGTGTGGGCTGCATGGCATTCATGGCGTGACGTCCGATGTCGCGGCCAGCGCATGTGCAGTCCGACGCACACCCGCGTCGCCCACCGAGGCAAGAAGATCGGCGACGGTCCCGCGACCGGGAACGACGCCGGCGGGGTCGACATCAGCCCAGGGGACGAGGACGAAGGCCCGCTCATGAGCGCGCGGATGCGGCAGCTCCAGTCGCTCATGCTCCATCACCAGATCGGCCACGGCCAGCACGTCGATGTCGAGCGTGCGCGGCCCCCATCGCACGTCGCGCACGCGACCGAAATCAAGTTCGATCGACTGCGCAGCGTCGAGCAGCTCGATCGGCTCCAGCGAGGTATCCACCATCACGACGGCGTTGAGGAACACGTCCTGGTCGGGACCCCCGACGGGGTCGGTCTCGAACACCGCCGAAACCGCAACCACCTCGATGCCGGGGGTCGCATGGAGCGCATCGACTGCACCTTGCAGGGTGCCAGCCGAGTCACCGATGTTGGACCCGAGCGCCAGAGCGGCTCGGCACACCTCAGGCACGGCCGGCATGCCGTTCCACTCGTATGGCCACATCGTCGAACGGAACCGGGATCGGCGCATGCGGCTTGTGGACGACTACCTCGACCCGCGCCACCCCCGGCACGAGGCATGCACCGGCAATCCGCTCAGCCAGCGTCTCGATGAGGTCGAACGGCTCCCCCACGATGAGCGCGTGCACCGCCGACGCGACGCTGGCGTAGTCGACAGTGTCTGCCAGGTCGTCGCTCGTGGCAGCCTTCGCGATCTCGACGGCGAGAGCAACATCGACGACGAATTCCTGCCCCTCTGCCCGCTCACTCGCGAGTACCCCGTGAAAGCCGAACCCGCGAATACCGGTGATGACGATCTGGTCAGCCATGTGAACTCCCTGTTTGAGCGGCCTCACTGGACCGTGGGGCTGATCCGGATCGCCAAGCAGCCGCCACGCGCACCGCATCGGCGGTGCCTGCCACGTCATGCACTCGCACTGCCCAGACTCCTGCGTGGGCCGCGATGGCGCTGATCGCATCGGTGGCTCGGTCGCGACCATCGAGTGCTCGAGGGGATCCTTCCGCGTCGGCCAGCAACGCACCGATGAAGCGCTTGCGGGACGCACCGATCAGGACGGGAAGCCCCACCTCGAGGAAGTCGGGGAGCGACCGCAGGATGACCCAGTTGTGATCCGGCTCCTTGGCGAAGCCGAGACCAGGATCGATCACGATCCGGCTCCGCGGAATTCCCGCCGCCTCCGCCGCAGTCACGCGTGCGCCCAGCTCCTGCAGCACCTCCGCCACCACATCGTCGTACTGCGCAAGGTCGTTCATGCGATCGCTGTGGCCACGCCAGTGCATGGCGATGTAGGGAACACCGAGCGTCGACACCGCCGCATACATCTCGGGATCGGCCAGCCCACCGCTCACGTCGTTG
Organism: Candidatus Nanopelagicales bacterium; assembly: GCA_021741645.1. GTDB lineage: Bacteria > Actinomycetota > Actinomycetes > S36-B12 > S36-B12 > UBA10649. The sequence continues at coordinate 2,341 of JAIOXK010000010.1, forward strand.
ACCATGCAGGCACCGGCCCGCACAGCGTCTACCGCGGTCTCGGCGCGCATGGTGTCAATGCTGACCGGGACTCCTGCCGCCACCAGACGTTCGATCACCGGCACAACGCGCTGGCGCTCCTCATGCGAGTCGACCCGCACTGCACCGGGACGCGTGGACTCCCCTCCGACATCGATGACGTCCGCGCCGCTGCGATGCAGTGCCACGCCATGCGAGACGGCCGCATTCACATCCAGATAGCGGCCGCCATCGGAGAACGAGTCCGGCGTCACATTGACGACACCCATCACGGCCGTGCGTTCGAGCTGGGACAGGGCCAGGGGCAGGCCGTCCGGGTGCATTGCTAGCGACCCAGGATCAGAGCCATGGCCTCGGCGCGCGTCGCCGCATCCCGGAGCGTGCCACGCACCGCACTGGTGGTCGTCTTGGCTCCCGGCTTGCGCACACCGCGCATCGACATGCACAGATGCTCGGCCTCCATCACGACGATGGCCCCACGAGGCTCCAGAATGCGCATGAGCGAGTCTGCGACCTGAGTCGTCAGGCGCTCCTGCACCTGAGGACGCTTTGCGAAGACGTCGACGAGTCGCGCGAGCTTCGACAGGCCGGTGATGCGCCCGTCAGGACTGGGGATGTAGCCGATGTGGGCGACTCCGTGGAACGGCACGAGATGGTGCTCGCACGTGCTGTAGAGCTCGATGTCCTTCACGAGGACCATCTCGTCATGGCCGATGTCGAATGTCGTGGACAGTACTTCGTCAGCGGTCATGCGCATGCCGCGGAAGGTCTCCTCGTAGGCGCGCGCAACGCGAGCCGGGGTGTCACGCAGGCCGTCGCGCTCGGGATCCTCGCCGATGGCCACCAGCAGATCCCGCACCGCGCGCTCGGCCGCCTCGAAGTCGAATGCTCGCACCTGACTGTCCGCGGCAAGGGTGACCGGGTCGATGCCGCTCACGCCTCGTCCTCGACACCCGATGGCAGAGCAGGCGTGGTGCCGGTCGAATGCCCGATGGCCGAGTGCCCATTGGCTGAATGCCCATTGGTCGAGATCTCGGCAGGAGTCAGCACCGGACCACGCTCGTCAGGACGACGCCTGGCCGAGCCCGTCCACGCCGGACGAGGCTCACGCAACTGCAGCTCCGCGAAGACCTCCTCGATCTCCGCCTTGTCCAGGGTCTCGCGCTCAAGAAGCGCCAGCACCATCGCGTCGAGGACGTCACGGTTCGCGACCAGTACGTCGTATGCCTCCTGATGCGCCGCCTCGATGAAGCCGCGCACCTCCTCGTCAATGGCCGCGGCCACTTCCTCGGAGTAGTCGCGGATGTGCCCCATGTCGCGGCCGAGGAAGACCTCGTTCTGCTCCTGGCCGTAGCGGATCGCGCCGAGTCGCTCGGTCATGCCGAACTGCGTCACCATCGCGCGCGCCACCGCCGTGGCCTTCTCGATGTCATTCGAGGCACCCGTGGTCGGATCGTGGAAGATCAGCTCCTCCGCGGCACGCCCGCCGAGCATGTAGGCAAGCTGGTTCAGCATCTGGCTGCGCGTCGTCGAGTACTTCTCCTGATCGGGAAGCACCATCGTGTAACCGAGCGCACGACCTCGGGGCATGATCGTGATCTTGTGCACCGGGTCGTTGCCTGGCAGGGCCGCGGCAACGAGCGCGTGCCCAGCCTCGTGATACGCCGTGATCTTCTTCTCCAGATCGTCCATCACTCGCGTGCGCTTCTGCGGCCCAGCGATGACGCGATCGATCGCCTCGTCGAACGCCTCGTCGTCGATGACGGTGCCGTTGTTCCGAGCAGTCAGAAGCGCCGCCTCATTGAGGACGTTCGCAAGATCGGCACCGGTGAAGCCGGGCGTGCGTCGGGCCACCGACATGAGGTCGATGTCCTCTGCGATGGGCTTGCCCTGCGCGTGCACCTTGAGAATCTCGAAGCGTCCGTTGAGGTCCGGGCGCTCCACTGCGATCTGCCGATCGAAACGACCGGGACGAAGCAGGGCGGGGTCAAGAATGTCTGGCCGGTTGGTCGCGGCGATGAGGATGACGTTCGCGTTGACGTCGAAGCCGTCCATCTCGACGAGCATCTGGTTGAGTGTCTGCTCGCGCTCATCGTGACCGCCTCCGAGCCCGGCGCCGCGATGGCGCCCCACGGCATCGATCTCATCGATGAAGATGATCGCCGGAGCATTCTCCTTCGCCTGGTTGAACAGGTCGCGGACGCGGCTGGCTCCGACGCCGACGAACATCTCGACGAAGTCCGAGCCGGAGATGGAGTAGAACGGCACGCCAGCCTCGCCGGCCACAGCTCTCGCAAGCAGTGTCTTGCCGGTTCCCGGTGGACCATAGAGAAGGACGCCCTTGGGGATCTTGGCCCCAACCGCCTGGAACTTCGCCGGATCCTCCAGGAAGTCCTTGATCTCGTGCAGCTCCTCGACGGCCTCCTCGGCACCGGCCACGTCGGCGAAGGTCGTCTGCGGCATGTCCTTGGTGATCATCTTCGCCTTGGACTTGCCGAACTGCATGACCTTGGATCCGCCGCCCTGCATCTGCGACATCAGGAAGAAGAACAGCAGCACGATCAAGGCGATCGGCAGGAGCGAGATGAGAAGCGTGACGAGCAGGCTCTCGGTGGGCACGACGATGTTGTAGCCACCCGGCAGCTGCCCGGCATTGACCTTCGCCTGGAGCAGCTCCTGCAGATTGACGCCCTGACCCGCGACGTAGGAGGAGCGCGCCTTGCTGCCGTCCTTGAGGGTCAGCTCCAGCACCTGGTCGCGGTCGACGATCGTGGCTGTGTCGACGTTGTTGGACTGGATCTCGGTGATGGCCTGGCTGGTGTCCAGCTCCTCCGGAGCACCGATCCCCGACACGAAGCTCGAGCCGATCAGCACGAACAGCACGATCATGGCGATCCAGAAGATGGGACCGCGCAGGAGCTTCTTCACATCCACCTCATCACGGTACTACGAGGTGAGGGATGCCTCACCCGGCGCAGGGGGCACCTACCTCAGCCCTCGGCGAAACCGCTACTCGACGCGGACCCGGTATCTCGTGCCGCCGCCGACACTCATCGCCGACACTCCGCTGGGCGATGCAGACGCGAGGAGATGCGCACCCAGACCCGGCTCACCTCGGGGATCACCAACGGTGTCTGCCTCGCAGGTGACCTCCAGACTCCCCTCCCAGCGACGTACGTCGAGATGGACGCGCTGCGCCCCCGAGTGCCGCACGGCATTCGAGATCAGCTCCTCCCCCGCCCGGACAGCGAGCGCCAGCCGCGGGTCCGCATGAGTCTCGGGATCGATCTGCACGGTCACCGTGCAGATGCCCTGCCACGCCCGCGAGACTCGAACCGCTCGGGCCAGCGGGTCCTCCTGATAGGCGGCGAAGTCCTCGCTGATCGACCTCCCGAGCAGGGACTGGGCGCGCTCCAGGGCAGCTCGTACGCCAGCCTCGTCCGACGAACGACCTGCTGCCTCCAACTGCATCGCGATCCCCGTGAGCTCAGCCTGCAACGAGTTGTGCACGTAGGTGGACGCGACGTCAAGGCTCGCGTCAGCGCCACGATCGGAGGAGTGACCCACCACGAGGAGCACCTTGGTCCGGTCAGCATCAGCAAGGGCGATGGCCGCCGCTGCGAGGAGCATTCCCAGCAGGGTGGCGGGCAGAAGGACCATGAGTCCGTTCGTCCAGAGAAGGGATGACTCGAACCCCATCACCCGGAGCACGGCATCGGCAAGGAGGATCGGCACCACGGCGGAGGCCACCATCGCCAGCGAGCCGACCATCAGTCCCGGTCGACGACGGACGAGTCGATGCCCGATCCACAGGGTGGCGCCAAGTGCGAGGGTCGACAGAGCTGCCGCGAGAACACCTCGCACCGCACCGAGCAGGGCTGCCCCACCGACTGCCGACCCGAGGAGCCAGAGCAGCAAGATCGCAGGAGTCGGCACGGAGAATCCGGAGACGGCGTCCCGGAGGGTGTAGGACCAGCGCACGTGGGGCACCTCCTCCGGTGCACCGAACCACAGGCGACGACTCAAGGGCCGAAGATTGGTCTCGATCTCCTGGCGCAGGGCCAATGATGCTCGGGCGAGCGCAGCCGGGCTTGGCTCACCGGCCGTCGTGCGGACGACTGACTGCAGGGTCGACTTCATTCGCCGGACGTCGGGGAGAGCGTCCCAGTCCAGAACCGAATCCCCACCCGACGAGAGTCGAGCCCTGCGCGACAGCAGGTCTGCATAACGGGCGGCGTACGCATCCAGGCTCGAGACGATCAGGCCGCCCAGCCCGAGCCAGACGATGGCCGACACGACCGAGTTCGCCACCACGACGGCACCGCCTGCTGGTGGAACAACGTCAAGCGCCGACGCCAACGGCAGGAGCACGCTCGCCCGAAGAGCTCCGGCGCCGATAGCGACGATGATGAATCGCCGCGCTCCGTTCGTCTGGCTCGAGGTTCCGAGCGATGCCCACACGCGGCAGAGCACAGCCAGACAGCCAGCAACCAGAAGGGAGACGGTCGCTGATGCGATGAGCACACGTGCCACGCGTGGTTCGCTCGAGTCCATCGAGATGAGTCCGCCGATGAAGGACGAGAGCGCATAGAAGACGATCACCGGGGACGACAGGCGCCAGCCGTCGAGAAGTCTGCGCAGGGATGCAACGGTCACGGCCCCGCCCAGGGAACAGACTTGCCTGACATCTGCGCATAGGCACGAGCCAGCAGGACGCGCTGGTTGCCTGCGCTCCGGTCGATGCTCAGCGCGTCGGCGATCCTCTGAACGGTGCGTTCCACCGCCTTCTCCGTGACGCCCTGCTCACCGGCGATCTCGGAGTTCGTCCGGCCAGAGGCCACAAGTCGGAGCACGGAGACCTGCAGCGAGGTCAGCCGTGATCCCCTGGCTGGCTCAGCGAATCGGCGAAGGGGGTGTCGTCTGACCTCCGCCAGCACCTCACGAAGGGACTCCACGTCGTCCAGCGCGCCCTTGACGATGAACGCGGCACCCAGCGGGAGAGTTCGCTCGCGCGGATCCTTGATGCGCGGGTCGCTGAAACTCGTGAGCAGGACGAGCCCGATTGTCGGGTGGGCCTCGCGCAGGGCATACGCGACGTCGATGCCCGAGGGGCCCGGCCCCAGGTCAAGGTCCAGGAGTGCGACGTCGACCGTCGCCCCTCGCGCCTTCGCCATCGCTTCCGAGGCCGTGGCGCACGCTCCCACCACCGTGAATCCCAGCGCCTCGATGGCCGTCGCAAGCATGGTGCGGGTGAAGCGCTCGTCCTCCACGACCAGGACGTGACCCAGACTCACCCGCTGAGTATGGGGGGCGACCCTGGGCCGGTCATCGGGGTGGGTGGGGCTGACCCCACGTGGTGCTTGGCTGCGATCTCCCGTCACTCCAAAGTCAACGCATGCGCCCCGTCACCGTTGCTCTGCTGACCGCCGTGATCGCCGTCTCCGGAAGCCCAGCGGCGCAGGCCGAGACAACCGCACAGGTCATCGCCACGATCCCCGTGGGAGCGACGCCCTTCGGCATCGCAGTCACTCCCGACGGGTCTCGTGTGTACGTCTCGAACTCGACCGGCGGCTCGGTGTCGGTCATCGATACCTCATCCGAGTCAGTCATCTCCACGATCACGTCGGATGTCGGCACGACGCCCGTAGGCATCACCATCGACGCCAGTGGCACGTATGCATACGTGGCGAACTATGGTGCCGGGACCGTCACCCGGATCACTGTGTCGTCAGGAGCGACGACATCCATCGATGTGGATGGGGCCGTCGGTGGAGTGTGCCTGAACCTGCTCAACATCGCCTTGACGCCCGACAGCGCCACGCTTTACGCCGCCTGTCAGGCCCAGAGCCGTGTTGTCTCTGCTCCCGTGGGTGGCGGGGCTGGCAACACCCTCATGAGCGTGGCCGTGACGTACCCCACGGATGTCGCCCTGTCGTCCGACGGCTCAACCCTCGTCTCGTCTCTGTCGGGGACAAACGAGGCCTACATCGCCGACGGTTCCGGCAGTTCCTTCGTCACTGTCACCGCTGGTCCCTATGCCGTGGCCGTGTCGCCGACCAGCGGGCTCGCCTACCTCGCGGGGCAGACATCGGGTGCTGTGAGCGTCCTCGACACGGCAGCCCGCGCAACGGTCGGTTCGACGATCGCGGTCGGCGGAGCACTGAGCGATATCGCCATCACTCCAGATGGCGCCAACGCTCTCGTCACCGTCCTCGATCAGGACATCGTGAAGATCATCCACCTGAGCACCGGGCTGGTCACCCACACAGTCGCCGTCGGCGATGGCCCACAGAGCCTCACGGTCACAGCAGATGGCAGGTACGCCTACACCGCCAACCGGTACGACAACACCGTCTCGGTCATTGCACTGCCGGAAACTCCTGCCAGCGGAGATCGCGTACCCACGGCGCCCCTGCAGCAGTTCGCCCGCGCGGAGACCGAGAACTGCGAGCTCCAACCCGCAGCACTCATCGACTTCCCGGGACTCTCTGGCCAGGTCGATCGCGCATGGGGCCAGAGCTGGGCCCAGTGGCCCAACGGAGGTGCGGGCGGCTTCGTCTGCACCCGCCAGCCGTACTACACAAGCAATGGAGCCTGGAGCGTGCGGTAGTGCTCAGCTGTAGACGTGCGGGGCGAGAGTGCCCACGCAGCGCAGGTTGCGGTACTTCTCCGCGTAGTCAAGCCCGTACCCGACAACAAACTCGTTGGGGATGTCGAAGCCGATGTAGCGCGGGTTCACATTCACCTTCTGGGCATCCGGCTTGCGCAGGAGGGTGAACACCTCGACTGATGCGGGGTTGCGGGAGGAGAGGTTCTTCATCAGCCACGAGAGGGTCAGCCCCGAGTCGAGGATGTCCTCGACGATGAGGACGTGCCGATCGTCAAGGTCCGCGTCGAGATCCTTGAGGATGCGGACGACGCCGCTGGACGTGGTGCCAGAGCCGTATGACGAGACCGCCATCCAGTCCATGTCGGCGGTGCGCCCCAGAGCGCGCGCCAGGTCTGCCATCACCATGACGGCACCCTTGAGGACTCCGACGAGCAGGAGGTCCTTGCCCTCATAGTCCTGGTCGATCTGTGCCGCGAGCTCCACGAGCCGGTCGTGGATCTGCTGCTCCGTGAGGAGGACGTGCTCAAGTTCAGAGGAGATGTCCTCAGGATTCACTGCTTCTCCAGACGGGGGCTCGATGAGTGCACGCTCAGCCTGCCACACGATCGCTCTGCGATCACACCGCCCGGCAAACTGACCGGTCCCTGTCCGTGCCACTGGCTGACGAGGGCTTCCACCGAACGCACGTGATCGATGCCAACGTCCTCCCCGGGAGCTCCTGCCTCGATGATCATCGAACGGATCACCCTGCTGCGGATGGCAGCCGCGAGCCCCGCAAGGTCGCTGCAATCGCTCGAGATCTGCGACCCGATGATCGAGACGATGCGACGGTAGGCCTCGTCGGCGATCTCCTCCAGCGCATCCGCATCGTCACGAAGCAGGTCGGCACTACGCGCCAGCCCGGCGATCACTCCAGAGCCCAGCGCCTGCTCGATCTCTGCCAGCGCCTGACGAACCCGGACCCGAGCGAACATCGGATCCTCGTTGTGCGGGTCGTCCCAGGCCTGGCGCCCGATCGCCGCGAGGGCATCCTCTGCGGATGCTCGGACGGTCGACCGCGCAAGGTGCAGGAAGGGCCGTCGCCACAGGCCGGTGCGCGGCGCCATGGCCGCCAGTGAACGCGCACCCGAGCCGCGAGCCAGACGGAGCAGCACCGTCTCAGCCTGATCCTCCCGGGTGTGACCCAGCAGGACGGCCTCGGCGCCGCTCTCGTCCGCGGCACGCCTGAGCGCCTCGTACCGCGCATCGCGGGCGGCTGCCTCAGGGCCGCCTTCGGTGCCCACCTCCACGCGCACGACGGATGCGGGCGCACCCAGCAGGTCACACGTGCTGGCCGCCGCGTCAGCGACCTCGTGCGAGTTCGACTGAAGGGCGTGATCGACGACCACCGCATTGACCGAGAGCTCCGCGCGTCCGCCAACCCAGACCGCCGCAGCCACGAGAGCAAGCGAGTCAGCGCCACCCGAGCAGGCGACCACCACACGAGCACCGGGGCGCAGATCCGCCAGCCCCTCGGTCATCGACCGCCGGCAGGCGAGCGTCTCCTCGGAAGAAACCCGGCGACTCATGCCCCGAGCCCCACCCGATCCATCCAGGCATCCGGGTCGTGGATCTCGACTCGCGAGGGCAGGTGGTCCGGCGAGGTCCACACGCGGTTGAAACCCGGCATGCCGACCCGGTCGACGACATGGCGGACGAAGGCGGCGCCATCGGTGTACTGCCGCATCTTGGCGTCCATTCCCAGCGCACGGCGAGCGATCTGATCGACTCCACGGACCTGCTCGCGACGCTCGCTGAACCGCGCACGGATCGTCCTGACCGATGGCACCACCGCGGGTCCCACGTCGTCCATGACCACATCGGCATGACCTTCGAGCAGTGACATCAGGCCGGTCAGCTCGTCGAAGAGGATCTTCTGCTCCGGCGTCTGCAGCGCGTCGATGACGCTGACATCGGAGCCCGAGCGCAGCGATCGCACCAGCGCGTAGACGAAGGCCACGAGTCGCTCCATTGTCTCTCGCGCCGACAGGTCGGAGGCCTCGAGCAGGGCCTGTATCCGGGCAGCGAAGTGCTCGCCGAGCCACGGGACCGCGCCGAACTGCACTCGATGCGTCTCCTCGTGAAGGCACACCCAGAAGCGGAAGTCCCGGGGATCGACGTCCAACTGCTGCTCGACGCTCACGATCGTCGGCGCCACGAGCAGGAGTCGCCCGGGCTGGTGCGGCCCCGCACCGAAGGTCTCGAACTGGCCGAGCACCTTGGTCGAAAGCCAGGCCAGCACCGCCCCGAGCTGCAACGCCGTGCCGCGCGACCCGAGGCTGCGCACCACCGCGGGGGCATTCTCCGTGCGCTCGGACAACGTCTCCCAAGAACCGAGGATCGTCTTCATCCCCTCCACGTTGGATGCGATCCACGCTCCCCGATCGACGACGACCGCCGGCGAGGTGTCAGGGGCGACGAGACCGGTCACCTCACGCACAGGTGCGATCGCCTCGCGGGCCAGGCCGCGGAGCATCGCGACGGCCTCACGCGCGGCCTCAGGCTCCAGTTCCGGACCCGACGGGGCGAGGCGTCGCGCGGTCGCGATCGCCAGATCCCAGTCGATCGTGTCGGGACGAGTGTCGGCCATCAGGGCAGTCAGCGTGCGTCGGTGGGCGCATCAGGCGCGGGTGGGCGGCACACCACTCCGGTCAGCTTTCCCGCTCCCTCGCCGTGAAGGCTCAGCCGGCCTGCCGCATAGGGGACGAGGACGGCATCGCCCTTGGCGACCTGGAGTGAGCCGGCCTCCGTGGTGAGCACTCCGTGTCCGTCCAGCATGAGGATCACGGCGAACCCGGGATCGACGTCCACCGGACCGCCGGAGGTGTCGAAGTGATGCGCGCGGAAGTAGGCGTCGGCAGCGGCCGGCATGGCCGAGTGAAGGCCAGCGCCCTCGATCTGCTCGCGCGGGAGCACCAGGTGGTCAAGGTCGCTCGACGACACCGCTGAGTAGTCGACCGCACCCAGCACGGTGTCGAAGCCCAGATCCAGATGCCCGTCCTTCTTGCCGTCAACAGCAAAGCCCTGCCATTCGAGCAGGATCGACAGGTCCGTCGGCTCCTGAAGTTCAAGGACGAAGACCCCGGATGCCACGGTGTGCGGAAGACCCGCCGGCACGAGCATCGCATCTCCTGGCCGGACGACTCTGCGCTGCAGCGATGCCAGCAGGGACTCGGAATCCTCCGCATCGACCCAGGCCGCCACCTGGTCCCGGCTCATCTCCTCGGCGAAGCCGACGCCGACCTCGCCCCCCTCGGGTGCGTCGAGGACGTACCAGGCCTCCGTCTTCCCGTGAGCCAGCCCGAGGTGCGTTCGCGAGAACTCACGGTTCGGGTGCAGGTGCACGGGCAGTCGCTGGTCAAGGTCGAGCAGCTTGATCAGCACCTCGGTGCTGGTGCCGAAGCGCGCGACGTGATCCGCGCCGAGCCACGCCTGGGGATCAGATTCGATGGCCTCGATCAGCAGGCGGCCATCGGGAAGTCGACTGAAGCCCTGCGGTGCCTGACCGAACCGAGCCGTGGTCGAGCCGATCCACTCCTCAGGCCGTTGCGGGCCGCCCGGCCCATGCCTGAGCGCACCGATGCGATCGCCGCCCCGATAGAAGTGGTCGAACTGGTTGACCGGCAGCAGGACGGGCAGCATCTGGTGTCTTCCTTTCTTTGACCGATCACGGGGACCGATCACGTGGACCGATCACGAGGACGGACCGGGCTCAGTCGCATCCGCACGTGGCGAGGGTGGCCGCGATGGTGTCCATTGTGGCGCGCGCCTTGCCGATCGACTTCACCTTGTCGTCGATCATGGCAAAGACGAGCGTGCGACCCTCGGCATCCAGCACTGTTCCGGCCAACGACGTGACGCCCGTGAGGGTGCCCGTCTTCGCGTGCACGAAACCGCGCCCGTCCGCGGTCGCGGTAGTGCCGAACCGACTCTCGAGAGTCCCGGTGAACCCGGCGATCGCCAGGCTGGAGCCGATCGGAGTCAGGTCGGCGTCCTGCCCGACCACCACATCGGAGAGCAGCTCCGCCAGCAGTGCAGGCGGAATGAGGTTTCTCCGGGAGAGTCCGCTGCCGTCGACCAGGGTCAGCCCGGCTATGGGCAGGCCAGCCTCGGCGAGCACCTGAACGGTCGCCTGTGCGCCACCGGCGAAGGAGGGATCCCCCAGCAGCTTCCCGCCCACGAGGTGAGCGAGCGCCTCTGCATAGTTGTTGTCCGAATCGGTGAGGAAGCCCTCGACGATCTCCACCACCGGTGGTGACTCCACGCGGGCGACCTCCGTAGCTGAGTCCGCCAGTGCGCCCTTGCGCGTCTTCTTCACCTTCAGCCCCTGCGACTTCAGAAGGGCGGAGAATTCCTTCGCCGCCTGACGAGCAGGGTCGGTGACTCGCGATGAGGCACCGGGTCTCACACGACCACCGTCCACGACGAGGGCACTGACCGGGGCCGCCACTCCCGCAGACGGAAAACTCGACTTCCATCCGGGCCCGAGGGCCGGGCCGGTGAAGGCGGATGCGTCGTAGACGACGGTGATGGCCCGTTGCGTGCCGTAGTCCTCGGCCACAGCCTTGGCGAGTGCTGTCAGCGAGGCACGGCCGTTGTCGATCGTGTCCCGCTTCTTTCCCCGCACCAGCGTGGGATCACCCCCGCCGACGAGATAGACGGTGTCGCCGTCACGGTAGGCGATGGTGGGAATCGTGGTGCCGGCGCCCAGAACCTCCAGGGCAGCAGCAGCGGTGGCGACTTTGGCCGTGGAGGCGGGAATCCGCGGCTTGCTGCCACGCTGGTCGAACAGAACCGATGACGATGCCGGGTCGAGCACGATCACCGAAGCACGCGAGAGGTCCCTCTTCACCAGTCGACCGATGGCCGACCGGACCCCCTCCGGCGTGGGCCGGGGCTCCTGCTGCACCGTCGGGCTAAGGATGCTGGGGGCAGGCACCGGTGGAGGGGTGGTGTCGGCGACTGCCGGAGCAACAGCCAGCAACCCGGCAGCGAGGATCGCCGCCAGGGGGATGGCTGACAGACGGATGGCCGACCGGGGGTTGGAGCCTGCTCGTCGATGCACTGGTCGTCCTCCCTCCCCGACTTAGGGAAGACTAGGGCACTGAGGGAGCGCCGATGCTCGGCGTTCAGGGAGGACCACCATGGAGCCGTTGACCTTCGATGTGACCATCGAGATCCCTGCAGGAAGCCGGAACAAGTACGAGATGGACCATCACAGCGGACGGATTCGCCTCGACCGGATGCTCTTCACCTCCACCCGATACCCGCACGACTACGGGTTCATCGACAACTCCCTCGGTCTCGACGGCGATCCCCTTGATGCCCTCGTCCTCGTGCAGGAGCCCACATTCCCCGGCGTCGTCATCTCCTGCCGCACGGTCGGGATGTTCCGCATGACGGACGAGGCCGGCGGCGACGACAAGGTCCTGTGCGTGCCGTCAGGGGACCCCCGCATGGAGCACCTGCGCGACATCCACCACGTGGCCGAGTTCGATCGCCTGGAGATCCAGCACTTCTTCGAGGTCTACAAGGACCTTGAGCCCGGCAAGAGCGTCGAGGGCGCCACCTGGGTGGGGCGGACGGCGGCGGAGGCCGAGATCCACGCCTCGTGGGACCGATTCAAGGCAGCCGAGCATTAGGCCCGGTGTCCCAAAGTGAACTAAAGGTGAACAACACTCGAACGAGAGATTTCCTGAAAGTGGCCGGATCGTGCTAACGTGGTAGCAGTCACCGCGACGGCGACCGCTCATTGACGAGCAAGAACCTCGATCAGACGAGCAAGAACCTCGATCAGGAGAGCAGGTGCGACATGAACCTCCCCTTCCTCAGGCGCGACCGGCACCTCACTGCCCTGCATCCGCCACTGCATGACCAGCGCCATCAGGTCTCCTCCACCTTCAGTTACGGCCGATGCCGGTTCGTTCTCGAGTGCTCGTGCGGTGCCGAATTCGACACCCCCTACATCGACGAGGCCCTCGAGATCCGCGAGCTGCACGAGCGGCTCGGGCCGCTGGCCGACGAGATGGCCGCTCTGTAGCCAAGGCCGCTCCACACTCGACGCTCCACACTCGACGAAGGTCCCCCTCAGCACCCGCTGACGGGGACCTTCGTCATCTCAAGTCCCGCACTTCGACCCCACGGCGGACCCGGGTTGGGGTGCCACCATCGAGACATGAAGAAGCTGCTGATCCTCGGCGGGGGAACCGCCGGAACCATCGCCGCCAACAAGCTGCGGCGCAAGCTGTCCGCGACTGACTGGGAGATCACCGTCGTCGACGCGGATGACAACCACAGGTACCAGCCCGGGTACCTCTTCCTGCCCTTCGGCACCTACAAGCCATCGCAGATCACCAAGAGCCGCCGCAAGAACCTCACCAAGGACGTGCCCCTCGTCTACGGGGAGATCGATCGCGTCGAGGCTGACGAGAACGCGGTGCTCCTCACCGATGGCCGACGTCTGGACTACGACGTCCTGATCATCGCCTCCGGCGTCACGCCACGCCCTGATCAGACCGACGGCATGACCGGTGACCAGTGGGGCGACAGCGTCCACGAGTTCTATACCTACGAGGGCTCCGTGGCCCTGGCCAAGAAGCTCGAGACCTGGCCCGGTGGCCGCCTCGTCATCAATATCGTCGAGATGCCGATCAAGTGCCCGGTCGCACCCCTGGAGTTCGCCTTCCTCGCCGACTCCTTCTTCAAGGACAAGGGCATGCGAGACAAGGTCGAGATGACCTACGTGACGCCGCTGCCCGGCGCCTTCACCAAGCCCATCGCGGCTCAGGCCTTCGGCAACACGCTGGAGGAGAAGGGCATCGCCGTCGAACCCGACTTCATGCTCATGGAGGTCGACAACGAGAAGAAGGCTCTTGTCTCGTATGACGAGCGCGAGGTTCCCTTCGACCTGCTCGTGACCATCCCCCTGAACATGGGCGCCGACTACGTCGCCAGGTCCGGTCTCGGCAACGAGATCAACCTCGTGCCGGTGGACAAGTTCACCCAGCAGGCCAAGGCCCACGCGAACATCTTCGCCCTCGGCGACGCCAACGACATCCCGGCCTCCAAGGCCGGCTCCGTGGCGCACTTCGAGATCGACATCTTCGTCGAGAACTTCCTGGAGTACATCCAGGGCAAGGAGATGACCCACAGGTTCGACGGGCATGCCAACTGCTTCATCGAGACAGGCGGCAAGAAGGCGATGCTCATCGACTTCAACTACGACTGGGAGCCGCTTCCCGGCAAGTACCCCGTCGCCGGCATCGGTCCCATGAGCCTGCTCAAGCAGACGCATCTGAATCACATCGGCAAGCTCGCCTTCCGCTGGATGTACTGGAACATGCTCATCCCCGGCCGACCCATGGGGCTGCCGCCGCTGATGTCGACGTCCGGCAAGCGAACCGACCTGGTCACCGCCGAGAAGTAGGCGACGACCACACACCAGCAATCACGACACACCCAAGACCCGATCAAGCAAGGAGAACGAGATGCCCACCACCACCATCAACGGCCACGACGTCACCGTCGACGACGAGGGCTTCATGACCGTGTACGACGAATGGGACGAGGACACCGGCAAGGCGCTCGCCGAGGCCATCGGTGTCGACATGACCGACGAGCACTGGCAGGTCATCCGCTTCCTGCGGAATGACTTCAAGGATCAGGGCGCAACGCCCACCATTCGCCGCGTCTCGACTGCCGGCGGCGTCGACACCAAGAAGCTGTTCCAGCTCTTCCCCAAGAAGCCGGCCAAGAAGATGGCCTACATCGCAGGCCTTCCCAAGCCTGCCGGCTGCGTCTGAGAGGCCAGGACAATGACTGCAACGCAGGACATGCTCGTCCCGTCATTCGATGACGAGGTCGAGACCGGTCGCAAGCTCGCCATCATCATCTCCAAGGGCAGCCTGGACATGGCCTATCCAGGCCTGATCCTCGGCAATGCCGCGCTGGGTGAGGGTGTGGAGGTGGAGCTCTTCTTCACGTTCTGGGGATTCGACATCATCACCAAGGGGCGCATGGAGCACCTGAAGTTCTCGCCCGTCGGCAACCCCGCGGCTCACATCCCCGCAGCCCTGGCGCCGATCCCCGGCATGACGTCGATGGCAACGCACATGATGCACAAGTCCCTGGAAGAGTTAGAGATCCCCGACGTGCCCGAGTTCCTCGAGCTCGTCAAAGCCTCGGGGGCGCGGATCTGGGCCTGTCGCCTCAGTGCCGACATGAACCACCTGTCGGCAGACGACCTGTGGGATGGGGTCGACGGCATCATCAACGCCAGCGACTTCATCGAGATGACGGACGGTGCGCAACTGCTCTTCATCTGAAGGGCGAGTCGATCCGCGATGGAGCGGGAGCGCGGTTGCTACTCAGCGACCGCGCTCTCGGCCTCCTCGGGGGTCATGCCCTCGTCGATCTCGGTGTCGACGATCTGCTCATCGACAGCTGGGTTCTGGGGAGCTTCGCCCTCAACTCCTGGCACTGTGACCTTCAGCGGCAGGAAGGTCTGCACCCGGATGGGCTCGGGCAGCGGCGTGACCCCGAACGTCTCAAGAGCGCCCTGTCCGGCCAACCGGACGACGTACTGCGTGAAGGCTAGAGCGCCCGGGTCTTCGGGCGCATCGCAGGTAAGCAGGTGCGACACGCCATTCACCGGCCACCCGACGAGAGGCTGTCCGTCGCCGAGCACGATCTTGGACGAGGCGACATCAAAGTTGCCCTCGACTGGCACGCCACCCACAGCAGGACTGGCGAACATGCTGCCCGTATCCGGGTCTGTGGTGATGCTCATGGCCCCTGAGCCCACCTTGTACAACTGAACGTCGTCAGCCGTGACCACGAGCTCACTGCCATCGTCCAAGGTCACGGGGAGATTCGCGGTGGGGATCACATTCGTGAACGATTGGAATACCGGCATGACGCTGATCGCGCTCTCAACGAGAGTCAGCTCAGAGATCAGGTCCATCGATGTGGGGAACGTCTGGCCGCCGTCGAGGGTCTCCACGGTTCCCGCGGGCCACTCCTGCGGCACCTCGTTCGCAAGCCAGGTCGTCATGGCCTGCACCGCACCGCTCGGACCCTCTAACTCCATGAGCGCGAACTCCGGCAGCAGCGTGAGATCGAAGTCGGGATTGGCCTCCACGATCAGCGGGTCCTCCCACGATGTGATCGTGCCGTTCAGAATCCCGGCCACGATGGTGGGCGTCATGACGATGCCCTCCAGACCGATGACGTTGTAGGCCATCGAGACGGGGTAAGCGAAGATCGGCACCACGATGGTCTCGCCCGTACTGCAGTTGTCTGCGGCGAACGAGTCGATGACGTCCTGACCTGGCGTGCGATCAACCAGAGCCACCGGTGCGGGATCGGACTGCGGCACCTCGATGACTGTCGTCTCGGGGCAGACCCCGCTGAACGCCATCCCCACGGCGTCCATGGAGCCGGCGAAAGCCTCAGGGACGGCCACCTGCACCTCACCGGGCACGCACACGATCGACGATTCCGCCTGAGCTGCAAGTACGTCGGGCGGAAGCGGCGGGGTACACGCCGCGACCGTGACCACTGCTGCACCCAGAAGAGAGGTGAGGACGACGCCTCGGGTCTTGACGGACTGCCGAGACATCGTCCTCACCTTCATCTTCGCTCTGGGTTCAAGTGCTGCTGTTGCTGATGTACTACTGGATCTTCAGAACGAACTCACGAGCCTTGGCGAGCACCTTGCCGCTCACCGGCACGTAGCCGAGGGAGGCTGCGCGTGAGGGTCCGCACTTGGCCAGCGTGTAGTCCCAGAACTGGCGAACACCAAGGCCGTTCGGGCCCTTGCCATCGGTGCGGGCGAGCCCGTAGCTGAAGATGGCGATCGGGTAGGCGCCCTTGGCCTTGACGTTGTAGTTCAGGCTCACGAGGCCGTTCGCCCCGATGTTCGTCTGGTTTCCGAGTGCCTTGGCGGCAGAGGCCGACGACGGGGCAACGAACTCGCCCAGCGCATTCTGGATGCGAGCCGAGGGGTAGCCCTTGGCGTCGCCCAGGTCGACGTAGCCGATGGTGCCTTCCTTGGCGAGCACGTTGGCCATGACGCCGGAGTTGCCCTTGCCTGCGACCGAGTTGGCCGGGGGCTTGCCACCCGGGAATGCCGTGCCCATGTCGTCCTGGACCTTCGGGAAGATCGTGGGCGCCCAGGCGTTCAGGTACTGAAGGAAGTTGTTCGTGGTACCCGAGGAGTCGGAGCGGTAGGAGATCGTGATCCCCGTCGCCGGGAGCGACTTCGCGATACGCGGGTTATCCTTCTTGATCTCGTTCGCGTTCCACTTGGTGATCTGGCCACCGAAGATCTTGGCGAGCGTCTTCTGGCTGAGCTGGATGGACGAACCCAGGGTGCGACCGGTCTTCGGGTTCTTCAGGTTGATCGGGGTCGTGACCGCACCGCCGATGGCCGGGATGTACTCCCATTCGAAGGTCGGCTCACCTGACGAGTACTTGCTGTCCGTCATCGCCGTGACGAAGGTGCCCTTGGCGAAGTTGCCCTTGCCCGTGCCCGAGCCGGTAGAGGTGTAGGTCACGCTGAAGTTGCTCTGCGACGCATTGAAGTCGGCGGCGCACTGCGAGATGAAGACGTATGGGAACGAAGCGCCACCAGCCGGGATCTTCTCCTCGGCCAGAGCGGGGGCCGCCAACGCGACCGTGGACATGGCCACGGCGGTGGAGGCGATGATCGCGAGAGTGCGACGCACTGGAATCTCCTTATATCTGGGAACTGGAACGCTTCGAAACCTAAGGAGCGATGTTGACGCTCCGGTGCGTCCTCGATGGCATCCAGGCGTTGCTCAAGTGAACAATCCGTGTACCGGTGAACAGCGGGTTAACCGAATCTGCCATTCACGTAGTCGAGGGTGCGCTGATCCTGGGGGTTTCCGAAGATCTCCGTCGTCGCCCCCTGCTCGACTACGTGCCCGGGCTCGTTCTCTGCCGCAAGGAAGAAGGCTGTGTAGTCCGAGACACGAACAGCCTGCTGCATGTTGTGCGTGACGATGATGATGGTGACGTCCTTCGAGAGCTCGCGGATCGTCTCCTCGATCTTCAGGGTCGAGGCCGGATCAAGCGCCGAGCATGGCTCATCCATGAGCAGGACGTGCGGCTGCACAGCGAGTGCACGAGCAATGACCAGTCGCTGGGCCTGTCCGCCGGAGAGCTCGCCTGCCGCCGCGCCGAGGCGGTCCTTCACCTCGGTCCACAGTCCAGCAGAGGTCAGGGTCTGCTCGACGATGTCGTCGTGGTCGCTGCGCTTCATGCCGGAGAGCTTGAGCCCGGACAGGACGTTTCCGCGGATCGTCATCGAGGGGAACGGGTTCGGCTTCTGGAAGACCATGCCGATCTTGAGCCTGATGTGCACGGGATCGATGTCGCGGTCGTAGATGTCCTTGCCCTCGTAGAGAACGGAGCCGGCCAGAGCTGCTCCAGGAATCAACTCGTGGAGGCGGTTCAGCGTGCGAATGAAGGTCGACTTTCCGCAGCCTGACGGACCGATCAGCGCGGTAACTGTCTGCTTGGGAAAGTCGATATTGACACCCTCAAGCACCTTGCGCTTGCCGAACCAGACGCTCACGTCGCGGGCGGACATCTCGGTCTCCTTGCGGACAGGAGCAGAGACCTCGCTGTCCATCAACTCGACCTCACCGACCTCATCGAGGCTGCCGAACTCTGCGGTGGCCATGGTGTTCCTTCCTCTACTTACTACTGAGTCGGCCCCGGCCGACGACGCGGGCGATGACAAACAGGATACCGACGAGGACGATGAGAACGAGGGCTGAGGCCCAGGCCCGCGCGACCGCATCGGGGTAGGGCAGTGCCACATTGTTGAAGATGTACGTCGGAACGGCTGCGATCGGCCCACCGAACGGGTTCACGATCGTGGAGTCCGCATAGCCGGATGCCAGCAGCAACGGTG
Organism: Candidatus Nanopelagicales bacterium; assembly: GCA_021741645.1. GTDB lineage: Bacteria > Actinomycetota > Actinomycetes > S36-B12 > S36-B12 > UBA10649. The sequence goes on from JAIOXK010000010.1 coordinate 20,949, forward strand.
CGGTCTCGCCGATGACTCGTGCCACGCCCAGAATGATGGCTGTGATGATGCCCGTGCGTGCTGCCGGAAGTACGACCCGGAACACGGTGCGAGCCCGGGTCGACCCGAGTGCCAGGGCTCCCGTGCGCAAGTCGTCAGGCACGAGTTTGAGGACCTCTTCGGCAGTGCGTGCCACCGTCGGGAGCATGAGAATCGCGTATGCCAGGCCACCGGCGAAGGCCCCCTGCTCAAATGCGCCGGTCGCCACGATGATGGTCAAGACGAACAGGCCGGCCACCACCGAGGGAACGCCGGACATCGCCTGAACGAAGAAGCGCACATAGGGCACCGCCCGCCCGCGGACCTCGGTGATGTAGATGGCGGTGGCGATGCCGATCGGTACGGCGATCAGTGCGGAGATGCCCACGATGAGGAGGGTGCCGAGAATCGCATGGCCAATGCCGCCGTACTCAAGCGGCGTACTGGGGCTGACGTACACGTTGTTCTGGTAGATGAAGTGCGCGCTGAGTGCAGAGAATCCACGGACGATGAGGGACCCGATGACCGAGATCAGGATCACGAGGCTGAAGATCGTCGCGCCGATGGCATTGACGATGATGACGGAGTCGAGGATCCCCCGCTTGCCGCGAGTCGCAAACGCCGCGAAGCCGGATGCGATCAGCTGCAGTGGCAGGTAGACGACGGTCATGAGCAGGGCCCCGGGGATATCTCCCCAAATGAAGAGAGCTCCCACGATCACGAGGGGAATCAGCGTCGCCAGCACCACGGACCAGGTGAAGACGGGCGTCTTCTTCCGCCACGGGTGCTGGATCCGCTGCTCCTGAAGGGCTGGCAGACTCTCAGCGTCAAAGGTGATCGTCACTTCTGCAGCCTCCCTGTCCGTGCGACGATGAGGTTGGCGATGACGTTCACGATCAGTGTCATCACGAAGAGGAAGAACCCTGCTGCGAGCAGAAGGCTCAGTTCGAACTCTCCCGAGACCTCACCGAAGCGCGAGACGATCAGGGTGGCCACCGATCCACCACCGGACTCGATGATCTGGTACCAGTTGACCTCGAACACGATCTTGAGAACGAAGAACACTGCGATCGTCTCTCCGAGGGCACGACCGAGGCCGAGCATGACTCCGCCCACGATTCCGCCTCGCCCGTAGGGAAGGGCGACGTAGCGGAGCATCGTCCACATCGATGAGCCGAGGGCCTCGGAGGCGTTGATGAGGTCCGGTGGCGTGCGGGCGAGCACCTCGCGCGAGACCGACGTGATGATGGGGATCATCATGATCGCCAGGACGAATCCGGCGATGAATGGTGTCCCGAGGAAGTTCCCGCTCGTGTTCTGGAAGATCGGAATCCAGCCCAGATACTGGTTCAGCAGGCGCTGCCACTCCTCGGCCGACGGGTTGAGGATGTAGAACGCCCACAGGCCGAGGATGACCGAGGGAATGGCCGCCATCAGGTCGATCAGGTTGGTGAGAGCCGTCGCCACTCGTTTGGGTGCCAGGAAGACCATGAAGATGCTCAGGAGCAAGGAGGCTGGCACCGCGATGACCAGACCCACGACGGCCAGAAGGATCGAGCCGTAGAGCATGCCCCAGATGCCCGCCGTGGGCGGATCGGTGTTGATATCCCACGCAGTGGTCGTGAGGAACGACAGTCCCTGAGACTCGAAGGCGGGGATGGTCTGGAGGCCGAGGAACACGGCAATCCCAGCCAGCACAGCGAGCGCCGTGAACGCGGCAAGCGTCACGGTCCGGTTGAACACCCGGTCGCCCCGGTGGGATGTGGCCGCGGACTTGAGGTCGCGGTACTCGGTCTCCGTCGAGGACATGACGGGAGCGTCGTGGAGACCGATGGACGATGCCCCACGGGCCGTGAAACGTGAACCTACTGCAACATGAACACCCGATGAACACCCTCCAGGGCGGGGTCATCGCCGCTTCACCGTCTGGGCCACGGGCGCCATCACGGTGCCTGATCACGCTGCCTGACGGCGCTTCCTGCTGATGTCGGCTGATCTTGGCTGCGCGCACATCCTCGGTTACCGGGAACACATCCCAGGAGCTGGAAAGCGTTGGGTTAACTCAAGGTGAACGCAGGTGGCCTGCTAGTCGGCCACGCCCTCGCAGGCCTTGAAGAACCGGTCCCGCCATCTGTCGGCCTTGGCGCGCAGGGAGGCCAGTTCAATCATCTCGTCCTTGTCCAGAGCCGGATCCTCATCTGAGGTCAGGACCGGCGTGATGCGCTCGGCGTACTTGGACTCGAAGTGCCGCCAGCGTTCGAGCGGGTCAGCATCCTTGGACTTGGCCACGCTCGGAACATACCGCGCCAAGATGAACACCCCGCAGGGAACGTGGCTACTCCCCCGACCGGGCACCCCGCCGGCGCGACCGTCAGGCGTGTCGCAGGTCGACCACTGTGACCTCGTCTCCCGCTGCCACCGAGGTGACCTCCTCGGGCACGACGATCAGGGCGTCAGACTCGGCCAGCCCACCGAGCACATGGGATCCCTGACCGGTGCCCACCGGAGCAACGTCACCCGAGGGCAGGAACACCGCCCGGGCGAACTGCCGCTTGTGGGGCGGCGACGTCAGGCTGGCAGCACAGCGGGCTCGCAGGATCGGTCGGTCGAGGTCCGGCAGGCCGCGCATCAACCGGATGGCTGGCCGCACGAAGTTCTCGAAGGAGATGTAACTGCTCACCGGATTTCCCGGGAGAGTGATGATCGGCGTGCGCTCCTCCCCCACATGGCCGTGCCCTTGCGGCATGCCGGGGTTCATGGCGATCTTCATGAAGTCGACCGACCCCAGAGTGCTCAGCACCGCCTTGACGGTGTCGTACGCCCCCATGCTGACCCCGCCGCTGGTGAGGATCAGGTCGCACCGATGCAGCTGATCCTCGATCGCGGTCATGAAGGCCGCCTCGTCGTCGATGATCGGACCCACGCGATAGGCATCGGCCCCGGCCTCGTGGCAGGCAGCCACCAGCAGGTAGCTGTTGCTGTCCGTGATGAGTCCGTGCCGCAACGGCGTTCCTGGCTCCACCAGTTCCGAGCCGGTGGAGATGACGGCCACACGGGGTCGAGGCCGCACCTTGACCGTGCCGCAGCCGACCGCTGCCAGAATCGCCATCTGCCGGGCACCGATCAACGTGCCCGCGCGCATGACGACGTCACCGGCAACCACGTCCTCCGCCGCCTTGCGCACGTAGGCACCCGGATCCACCGAGTCCAAGATGAGCACGGTGTCGACACCTGCATCCGTCCGCTCGACCGGCACCACCGCATCCGCGCCCTCCGGCATCGGCGCCCCCGTCATGATCCGAATCGCGGTTCCCGGGCGCAGGCTCTCCGATGCTCGGTAGCCCGCCGGCACGTCGTCGATGACAGTCAGCGATACCGGGCTCTCCGCCGAGGCGTCGGCGATCTCGGCTGACGCGACCGCGTAGCCGTCCATCGAGGAGTTGTCGAACGAGGGCAGCGGCCACGGAGCGGAGACGTCCTCCGCCAGCACGCACTCATGGGCGGAAGACAACGGGACGTTCAGCGGGGCCAGCGGCTCGACACTGCCCAGGATGCGAGCGCGGTAGTCGTCGACGTTCAGCACGGTGCGACTCTAGAGGGGATCAGCGCTCGGCCATGTTCGAGATGCCCTTGGCTCCCATCATGACCGTGAGTGTGCGGGCACGGGCATCGGACTTGTTGCTGACGTTGTGCCAGATGCCCTTGGCCTGGACGAAGGCGCTGCCGGCAGGGAAGTCCTTCACGACGCCCGCGTCGTACTCGATGCTGATCGCACCCTCCATGACATAGACGTAGGTGGGCACCCGGTACTTGCGCCACCCGGACTCCTGGCCGGGCTCCAGCACCTCGAGCTCACTGCTGATCTGGGCCTTTTTCTTCTTGGGGTACTCGATCGGCTGATCCAGCGCCGTGAGGGCCTGAGCGTCCATGAGGACGGCCGCACCCTCGAGTGCCGCCACCTCCTCGAGCGTCGATGCCTCGCCCTCGGGAAGGGCCTCATCGTCGCCACCGCAGGCCGCGAGGCCAAGGGACAGGAGCGCGGTGGCAGCGACCACGGCAAGTCGGGATCTCGTCGAGCGAGTACCCGTTGCCGACGTCTTCATCTCATCACTGTAACCCCGCGGACGGCCTCCGGCACGGGATTTCACGGGACCTGCCAGACTCCGGCCATGCGTCGCCGCTGGGCTGCCTGGGCCCCCTCACACACGGTGCCGGTGACGTCGTGGCGGTCGAACTCCCGCTGGCGCACCAGCCCGGGCAACTTCGCCCTCCTCGTCTTCGGCCTGTGGCTCTTCGGCACCGGCGAGGCCCTCCTGGTCACCGCCGGGCTGGGTAACGGTCCGTGGACCGTGCTTGCTCAGGGCCTGACGACGAAAACGCCACTCAGCATCGGCATGGCGACCTTCATCATCAGCGTCATCGTGCTGCTCCTGTGGATTCCTCTGCGCGAGCGCCCCGGGCTCGGCACCATCATGAACGCGATCGTCATCGCCACCGCGCTGCAGGTCATGGTCCTGGTGCTGCCGACAGACCATCCGGGCGGCTTCCTCGGCCTCATCACGCAGCTGGCCATGGTCCTCGGCGGAATCGCCCTCATCGGGCTCGGCAGCGGCATCTACCTCACGACGGGTCTCGGACCGGGCCCCCGCGACGGCTGGATGACCGGCGTGCACCAGCGCACCGGCTGGCCCGTCAGTCGCGTGCGGCTGGGAATCGAGGCGACCGTGCTGACGATCGGCTGGCTGCTCGGTGGCACGGTCGGCATCGGGACGGTCCTGTTCGCGCTGCTCGTCGGCCCGGCCGTGGGCTACGGGTTGCGCGTGGTGAAGTCCGTCGATCGGGGAGCCGTCACCGATGACGAGCAGCATCCGGAACTGGAGGCCTGAGCGCATGACGGCGCAGATCTGGCTGATTCGCCACGGTGAGACCGAGTGGAGTCGCACCGGACGCCACACCGGACGGACCGATGTTCCCCTCACCGAGGCCGGAGTCGCGGCGGCCGCACGCCTGGCCCCGCGGGTGAGCACGCTCTCTCCCGGCCTCGTCCTGTGCAGTCCACTCCAGCGCGCCCGAGACACGGCCCGGCTTGCCGGACTCACGCCTGACTCCTGCACCGACGACCTGCTCGAATGGGACTACGGCGCATGGGAGGGCCGCACGACGGCCGAGATCCGCCAGGAAGCCGCCGACCCCGCCTGGCTGATCTGGGATCACGACGTGCCACCCGGTGACACCGCAGGCGAGAGCCTCTCGGACGTCGCCGTTCGCGTCGAGCGGGTGATCGACCAGTGCACTCCCGAGCTCGACGCGGGTCGTGACTGCATCCTGGTCGCCCACGGGCACGTGCTGAGAATCCTCACGGCACGGTGGCTTGGACTTCCCCCGATCGATGGCCGCCTGTTCGTCCTCGATGCCGGGAAGCTGTCTGCCCTCGGTTTCGAGCACGAGACGCGAACCATGCGACTCTGGAACTCCGGTTCCTGAATCTTTGGCAGGATGGATGCATGGCTAATACCCCGAATCCGGACGACAGCTCCCGCCGCACGCTTCGATTCTCGCTGTTCCTCCAAGGGTTCGCGCTTGTGATGATGGGCGGCGCCCTGATCGTCCGCGTGACGGTCCTCGGCTGGGACATGGCCGCGTTCCTGCTCACCGGCCTCGTCGTCGTGATCGCGGGAGCCATGGGGTGGACCGTGAATCGACTCCGCAATGACTGATTCCCCTGACTCGAACCCGTGGCGCGGCTTTGCGAGTGACAACTACGCGGGCGTGCATCCGGAGGTCATGGAGGCGATTGCTCGAGCGAACACCGGCCATCAGGTGGCCTACGGCGATGATGAGCTCACCGCCAGACTGCAGGAGTTCGCTCGCAAGGAGTTCGGTCCGCGGGCGGAGATCTTCCCCGTGTTCAACGGCACCGGTGCCAACGTCGTCGCCCTGCAGGCACTGACCGAGCGCTGGGAGTCCGTGGTGTGTCCTGCCACGGCACACATCAGCGCCGATGAGGGCGGCGCGCCCGAGGTGATGGCCGGTCTGAAGCTCTGGACGGTGCCCACACCCGACGGCAAGCTCACGCCGGCACTGCTGGACACCGAGGCGTGGGGATTCGGCTTCGTCCACCGATCCCAGCCGGGCGTCATGTCGATCACCCAGACCTCGGAATACGGCACCGCCTACGCCCGTGAAGAACTGCAGGCGCTGGCTGACCACGCCCATGAACTCGGGCTCCATGTGCACGTCGACGGTGCACGTCTGGCGAACGCCGCCGCGACTCTCGGGTGCACCTTGGCCGAGGCGGCCAACGGTGCGGACATCATCTCCCTCGGCGGCACCAAGAATGGCGGAATGATCTCAGAGGCCGTGGTCGTCGTGAATCCCGATGCCGCGCGTGGTGTCGACTTCCTGCGCAAGACCTCGATGCAGCTGTCCAGCAAGATGCGCTTCATCAGCGCGCAGCTTCTGGCCCTCTTCGACGGCGATCTCTGGCACCGCAACGCCATGCATGCGAATGCCATGGCGCAGCTGCTCGCCGAGCGAGTAGGGGCCATTGGAGGGGTGACCATCACTCAGGTGGTGCAGGCGAATGCCGTGTTCGCCACCCTGCCTGCCGATGTCACATCCCGACTGCAGGCCGAGCATCGCTTCTACACCTGGAATGAAGCAACCGGTGAGGTGCGGTGGATGTGCTCGTGGGACACCACTGCCGACGACATCGAAACCTTCGCCGCGTCCGTCGCCGCTCAGATGTCTGGGTGATCCTGCGGCTTAGCCCAGTGCGTCGTCGTGTCTGACCCTCGGGCCTGCCGCGCCCGCGCTACCTGCTCGTCGGCCACCTCTCGCGCGTAGTGAGCATCGAGGTGCAGCGCCTTGACCGACACCGGCCCCGGGGTCGAGTCGGCGTGCATCGTCGCGAGGTCCAGCATCCGCTCCCACGGACCCTGGGTCACCCGAACGGACTGCGTGCGCACGTGCGGAATGACGGACAGGCGCCGCGTGAATCGACCACTGCGAGTCGCCAGCACCGAGTCATCCCACGCGACGGCAAGACGTCGCCACTGTATGAAGGCGCGTCGACGGCTTCGCTCCGGTGCCGGGTGCCAGTCAAGGGCGTCGAGATCAAGGCCCGGCATCAGTCGATGCACGAGGGAGATCGCCACTGGCAGCGGCGCCACGGGAATCAGAAGGGTCTCCTCTTTCTGGTTGCCATTGCTCTCACCCCCGACGCCCGCAATGTTGATTCGCACGCGCACCCAGTTCCAGCGGCGCCACAGCAGCGGCTCCACGAACTCGATGGCCTGCACCCGCCCGGGTGGGACGGTGCGGGTCTCCGTGCGCGCAAGGCCGAAGCGCAGGCGCAGCCCGTCCGGCGACTGACTCACGGTGAAGCGGAAGTAGCGCATGAACTCTGAGGCGACGACGAGGATGGGAACGCCGCCGGTGATCAGCACGAGAGGCAGGCCTCCCCAACCCTCGCTCAGCACGGTGAAGACGAAGATCGCCACGGTCAGCAGCAGTAGACCGGCCGTGGCAGTGCGCATGACGAGCGATACCGCCAGGTCTCGGGTCGGCACCGTGGCCAGGGCCGACTCGGGAGCCTCCTCCACGTCTCCGGCAAGACCAGCCGCTCGCGCGAGCACCTCGTTGCGCAACGACCGTGCCTGAGCGAGTTTGAGGTATCTGAGTTTGACGCGCGAGTCGCCAGATCCTGCGACCTCGATGGACACCTCGGCCATCGAGAACAACCGGGCGAAAAGCGGCTGGGCAACGTCGACCGCCTGGAGGCGACTCAACTGCAGTCGTCGCTGCTTGCGGGTGAGAACTCCGGAGTCGACGCGGAAATCCCCGTCGTCATCGAACCAGTACCAGAGATTGCGCCAGGCGAGGTAGGACCAGCCAGTGACGGCAAGGCCGACAACGACCACCGCGAGCACCGTGATCGGGACGATGCCCCAGCCGAAGGCAGCCAGCACGCCGCCACCCGAGGCGACGACGAGGAGGACGATGACGGGCACCACGGAGACGCCGTGCACGATCGGCGTGATCGGGTGAACGTGGCGTCGGCCCAGCGCATCCGAGGGAGAGTCACCCGGAAGGGTCAGGCCCAGGCCGAGATCATCGCCGATGGGTGAGGGCTGCTGGGCGTTGCTCACAGGCCCGTGGACCTCTCCTCGCCTCGACGTGCGAGGCGATCCCGCAGCTCGACGGCAACGTCGGGGACCAGCCCGGGGATGCTCGCGTCGGTGGTCGCGGCCGCGGTGTGCAGCTGCACCGTCGTCACTCCGAGCCAGCGGTCGATGGGGCCGGCCTGAACATCGACAAGCTGCATGCGTCCGTAGGGAACGATCACGAGCCGACGGAAGAGAATCCCGCTCGTCACGAGCAGGTCATCACCGCGCTCGGCATACCCGAAGGAGCGCACGCGACGGCCGATCAGCCACCACAGCCAGATGAAGATCACCACCGCGATCGCAGCGACCAGCACAGGAACCCAGGTCGGCACCCCCGGGATCAGGACAAGGGCGACGACGACGGCGATGACGATGAGGTAGACCAGCGCGAGGGAGATTCGCCGCGCGACTGCCAGCCGCGGCGACACGGGGATCCATCCCAGCTCGTAGGTGAAGGCGGTGTCCGGTGTCATGTCGGTCAGGCTACCCATGGCAGGCCCGTGAGCGCGGGTCGGCGACAGACGCTAGCCTGATGGAGAACCGGGGAGCTCGCGAGATCGGCGGGCTGAGAGGGTGGCCGCTCCCACCGACCCATAAACCTGATCTGGGTAATGCCAGCGGAGGGAAGGGATCCCCATGCGTCGTCGAACATCACCTGTCATCACCGCAAACATTGCGGTCCTTGCATCTGCACTGCTTCTCGCGGGCTGCGCGTCGTCCGGAACAGATGGCTCCGATGCCGTCGAGCCCGCGGCATCCGAGCCGCAGACAGTCCAGCTGCTCGCCCATGACTCCTTCGTCGTGAGCGATGACCTCATCACCGCATTGAAGGAGGACACCGGAATCACGCTGGAGATCATCAGCGGGTCCGATGCGGGAACGATGGTCGCCGGCGCGGTGCTGGCCGCGGGAAACCCGACGGGCGATGTCATGTTCGGGGTGGACAACACCCTGCTGTCCCGCGCCCTCGAGGCCGACGTCTTCGAACCGTACGAGTCGCCCGAGCTCACCTCAGTGGTCCCCGCCCTTCGAACAGACACGGCTGAGGGTCGCGTGACGCCGATCGACTTCGGTGACGTGTGCATCAACATTCACGATGCGTCCTTCACCGACATTGACGCGCCGAGCACCCTGGACGACCTCATTGATCCGACGTACCGCGACATGCTCGTCGTGGAGGATCCGGGCACGTCGTCGCCCGGGCTGGCCTTCCTGCTCGCAACGATCGCGCGATACGGCGACGGCTGGACCGACTACTGGGCAGCATTGCGGGACAACGGCGTGAAGGTTGCGGCGTCGTGGACCGACGCCTACTTCGGGGAATTCAGCGGAGGTGGGGAGGGGACCCGGCCCATCGTGGTCTCCTACGCCACCAGCCCGCCAGCGGAGATCGTCTACGCCGAGGAGCCCAAGCCCGAGGCGCCGTCCTCCTCCGTCATGGCCGATGGCTGCTACCGGCAGGTCGAGTACGCCGGCGTCCTGGCCGGAGCGCGCAATCCGGAAGGAGCCAGGGTCGTGATCGACTGGCTGCTGTCCGAGGGTGTGCAGTCGGATGTGCCGATGTCGATGTTCGTCTTCCCCGCGCGCGAAGGCATCGCCTTGCCGGCCGTCTTCACCGACTTTGTTCCCACAATCGACAGCCCCCTGCAGTTGCCGCCCGACGACGTGGCGGCGGGAATCGCCGGGTGGCTCGCCGAGTGGGGCGCCGTGATGGGTCGCTGATGACACCGACCCTGCCCGGATGGCTGCGGTGGTCATGGCTGCCGCCGGGAGCCTTCCTGCTGGTCTTCCTGGTCTATCCACTCGCGGTGCTGGCGGTCACCGTCACCTCCGACAGCGGTGGTGGTGTCATCTCCACACTTGCCTCACCGACGCTGTGGCAGGTGACCGGGCTCGCCGCCGGGCAGGCTGCGGCGAGCACCGTCGTCGCGCTGCTCGTGGGGCTGCCGTTGGCGAATGTCGTCTCGCGGTATCGCTTTCGGGGGCGCGCATTCGCACAGGCGCTCGTGACAGTGCCGTTCGTCCTTCCCACCGTTGTGGTGGCACTGGCCCTTCGATCCCTCCTCGGTGACGGCGTGCCGCAGGGCCTGGTCCTCGTCGTGATGGCCCACGCCTACGTCAACCTCGCCGTTGTCGCACGCATCGTCGGCGCTCAATGGGCGCAGCACTCGGGCGACTACGAGAGCGTCGCTCGCACCCTGGGGGCATCACGCTGGCGGGCCTTCGTGGACGTCACACTTCCCAGCCTCCGCCCGGCGATCGCGGCGAGCGCGGCCGTGGTGTTCGTCTTCTCCTTCACGTCGCTCGGGATCGTCCTGCTGCTGGGCGATCCCACGACCAGGACCCTCGAATCGCAGATCCTCCGCCAGACCTCGGTCCTGCTCGACTTCCCCGGCGCCGCCGCCACGGCTCTCGTCCAGCTCGTCATCGTGTCGACCGTCCTACTCCTCGGGGCGGCGGCCTCGAGGAGATCCGCCACCCGACGGTCGCGTCCTCCTGCGCTGCGGCCGCTGCCGTCGTCCGTGAGCGGGCGGGCAGCCGTGCGGATCACCGCAGTCATCGGAGCACTGATCGTTCTCGCGCCCGTGGCAGCGCTCGTGGCATCGTCTCTGCGGAGCAGCCGAGGATGGGCACTGAGCTGGTGGACCTCGCTGGGTTCGGTGGATGCCGGCACGACCCGGCTGAGTCCACCGAGTGAGGCCATCACCACGTCACTCACCTACGCAGCGCTCACCGCTCTCATCGCCGCTGGTGTCGGCGGTCTGGCAGCAATCGCGTCTCTGACCTCCGGGCGCAGTCGGATCATCGCCGTGCTTGCCCTGATTCCCCTCGGAGTGTCCGCCGCGACGCTGGGACTGGGCACCCTCCTGGCCTTCGGCCGGCCGCCCATGGACCTGCGCGCCACCGGGCTCCTCATTCCCCTCGCCCACGCCCTTGTCGCCGTGCCGCTGGTCATCGCCGTGGTCGCGCCCAGCCTGCGGTCGACGGACACCCGCATGAGTGCAGTCGCGGCTACCCTCGGCGCCCGTCCGACGCGTGCCTTCTGGACCACCTACGGTCCGGTACTGCGCATCGTGATGGTGGCAGCCGCCGCCCTGGCCGGCGCGGTGTCACTGGGCGAGTTCGGAGCGGCAACGTTCCTCGGTCGGGCAGCGGCACCCACGGTGCCCGTCCAGATCGTGCGCCTGCTCGGACGTCCCGGAGAGCAGTCCCTCGGCGTGGCTGCCGTTCTCGCCGTGGTGCTCGTGGTGATGACGCTCCTGCTCGTCATGCTGGTCGACAGGTGGGCCACGCCCCTTCGACGAACCACCGCACAGGAGAATCCCGCATGACCCCCAGCCGACTGGATCTGCAGGCTCTGGCCCTCGGCTACGAGGGTCGGGCGTTCATGCGCGGGATCGACCTCCGCGTCGACGCATCGGAGATCGTCGCGATCCTCGGTCCCAGCGGCAGCGGCAAGTCGACACTGCTCAGTGCCATTGCCGGCGTGGTTCCTCCTCTGGACGGCCGAATCCTGATCGACGGTCGTGACGTCACTCGCGCGCCCATCCACGAACGGGATGTCGGGCTGATCTTCCAGGAGCCGCTGCTCTTTCCGCACCTGGATGTTGCGAGCAACATCGCCTACGGGCTGCGCCGCCACGGGCAGACCCGCAAGGCTGCACTCCTGCGAGCCACCGAGCTGCTCGAGTGGCTCGGCCTCGGCGGCTACGAACGACGCCGCGTCGATGAGCTGAGCGGCGGACAAGCCCAGCGCGTCGCCCTGGCCCGCGCGCTGGCGCCGAGGCCCGCCGTGCTCTGCCTGGACGAGCCCTTCAGCGCCCTCGATGCAGACCTGCGCCAGCGGTTGGCCGTCGAGGTCTCCGCCATGCTGCGGGAATCGGGGGTGGCAGCGATCCACGTCACCCACGATCCGACCGAGGCGCGGACGGTCGCCGATCGCGTCATCGAACTGTCCGCACTCGGTGAGGCCCTCTAGGGTCGCCCCATGTCCGCTTTCACTGTCCGGTCCGGGCCGTGGTCCGCTGCGCAGATCAGCGACTACCTGACGGCGACAGCGATTCCTGTACGCCTCGCATCCTCGGGGCGCTACCCCCTCGTGCAGTCCCTGTGGTTCCTCTTCGACGGTGACTCGCTGTGGTGCGCGACGCAGGAGGACTCGGTACTCGCTCAACGAATCCGCCGAGACGACCGGGTGGGATTCGAGGTCTCCTCCGAGCACCCGCCGTACCGCGGCGTTCGTGGCACCGGCCACGCGCATCTGGAGCGAGCGGCTGCTGCGGACCTGCTTCCACGCCTGATCGACCGATATCTGGGCACCGAACCGACTCCGCTGGCATCGTGGCTGATGTCCAGGATCGACTCCGAGCTGGCGATCCGCATCGATGGCCTGTCTATGACATCGTGGGACTTCTCGGCTCGGATGTGACTGGTTCTGACAAGACCTGAGGGGACGGCGCGATGGATGAGGGGGCCTACACGAGCGGCATGCTCGTCGTCGCCCAGATCTTCGAGGTCATCGCCGCCGGGATCCTCGTCGTGGGACTGGTCATGGCCTTCGTTCTGGCAGCCAGGCGCTACGCCAGCACCCACGACGGCAAGGCCACGTACACGCTGCTGCGTCAGTTCTTCGGCGGGGTACTGCTGCTCGGTCTGGAGGTGCTCGTTGCCGGTGACCTCATCCGCACGGTCGCCGTGGCGCCCACGCTCGACAACGTCGTCGTCCTCGGACTGATCGTCCTGATCCGCACCTTCTTGTCCTTCAGCCTCGAGATCGAGATCGAGGGTGTTCCGCCCTGGCGCCGGGCGTTCGTGAGCGGAGCCAGTGTCATGTCCCGCGCAGTGAAGACCTCGGAGGCCTCATGACCACCCCGATCGATGGCCGCCCTCTTGAACCGGGAGTCCGGAGGGACTTCACCGAGGCGATGTCCTACGGGGACTACCTTCGGCTCGACCTCGTCCTATCCGCGCAGCAGCCGCTCAGCGATCCGTTTCGTCACGACGAGATGCTGTTCATCATCCAGCATCAGACCTCTGAGCTCTGGCTGAAGCTCATGCTGCACGAGCTCCGTGCCGTGCGCAGGCTCCTCGCCGACGATGATCTCTCGACGGCGTTGAAGGGACTCGCCCGCGTCAAGCACATCCAGCACACGCTGATCGAGCAGTGGAGTGTCCTCAGCACCCTCACGCCGAGCGAGTATGCCGAGTTCAGGTCCTTCCTCCAGAGCTCCTCGGGGTTCCAGTCCTGGCAGTACCGCGCCGTGGAGTTCATCCTCGGCAACAAGGACGAGCAGATGCTTCAGGTGTTCGAGCACGATGCCGCCACCCATGCACTGCTGATGGAGCTCTATGAGGACTCGACGATCTACGACGAGTTCCTTCGACTCCTGCATCGCCTGGGCCACCCCGTGCCCGACGACATCCTGAATCGGGACGTGCGCGAACGCTGGCACCTGCATCCCTCACTGCTGCCGGTCTTCCAGGACATCTACGACCACACCAGGAACAACTGGCGCGAGTACGAGGCGTGCGAGGAGCTGGTCGACGTCGAGGACAATTTCCAGATGTGGAGATTCCGCCACCTGAAGACGGTGGAGCGGATCATCGGATCCAAGAGTGGGAGCGGCGGCTCCAGCGGCGTCCCGTTCCTGCGCAAGGCCCTTGACCTCACGTTCTTTCCAGAGCTGTACGCCGTGCGTGCCGAGATCGGCACATGAGTCAAGGCAGGACCACCGTCCTCGTCGCCTACGACCAGCTCGACCGGCACCACGGAGCCCTCGCAGTGGCCGACCCCGCCACTCACGACGTTCTGATGGTGGAGAGCGAGGGCATGCTGCGCTCGCGCACGTGGCACGCGCAACGACTCCACCTGCTGATGTCCGCGGCCGCGCACTTCCGGCGCGACCTTGAATCCGAGGGATTCACGGTTCACCACCTCAGTGCTCCGTCCACCTCGGCTGGGATCGCTGCGCATCTCGATGAGCAAGGCAATGGGCGTGCCGAAGGGCATGCCAATGGGCATGGGAATGGGAATCGACGTGAGCCGTCGATCATCGCCGCCGAACCCTCATCGCACGGAGTCCACGAGGCGTGGCGTGCGGCAGGCGTCGAGCTTCTCCCCAGCGATCAGTTCCTCACCTCGCGTTCGGAGTTCCGCGACTGGGCCGAGCGACAGCGAGCAATGCGCATGGATGCCTTCTACCGTTGGCAGCGCACGCGTCTGGACGTCCTCATGGACGGCAGTGCTCCCGTCGGCGGCAC
>JAIOXK010000132.1 GCA_021741645.1 Candidatus Nanopelagicales bacterium
GCCGCGGCGGCCTCGATCGGCCAGGTTCACAAGGCCGTCTGGCATGACGGACGCGTCGTCGCCGTCAAGGTGCAGTACCCCGGCGCGGACAAGGCGTTCATCTCCGACCTGAACCAGATGACGCGGATGGGCAAGCTCTTCGCTTCGTGGGTTCCCGGGATGGACGTCAAGCCACTGCTCGAGGAACTCAAGGCGCGGGCCATCGAGGAACTGGACTATCTGCGGGAGTCGCGCAACCAGCGTGCCTTCGCCGCGGCGTTCGAGGGTGATCCGGAGTTCGTCGTGCCGCACGTGCTCGCGGCCGCACCCCATGTGCTCGTGTCGGAGTGGGTCGATGGACGATCGCTGTCGTCGATCATCGCCGACGGCACCCCTGAGGAGCGCGACCGCGCCGGCCTGCTCTACATGCGCTTCCTGCTCGCCGGCCCCGCACGTGCAGGCCTTCTGCACTCCGATCCCCACCCCGGGAACTTTCGCATCACCGAGGACGGTCGCTTCTGCGTTCTGGACTTCGGCGCGGTAGCCGAGCTTCCCGATGGTCTGCCACTGGCGATGGGGTCGCTGCTGCGCATCGCCATGGCCGGCGATGCCGAGACAGTAGCCGACGGACTTCGCGACGAGGGCTTCATCCTGCCGAACGTCTCCCTGGATCCCCAGCAGGTCCTGAACTACCTCGACCCATTCGTCGAGCCGGCGAAGCATGATGAGTTCCACTTCACTCGCTCGTGGATGCGGGGACAGTTCGCCCGGATGAACGACGTGAAGAATCCCGACTTCACCATGGCGCTGAAGTTGAACCTGCCACCCTCCTACGCGCTCATCCATCGAGTGTGGCTCGGATGCATCGCCGTGCTGTGCCAACTCGATGCACATGTGCCGATGCGCGGGGAACTTGAGGCGTGGGCGCCGGGGTTCACGTCGGAGTGAGTCTCACTCCGCAGGGCGCACACGCCAGCCGGATCGTTCACGCATAGTCGGCGATGAGCGCCAGCACAGTCTCACCGTGCTCGGCCAGCTTCTTCGGACCCACTCCTGGAATCTCCGCCAGTGCATCGATGTCCAGCGGCCGCTGCTCGGCGATCGCGATGAGCGTCACGTCGGTGAAGATGACGTAGGCAGGAACCGACCGCTCACGGGACTGACCCAGCCGCCATTCGCGGAGTGCCTCGAGCAGGCCCTCGTGCACATCCGAGGGACAGGAATGGCACCGGCCGAGCGTGCGCTCGTGGGCCGTCACCAGACCCTTTCGGCAGATTCGGCATCGCCCCGGACCCTTGCGTGAGCGCTCTCGTCGTGGTCGCCCCGACCCAGGTGAGACGACCCCTCGCGCGGGCCCCGTGGTGGAGGAACCCGCCAGCGTGCCGACGAAGAAGGGGCTGAGGGATCGGGAGGCCCGGCCACCAGGCTGACGGGATACAGCCCATGACAGCTGCAGGGTGTCCGCGGCACGGGTGAGCGCCACATAGGCCAGCCGGCGCTCCTCCTCGATCTGGGCCGGTGTCTCGGCATATTGCAGCGGCAGGAGTCCGTCGCTGCAGCCCACCACGTAGACCGATGACCACTCCAGCCCCTTCGCCGAGTGGATGGAGGCGAGCGTCACTCCATCCGCGACAGGCGCGTGCTGGGCCTCTGCGCGGGCATCGAGCTCGCCCACGAAGGCGCTCAACGAATCGCCCAGCGCCTCTCCCATCTCATCGGCCAGGGTCGCCAGTGCAGCCAGGGACTCCCATCGTTCGCGCACGGCACCCGCCGTGCGGGGTGCCTCGGGCGTCCAGCCTGCGGTGGTCAGGACCGCGCGTACTTCGTCACCGAGCGGCCCGCCCTCACCACCGGCTCTGGCCGCGCCTCGGATGCGGGTCACGGCCTCACGCACCTCCGGGCGGTCGAAGAATCGCTCTGTGCCTCGCAGCACCACCGGAATCCCGGCCTCGGCGAAGGCCTCTTCCAGCACCGCCGACTGGGCGTTGATCCGAAAGAGCACGGCAATGGATCGGGCTGGAACGCCGTCGCGGATCTGGCGTTGCACCGACGCGACCACCTGTGCGGCTTCCTCAGTGTCGTCGGAATAGTCCACGATGGACGGACTCGCTCCGGCATCCCGCTGGGAGCGAAGAACCAGCGACGTGCCCGTGGATGGGGCTCGGGCGATGACCGTGTTGGCAAGCCCCACAATCTCCGGCGTACTCCGGTAGCAGCGCACCAGGCGCACCTCAGTGGCGTCCCGGAACCGTGAGCGAAAGCCCGTGAGGTACTCCGGCGTGGCACCGGTGAAGGTGTAGATCGTCTGGTTCGCATCGCCGACGACGCACAGGTCGTCGCGATCCCCCAACCACAGGCCCAGCAGCCGCTCCTGCAGGGGGTTGACGTCCTGATACTCGTCCACGGTGAACCAGCGATAGGTGGACCGCACCTCATCGGAAATGTCCGGCCGCTCTTCGAGGGCGCCGGCGGTGACAAGCAGGATGTCCTCGAAGTCAAGGAGCCCACGTCGGGTCTTGGCCTCTTCGTATGCCCGCTGCACGAGGGCCATCTGCTCCGCGTCGACGGCCAGCGTCCGGTTGATCTCGCCCGCGCGCCGGGCGATGGCGTCGCCGGTCAGGAAGTTCACCTTGGCCCACTCAAGATCTCCCGAGAGGTCCCGGATCGTCGCCGTGTCGGTGGGCAGAGCGCACCGGCTCGCTGCCTCAGCGACGATGCGGGCCTTGGCCGGAAGGATCTCGGGGAACTCACCGCCACTCAGGCGCGGCCAGAAGTAGCGCAGCTGCCGAAGCGCCGCCGCATGAAAGGTGCGCACCTGCGCGCCCTCGACACCCAGCGCTCGCAGGCGCGTGCGCATCTCGCCAGCAGCTCGGGTGGTGAAGGTGACGGCCAGCGTGCGCCGTGCCTCGTGCTGACCCGTGGCGACCCCATGCGCGATCCGGTGCGTGATCGCTCGAGTCTTGCCGGTACCCGCACCGGCGAGCACGACTACCGGTCCATGCAGTGCCTCCGCGACGGCACGCTGCTCCTCGTCGAGGCCGGCAAGCACATCGATGGGCATCCGCCGATGCTGTCACGCGGGGGTGACGTTGGTCGATTCAGGGCACCGCCATGGTCGATGAATCAGGGCACCGCGATGCGCGATGAAGGGGTGAGGATTACGGTGCTGCCATGACTTCTCTCCTCCCCCTGACCATGTACTCGACGGTGTGGTGCGGGTACTGCCAGCGACTGAAGGCCCAGATGGCGCGCGAGGGGATCGAGTTCGTCGAGGTCGACATCGAGCAGGACGACGTGGCCGCGGCCATGGTGGAGGACGTCAACGGGGGCAACCAGACGGTGCCCACGGTGCAGTTTCCGGATGGTTCCTTTGCGACAAACCCGTCGATCGGGCAGGTCAAGGAGCGGCTCGGCCTGGGCTGAGGAGTGAACGACGTGAAGCGCCGTGCCGCTAGCGCTTGATGCCCAGGGGTCGCGACCAGTCTCCCGGCAGCTCTCCCCCATACCAGCGCTCAATGAGCCGCCTGGCGATCGAGATGCTCGGGGGCAGTCGCACCGAGCCCTCCTCGCACGCGCGCGCCAGCTCTTCCCGCGAGAACCACCGAGCCTCAGCGATCTCCTCGCCATCGACATTGATCTGGGTGCCGGTCGCGCGCGCGTGGTACCCGAGCATCAATGACGCCGGGAACGGCCACGGCTGACTGCCGAGATACTCGACGTCATCGGGTTCACTGCCGATGATGACGCCGCTCTCCTCGTGCACCTCTCGACGCACGGCGGCCTCGGCAGACTCACCGGGATCGACGAACCCGGCGAGGGTGGAGAACCAGCCCTCCTGCCATCGACCCTGCCTTCCCAGCAGGGCACGGTCCTGATCGTCCTTGACGAGCATGATGACCGCTGGATCCGTCCGCGGGAAGTGACTGGACTCGCAGCCCGGGCACCGCCTGGACCAGCCTGCCTGCTTGGAGATCGTCAGAGCACCGCACTTGGGACACCGCTGATGGCCGATGCGCCAGTTGTCCAGGGCCACGGCCGTGACCAGGAGTCCCGCATCGCGATCGTTCAGCACACCGCCGACATCTCGGAGGTTCCCCCACTCGTGGTCGGCATGGCAGGCCCTGTCCGGAACGTGCTCGACGAAGTAGGACGTGCCGTCGGGGTCGGTACCGAGGAAGCTGACATCCTCGGGCTCAGCGTCGCTGTCGCTCACCGAGCGCATGGCGAGCTCGATGCCGTCGCCGTTGCCGATGCCGGAGCGAAGGATCGGAGCACCCTGATCGTTGACGCACATGACGCGGGAGCCGGCGTCCTGCCATCTCTCGGTGATCCACGCGGAGTCCGAGCGATGCTCCGAGCAACGATCCACTCCTGATCGGGCCAGCATGAGTGTGTCGAGGAGGGCCATGGTCAGCGAGCCTAACGAGGTCAGGAGTGGCCCGCGTGACACGATGACGGCACCACCAGTCACAGACCAAAGGCCAGCGCGTGAACGTCTTCATCCGGCAGCTCACCGGGATCCGCTTCATCGCGGCCGCATGGGTGCTGCTCTATCACCTGCAGGGCCCGCTTAATCAGCTCGGACTTCTGTTCGCGGGCTTCGCCGACGTGCTGCGGGTGGGCCGACTCGGGGTCGATCTGTTCTTCGCCCTCTCCGGGTTCATCCTGACGCACACGTATCTGCGTCGACTTGGCTCGAGCCTGCGAACGCGCGGAACCCTCGACTTCTGGTGGCTGCGCCTGGCCCGCATCTACCCGGTGCACCTGCTGATGCTCTTCGTCGCCGGTGGAGCGGTGATCGCGCAGGCGAAGGTGACGGGCGAGGAGCTCGATCGGGATTGGCTGAACCCCCTCGACTTCATCAAGAACCTGCTGCTCATCCAGGAGTGGGGCCCAGAGCCGCAGCGCGGCTGGAACTTCGTTGCATGGTCACTGTCGATGGAGTGGCTGGCCTACCTGATCTTCCCGCTGCTGATCCTCGTGCTGTGGCAGCTGCACCGGCGCGTGCCGACGTTCGTCCTCGCTGCCCTCTGGGTGGTCGTGCTCGCTCCGCTCGTCATCTATGGGCTGTCCACGTCCGATCCCTACTACACCGACAACTGGGGATCGACCTATCGAATCCTCACGGAGTTCACGGCGGGTGCGCTCACGTACCTGATCGTCGTGCGCCTCCTGCCCGGTGATGCGCTCGATGAGCCGCCGTCACGTCGAGTGGAGCGCACCGGTTCGACCCTGGCCGTTGTTCTGCCGCTCCTCGTCGTTGCCGGGGCGATCTTCCTCGGCCAGTGGGGCCCGGCGCAGGCCGGTGAGATCACGCTCGACGGGGATGTGGAGCCCCTTCCTCCGTACTTCCATCTGCTTCTCGTGCCCTTGCTCATCGCCTGGATCGGTGCCCTGGCCCTGTCTCGACGCGGCCTGTCCCGATTCCTGTCCACACGAGCGCTTGTCCTCGGGGGATTCATCTCGTACTCGCTGTACATGACGCACCTCGTCTGGTTCGGCCTGTGGCGCGCCGCCCTCAAGGCCGTCGGCATCGACGGCGGCCTGCTCTACGCCATCGCCGTGGTCGGACTGGTCGCCGGTGCACTGCTCATCGCCTGGCTGGTGTGGCGGTTCGTCGAGGAGCCGGCACGTGAGTGGATGCGCAGCCGCGTGGGCGTTCGCCGGACGCCCACCGAGGAGGCGGGTGAGCAGATCGCCGAGGCCGAGGACGTCGGCGACAGCGCGAGCCCCGTGGAAGTCTCGACGTCGCCCACCGACCCATTCGACGCGCAGGAGCGCGACCCCGATGCGCGCAGCTGACTGGTGGGTGCCAGCCCGCCGCGAGGTCAGGTCAGCAGGAGCTCGATCAACGCATCCGTCTCAGGCCGGATGACCTCGCCGGTAGCCACCAGCAGGAATGCTGCGCTCACCTGCTCCACCGGAACCGAGGCAAGCTGGGCCCACGCAAGCCGATAGAGGGCCAACTGCATCGGATCGGTTCCGTAGCCCGATCCTGTCTTCCAGTCGACCACCTCGAACC
>JAIOXK010000133.1 GCA_021741645.1 Candidatus Nanopelagicales bacterium
GACGCGCTGCTGGTCGTCCAGCGATGCTCCCGCGGGTCGAACTCCCGGCGTGATCAAGGTGATGTCCGCCAGCACGTGTGCACGAACAGCCGCGACCTCTTGGGGGGAGCACACAATCGCCCGCCCGCCTGCCTCCACAGCCAGCGAGGCCAAGCGAACGACGGCTGCCTGCGACGGCCCCGCCAGGCCGATCGCCGCGAGATCGTCGTCGCTGAGTGACGTCAGCACGGTCACCGCAGTGATGCGTGTGTTCGGCAACGCCTGGGCCGCCGCGGCAATCATCGCTGAGCCGCCCGCCGCATGAACGGTGAGATAGGCAGGGGCTAGCACTGACACGGCGTGCGCCGCACCGCGCACCGTCGCGGGGATATCGTGCAGCTTCAGGTCCAAGAAGATGTCGATGTCGGGGTGCCCCGCGGCGCCCGCCGCGAAGCGAGCGGTCTCCACGGCAGCAGCCCCGTCGCGGCTGAAGACCTCCAGGCCCACCTTGAGGGTGGACACCACCGGTGCGACAGCAGCCGCCCACTCGCCCAGAACGCTCAGTGACGGTGCGTCCATCGCCACCGCAATGGGGGCAACCGGCTCACTCGCTGATGAAATCGAACTCATCGGGGTCCTCCTCCCGCGGCAGGTCGGCGGGACGATGCGCGAAGCCCACGGCATCCGCAAAGCGGCGGAATCCGCGAGCACCGAGTGCTCGCTGCAGTTCGATCTGTATCCGAGACGGTGCCGACGGGTCGTGGAAGACGGCGGTGCCGACCGAGACGGCATTGGCCCCAGCGAGCACGAACTCGAGGGCGTCCTTCCCGCTACGCACACCACCCATGCCGATGATCGGCAGCGAAGGGAAGGCCTGGCGGATCTGCCAGATGCAGCGGACCGCCACCGGACGGATGGCCGGGCCCGAGAGACCACCCGTGACACCCGCCAGGTGCGGACGCATCGTGTCGGTGTCGATCACCATGCCCAGGACGGTGTTGATCACCGACACCCCCGTGGCACCTGCTCGCACCACCGCGTCGGTGATCTCGACGATGTCGGTGACGTCGGGAGAGAGCTTCGCGAACAGCGGCATGCGCGGATCGCTGTGCCGACGGACCGCATGCACCACGTCCGATGCCGAACCTGCCCGGCAGGCGAATACCTGGCCGCGGTCCTCGACGTTCGGGCACGAGATGTTGACCTCAATCGCCGCGACGCTCCGCACAGTCCGGAGCCTGGCGGCGAGCTTGCCGTACTCGTCGACCGTGCCACCGGCGATGGAGACGATCACGCGGGCACCGCGCTCCTCCAGCCACGCCAGGTCGTGCTCGATGAACCGATCGATACCCGGCCCTTGCAGCCCGATCGAATTGAGCATTCCGCTTGGCGTCTCCGCCATGCGCGGTGTCGCTCTGCCGGAACGGGGATTGAGCATGATGCTCTTGGTGACGATCGCGCCGATGCTCGTGAGGTCGAAGAACTGATCGAGTTCACGTCCCGACGCCGCGCAACCCGATGCCGTCAGGATCGGGGCCGGCAGGGCCAGGCCGCCCAGCGACGTGGACATGTCGACCTCTGGCAGCGCAGCATCGGCGACCGGCCCCTTGATCAATGCACGCGTCATCAGTGACCTCCTGCCGTCGGGGCACCGAGGGTGTCCGGGGGGATCGTCCCGACGTCGGACCACCGGACACGGTCGCCACGGAAGACCGGGCCCTCGGTGCAGGCACGCAGCATGCGCGTCACGCCGTCCTCCCCGATGACGGGCAGCACACACGTCATGCACACCCCGATGCCACAGGCCATGGCCTCCTCGACCGCGCACTGGCTGTACGCCTGATGATCCGACGCGATCTCTGCCACGCGCTGCAGCATGGGCATCGGCCCGCAGGCATAGACCACGGCAGTGTCGTTGGCCTGCATCAAGGAACCTAGGACGTCGGTCACGCGACCACGCTGGCCGAGGGAGCCGTCGTCGGTCGTGATGGTGAGAGTGGACGCCAGCCGCTTGAGCTCAAGCGCCCCGTAGAGCTTCTCCTCTGTCGCTGCACCCAGGATCACGTCGACGCGACATCCGCGCTCGCGCATTTGCTCAGCCAGCATGAACAGCGGGGCCGAGCCGTAGCCTCCGCCCACCAGGACAGTGGACACCGGCTCCTTGGGCAGGACGAACGGCCGCCCCAGCGGTCCCACGATGTCGATCGGGTCGTGCCGTCGACGATCCACGAGCCACTTCGTGCCCTTGCCGTGCACACCGACGACGATGTCGAGGGTTCCGCCGTAGACCCCCCGCGACTGCACCCGATGAATGGCGAAGGCGCGACGAAGCAGCATGCTCGACTCCTCGCCGCCTATGCCGAGGGTGAGGAAGTGCCCCGGCTTCACATTCTCGGAGATGCCCGGAGCAGTGAGGGACAGCACGTGATACGCGCCCGCCCTGCGGACGTCGAGGATCTCTCCTCGGACCTGAACAGCCATGATCAGCGCCCCTCCCCTGCCGACTGGTCCGCCAGCTCGCGGGAGACCGCCAGTGCATCGTCACGCTGTCGCAGAGCGGCGAGGTCCGCGCCGTGCTCCTGCAGGGAGCGCACCGTCGGCTCCTCATGCTGGAGGGAGTCAATGCCCTGCACTGCTGCAGCCAGACCCTGCACCGTGGTGATGCAGGGCACCCCGCGGATGACCGCCGCCGTGCGGATCTCGTAGCCATCCAGCCGAGGACCGACTCCGTAGGGGGTGTTGATGATGAGCTGGATGTCACCGGCCAGGATCGCGTCGACGGTCGTGGGCTCACCGTCTGGTCCGCGCCCCTCGTACTGCTTGCGCACCTCATCGACAGGCACGCCATTGCGACGCAGAACGGCTGCCGTCCCAGACGTCGCCAGAATCCGGAAGCCGAGGTCGGACAGTCGCTTGACCGGGAAGATCGCGCTGCGCTTGTCGCGATTCGCGAGCGATACGAAGGCCGTGCCCGATGTCGGCAGCCCGCCGGCGAAGGCCGCGTCCTGCGACTTTGCAAACGCCGTTCCAAAGGAGTTGTCGATCCCCATGACCTCGCCGGTCGACTTCATCTCCGGCCCCAGGACGGTGTCGACCCCATGGAAGCGGCCGAAGGGCAGCACTGCCTCCTTCACCGAGATCGCTGCCCCCTGGGGCATGGAGCCACCGTCACCGCGCTCGGGAAGGATGCCATCGCGACGCAGCTGCGCCACCGACTGGCCGACCATGACTCGGGCCGCCGCCTTTGCGACGGGCACCGCCGTGGCCTTGGATACGAAGGGCACCGTGCGCGAGGCCCGCGGATTGGCCTCGAGGACGTAGAGGATGTCCCCGGCCATGGCGTACTGGACATTGAGCAGACCGCGCACCCCCACCCCACGGGCGATCGCCAGCGTCGCCTCGCGGATGCGGGTGATGTCCTCGGCGCCGAGGGTGATGGGCGGCAGGGCGCAGGCCGAGTCGCCCGAATGGATGCCTGCCTCCTCGATGTGCTCCATGACGCCGGCGAGGTAGAGATCGTGTCCGTCATAGATGGCATCGACGTCGATCTCGACGGCATCGTCAAGGAATCGATCGACGAGGACCGGATGCTCGGGATTGATGTCCGTGGCCCGCGAGAGATAGTCAGCGAGCATGTCGTCGTCATAGACGATCTCCATGCCGCGGCCGCCCAGCACATAGCTCGGACGCACCAGCACGGGATAGCCGACCTCTGCGGCAATCGCCTTGGCCTCGTCGAACGTGAACGCCGTGCCATGCTTCGGGGCCAGCAGGCCCGCCTCAGCGAGCACTCGGCCAAAGGCTCCGCGCTCCTCAGCAAGGTGGATGGACTCCGGGCTCGTGCCGATCACCGGAACCCCGGCATCCTTGAGCCCCTGCGCCAGTCCCAGCGGGGTCTGGCCACCGAGCTGCACGACCACGCCGATCAGGTTCCCCCGCTGCTGCTCGGAGTGCACCACCTCGAGGACGTCCTCGAGGGTCAGCGGTTCGAAGTAGAGCCGGTCGGACGTGTCGTAGTCGGTCGAGACAGTCTCGGGGTTGCAGTTGACCATGATGGTCTCGTAGCCAGCATCGCGGAGAGTGAGGGCCGCGTGCACGCATGAGTAGTCGAACTCGATGCCTTGACCGATGCGGTTGGGTCCCGAGCCCAGGATGATCACCTTGTCGCGGTCGCTCGGCTCCGCCTCGTTCTCCTCGTCGTAGGACGAGTAGTGGTACGGGGTGCGGGCCGCGAATTCCGCCGCGCACGTGTCGACGGTCTTGTAGACCGGACGAAGGCCGTAATCGTGCCGGATCTCCCGGACATCAGCCTCAAAGAGCCCGCGAAGCTGCGCCACCTGCCGGTCGGAGAAGCCCTGACGCTTGGCCTGCAGAAGAAGCCGACGGTCGAGGGACTCGGCCCCCCTGATGGCATCGGCCATCTCGTTGATCTGGCAGATCTGGTCCAGGAACCATGGGTCGATTCGAGTCGCCTCGTGGACCGCGTCGATGCCAGCACCCGCCCACAGCACCCGCTGAACCTGCGCGAGTCGACCGTCGCGAGGAACGCGGATGGTCTCCAGCAGGGCAGGGACATCCACCTCCGAACGGTCTGCCGGCCAGGAGAAGACGGCATCCGACTTCTCGAGTGATCGGAGAGCCTTCTGCAGTGCCTCGGCGAAGTTGCGGCCGATCGCCATGGCCTCGCCGACGCTCTTCATGGTGGTCGTGAGGGTCTGGTCGGCCTGCGGGAACTTCTCGAAGGCGAAGCGTGGCACCTTGACCACGATGTAGTCCAGGGTCGGCTCGAAGGAGGCCGGCGTCTCCTGCGTGATGTCGTTCGGGATCTCGTCGAGCGTGTAGCCGATGGCCAGTCGAGCGGCGATCTTCGCGATCGGGAATCCGGTCGCCTTCGAAGCCAGTGCCGAGGAACGGGACACGCGCGGATTCATCTCGATCACGATGAGCCGGCCGTCCTCCGGGTTCACGGCGAATTGGATGTTGCACCCGCCCGTGTCGACGCCGACCGCCCGAATGATGTCGATGCCGACATCGCGGAGCCGCTGATACTCGCGGTCGGTCAGCGTGAGCGCCGGCGCCACAGTGATCGAATCGCCCGTGTGCACCCCCATGGGATCGACGTTCTCGATCGAGCACACGACCACGACATTGTCGTGGCGATCGCGCATCAGTTCCAGCTCGTACTCCTTCCAGCCGATGATCGACTCCTCGAGAAGCACCTCCGAGGTCGGACTGGCCTGGAGGCCGGCACCAGCGATACGCCTGAGGTCGGATTCGTCGTAGGCGATACCGGAGCCGGAGCCGCCCATCGTGAAGGAGGGTCGAACGACCACCGGATAGCCGAGGTCATCTACCGCGGCGAGGCAGTCATCCAGGGAATGGCAGATCGCCGATCGGGCGCTCTCCGCGCCGACCTGCTCGACGATGCCTCGGAAGAGCTCACGATTCTCGCCGCGTTCGATGGCGTCGACATCGGCTCCGATGAGCTCGACTCCGTACTTCTCCAGCACCCCGTTGCGGTGCAGGGCGATCGCGGCGTTCAGCGCCGTCTGTCCGCCCAGAGTCGGCAGCAGCGCATCGGGACGCTCCTTGGCGATGATGCGCTCGAGGAACTCCGAGGTGATGGGCTCGATGTACGTCGCGTCGGAGAACTCCGGATCGGTCATGATGGTCGCCGGATTGGAGTTGACGAGCACCACGCGAAGGCCCTCGTCACGCAGGACACGGCAGGCCTGCGTGCCCGAGTAGTCGAACTCGCATGCCTGTCCGATGACAATCGGACCGGATCCGATCACCATGACTGACTGAATGTCCTCGCGACGCGGCATCAGGCGCTCCGCCCTTCCTGTGCTTGGGCCATGAGCTGAGCGAATTCGTCGAACAGGTAGTCCGCATCATGGGGACCGGCCGCCGCCTCTGGGTGGTACTGGACGCTGAAGGCTGGAGCATCCAGGCACCTCAGACCCTCGACCACGTCGTCGTTGAGGCAGACATGGCTCACCGTGGCGCGACC
>JAIOXK010000134.1 GCA_021741645.1 Candidatus Nanopelagicales bacterium
TCGGACCTCTTCAATGGCGGACCCGACGTCACCACGCCGCAGCAGGGCAGACACCGGGTCAGGACTCGAGACGGGTTCGACTAGCCCAAGTACGGGGCGAGGTCGGCGAGGAGCGCTGCCTTCGGCTTCGCACCGATGATCGTCTTGACGATCTGTCCGCCCTGATAGACGTTCATCGTCGGGATGGACGTGATGCCGTAGGAGGCAGCCGTCTGCGGGTTCTCATCGACATTGAGCTTGGCGATGACCACGGAATCGTGATCCTTGGCGATCTCCTCGAGGATCGGTGCCACCATCTTGCATGGCCCGCACCACTCGGCCCAGAAGTCGACGATGACGGGCTTCTCGCTCATCAGGACGTCGTCGGCGAACGATGCGTCGGTGACCTGCTTGGTGGCTCCCATGGTGCTCCTTGCGACTCGGTTGACTCGGCTGGGGACTGCTCGGGCTGAGGCTACTCGCCGTGGTGGGCGAGGAAGCGCTCCGCATCCAGGGCGGCGGCGCATCCGGATCCGGCGGCGGTGATCGCCTGCCGGTAGGTGTGGTCGACGAGGTCGCCGCAGGCGAACACGCCGGTGAGGTTCGTGGCGGTCGTGCGGCCCTGCACCAGGACGTAGCCCTCGTCGTCGAGGTCGACCTGGCCGACCACGAGCTCGGACCGGGGATCGTGACCGATGGCGACGAACAGGCCGGTGACCGGCAGTTCACGGCTCTCACCCGTGACGGTGTCCTTCAGGACGAGTCCGCTGACCTTGTCCTCGCCGAGGACGTCCTCGACGGCGCTGTTCCAGGCGAAGTGCAGCTTGGGGTCGTTCTCGGCCCTCTCGGCCATGATCTTGCTGGCCCGCAGTTCATCGCGACGGTGGACGAGAGTGACGGACTTCGCGAAGCGGGTCAGGAAGGTGGCCTCCTCGACCGCGGAATCCCCGCCGCCGACGACGGCGATGTCCTGATCGCGGAAGAAGAACCCGTCGCAGGTGGCGCACCACGAGACGCCATGACCGGAGAGACGCTTCTCGTTCTCCAGCCCCAGCTCGCGGTAGGCCGAGCCCATGGCGAGGATGATCGCCCGCGCCTGATGGGTGTTGCCGGACCCGTCCGTCACCGTCTTGATGTCACCGGTCAGGTCGACGCTGACGATGTCGTCCGTGACGATCTCGGCGCCGAATCGAACGGCCTGGGCGCGCATCTGCTCCATGAGCGCCGGGCCCATGATCCCCTCGGCGAAGCCGGGGAAGTTCTCGACCTCGGTGGTGTTCATGAGGGCACCGCCGGCCGTGACGGATCCCTCGTAGACCAAGGGGTTCAGCTGGGCGCGGGCGGCGTACACGGCGGCGGTGTAGCCGGCCGGGCCGGAACCGATGATGATGACGTTGCGGATCTCGCTCACGTGATGCTCCCAGGTGGTGGACTCGAGCAGTGGTCAGGCGGCGCTCTCAAGCACCGTCGTCAAGAATGCCCTAGGGGGTATCCCTGCAGGCTACGACAATCCTAGGGGGCGGAGTATTCCGAGGCACATCATGCGGTGATCGGGAGGCTGAACAGCGCGGGAATCGAGAGCCGTTCTCACTTCATGCGGATGTGCAGGTCGACCTTGACGTCGCACTCGGGGTCGACGACCCAGATGTCCAGTTCCTGCATGTCGGGGCGGGACTGATCACCGGCGGGGTAGTCGGGGGCGACGATGACCCCGGCGTCCTGGCCGTCGAACGTGGCCCAGTCGACCAGGAGAGCGGTGGAGGTCGCCCACTGGGTCAGCTCGGTGATGCAGTCGCGCAGGCGAGTGGCCGAGGCGAGGATCCCCTGAGGCTCGGGCACCGGCACCATGACCTCGTCCGGCATGTCAGCCATGGCGGATTCGGCGGCGGCGGGCTCCATGCCCATCTCCTCGAGCACCTCCGTGACCTGGGTGCCGAGCTCGTCGGAGGTGTAGTCGGTGCGCGTATCCACGAGTTTGAGGGCCGGGGGCACGATTCCGGCGAAGGAGAGCATGGTCGGCTCGGCGGCTGCAGCCCGCGGGGCGATCGCTGAGTCCACCTCGACACTCGCGCCGGAGGCCGCCTCGACACTCGCGTCGGGGGCCCCCTCGGCCACGAGGGACGGCTCACTGGAGCCGGAGAAGGATGTGACGGCCAGCCCGATCGCCAGGACAGCGACCGATGCGGCCACCAGGCCCCCGCCCCAGCGCAGCCAGCCAGGCGAGCGATGGGGTGTGCCGGACTCTGCCTGAATGGCAGCGGACAGGCGTTGCCAGGCCCACTCGGGCATCGGATCGCCCGGTGCGTCCGTCTGGAACCCCTCGGTGGGCTCATCAGGTCGCAGGAAGCTCAGTCGGCTGAGTTCCTGACGAACCTGCTCAAGGACCGCGGGGTCACTCTCGTCGGAAGGGTCGTGCAAGGGGAACTGATCGTCACTCACGCCCTGTTCCACCTCCCCTCTCCTGATCGCTTCGAGTGCTCGAAGACTCGCGAGAATTGGACTC
The DNA here is from genome assembly GCA_021741645.1 of Candidatus Nanopelagicales bacterium. Classification (GTDB taxonomy): domain Bacteria; phylum Actinomycetota; class Actinomycetes; order S36-B12; family S36-B12; genus UBA10649. The sequence continues at coordinate 2,483 of JAIOXK010000134.1, forward strand.
CGCATCGGGTGTGACGGCATCTGCGGCGTCAAGGTTCCGCAGGAAGTCCAAGCTTTTTGCCAGACGCGCCCGGCCACGGTGGCACCGGCTCTTCACGGTGCCCTCCGGGATGCCGAGCTGCCGAGCGGCGTCCTCGACGCTCCAGCCCTCCACGTCGACCAGCAGGATGGCGGCCCGCTGGTCCTCCGGCAGCTCCGCCAGGGCCGCGGTCACGACCAACTGGGTGTCGCGGCGATCCATGTGATCCACCGGGTCGGCCACGACCGCCCCGGGCAGATTCTCGTTGTCGTCGGGGAGGGGGGCCGCGGCTCGCACGGCCCGGCGACGGAGTCGATCCAGGCTCGCATTGACGACGATCCGGTGCAGCCAGGTGGTGACGGCCGAGTCACCGCGGAACTGCTCGGCCCGACGGTAGGCGGAGATCAGGGCGTCCTGGAGGGAGTCTGCGGCCTCCTCCGGATCGCCGGTGGTGCGCAGGGCCACGGCCCAGAGACGGTCACGATGCCGACGCACGAGGGTCTCGAAGGCGAGGGGATCCCCGGCCACATGCGCGCCGAGGAGATCGGCGTCGCTGCGGGGGTCGGCGGTCACACGAAGAGCCTAACGGCGGGCGGGAAGACCCCGGCGCCCCCGTGAGGGGGCACGGGGAGTGCCAGTGATCAGCCGGTGACGACGACGCTGCGCACCCCACCCTGGAAGCCACTGCCGGACTCCTCGGGGGGCAGCTGCGTGAACCACAGCAGCACATAGCGACCCGGGACCGCCCGGGGCGCTCGCACATCCAGACGATCCCCCGGGGCGAACGCCGAGCCCAGCGGCGTCCACAGCGCCGGATCACGCTTGATGGAATCCGCCACGCGCACGTCCAGCCCGGTGCCACGTCCGACGAGGTTGGCGGACACCTGCCGAACCTCGCGATTCTCACCCAGATCGATGATGAGCCCTACGCCGCCCTTGCCGTCGAGATCGGCGCTGGAGTAACGCGAGGTCAGCCAGGCGGTGTCGGGATCGACGTCGTTGACGGTCGCGGCCAACTCGTCGTTCTCGCGGCCCTTGCGCTTGTCGGGCTTGCCGTTGCCGTCGTCGTCGCCATACGGGTCATAGGAGCGATAGCCGACGATCTCGAACGGCTGATCGACCCCGACCACCTCCAAGTCGTCGACGGGCAGTGCGGGCGAGGTCAGGATCTCGCTGCTCTCATCCGCGAGCACGTCCTCCCCTGCGGTGTCGGTGGTGAGCAGGTTCCAGCCCGCCCATCCGATGCCCATCACCAGGGCGACCGCGAGGGCGACCGCAACGAGTCGGCCGGCCACGCCGAGGACCCGTCGCCGCGTGGACGGCGGCCCGACGTGGACGGGCTTGAAACTGGTCGTCACAGGTGTCACGTGATCGAAAGCAGCGCCGGCGGCAGCAGCGAACGCCGCGGCCGAGTCGACAGCATCGCGGCCCCGGCTGGCGGGTGCGACGGCAAGGGAACGCGCCACCACGTCGTCGACGTTCTCCGGAACCGAGGCGCGCACCTGGGATGGCGGTAGCACCTGCTCGCCGGTCCGCGGCGCGCTGGCCAGACCCAGCGGCACACCACCGGGCCAGTAGCCGGTGGTCAGCAGGTAGGTCAGGCAGCCCAGCGCGTCGACGTCGGCCTCGGCCACACTCTCGGCCGCGGCCCCATTCGACATGGGATCGGTGCCGAACACGCTGGCATCCACCCCGAGCCCACGGACGCGGATCTCACCTGCGTCCGTGACGAACACACTCGACGGGCGCAGCCGCCCGTGCCCGATGCCCTCCGGTGCCCCCGCGGCGATGGCGCGGGCCACATCGGCCACCAGGTCGAGGGCCTCTGACGCGGCCATGGGGGTTCCGTCACGCCCGGCGAGAAGTTCGGCGAGGGTGCGGCCCTGGGCCCACTCGCTGACGATGCCGTTGGCGGCGGGAGCGGCGTCGGTCGCGGGCAGGGCGATGATGTCGAGCACCCGCAGGAGGCGCCGATCGTCGACCAGGGCCGCGTTCTGCGCGGCCGCCACGACATTGGCCGAGCGCGGATGAGACAGCGGGACGACCCGAATCGACACGGCACGATCCAGGGTGTCGTCGTAGGCGTGCCACAGGGACACTCCGTTGACGGACTCCGAGACACAGGCCAGGAGTCGGTAGCGACCGAGTCGCTCCGATGTCCTCATGCACTGTCCTCTCGTCGCGATGACCGCGCGGTGAAGCGTCGGCTCATTCGTTTCATCAACGAGAGTACGTCGGACACTTCCCGCACCCGGAATGCCCACGCAGCGAGAACGAAGACCGCCAGTCCGACGGCGGAGACGACGGCGACGGTGAGCAGCAGGTTCAGCCGCACCTCGAGGGTCACCTGGCTGCTCGGCGCCTGCGCGGAGAAGGCGGCCGCGGTGACCACGAGCATGACGGCAATCGACACGGCCCCGGCCAGCAGAACTCGCACGAGCGCCCAGACGGTTCGTCCGGACTCCAAGGTGCCCAGGCGTCGTGCCAACGTCATCCAGGCGATCGCCAGTCCTGCCCAGTAGGCAAGCGAGTAGGCGAGCGCGAGCGCGGCGACCTGAGTTCCGCCTCCGCTCATGAGGTTGAACAGCGGGTAGGCGAGCAGGAGCATGACGGCGCTGAAGGCGACCGTCACGAAGAACGGCGTCCGTGTGTCCTCGAGGGCATAGAACCCCCGAAGCAGCACGTAGAACAGGGTGAACGCTGGAAGGCCGACCATGAACATCGTGACGGTGATTCCCATGAACGCTGCCTGCTCGGGAGTGGCGGCACCGTAGCCGAACAGCAGGATGGAGATGGCCGCTCCATTGACGGCCAGCACCGCAGCGATGGGAACGATGAGAACCGACACCACTCGCATGGCCCGCGCGACGTCTCGTCCGACGTCCAGCAGCAGACCAGCGTGCGCGACGCGACTGAGTGACGGCAGCAGTGCTGTCACCAGCGAGATGGTGATCACGCTGTGCGGAAGCATGAAGACCAGATGCGCCTTCTGGTACGTGGTGATGCCGGCGGCAACCATGTCCGATGCGGACGCATTGACGTTGGCCTGCGCCGCGAAGCGGGTGAAGAACAGGTACGTGATCTGGTTCACCAGCACGAGGGCGACCGTCCAGGTCGCCAGCTTTGCCGCTTTGCCCAGCCCCGAGTCGCGCCAGTCGAACCGTGGGGTCCAGACATACCCGGACCTCAGCAGGACGGGCAGCAGCAGCACCGCCTGCACGATGACGCCGAGCGTGGTGCCGATGCCCAGGAGCAGAACCTGGTCGGTGGACAGCTCGCCGTCAGCGGCGGCTGACGTGCCGGCGATGACGAGGAAGATCGTGAACGTCGCGATGGCGATGATGTTGTTGGCGATCGGCGCGAACATCGGTGCGGCGAAGTGACCGCGCGCATTCAGGACCTGACTGAGCATCGTGTAGAGGCCGTAGAAGAAGATCTGCGGCAGGAACAGTCGCGCGAA
>JAIOXK010000135.1 GCA_021741645.1 Candidatus Nanopelagicales bacterium
GTGCCGGTGACGAACACGGCGATGGTGACGTAGGGCAGCACGACCCAGAGAAGGACGTCCAGGGTGGTCATCGACGAGCTCCGATCGGGTCGATGGTGACGCTCACGCCGAAGGGCTCGAGCCCGACGGACTCGACCGGCGGTCCGGACGCTGCGATGTGGGCCATCCGCTCGCGGATCTCGGGGGTGAGCTGCGGGAGGGTAGCGACAACGGCGTCGAGCACGTGGACGTACGCGGACTCCATCTTCTCCAGGGCATCACGGAGCAGGTGGATCGCGTCCTGGTGCTCCGCCAGCAGAGCCTCGCCGGTCAGAGTGTCGCCGATGGCAGCGAACTCGAGGACGACCGACAGGTGGTCGGGCAGCTCCTCGCTGCCGAGGTCGTAGCCAGCCTCAAGGTAGGCCTGCTTGAAGCGCAGGATTGCTCGCCCACGGTTGCGGGTGTCGCCATCGGTCCAGTACGTGAGGTACGGGCACGCCTTGCGCTTCATGTCGAAGACCGTCACGTAGTGCGCCTGCACATCCGAGAGCGGTGTGTCCGCGAGGTGTGCGAGGAACGCAGACAGCGGCGCACCGGTGCTCTCCGGCAGCTCGTCCACCACAGCCGCGATGCTGTCGAGCCGCCCCAGCAGCGTCGCATCCGGATAGGACAGGAGCCACGCCGCCGCCAGTCGCGCCGCGGCGGTCTGCTTGTCACTCATCCTTGCCCCCCAGTCCGTCCCAGTTGAGGAGGTTCACCCGGAGTGCCTCAACCGGGATGATGACCTCGGTGGTCTGCCGTTGCTTGAGGGCGTGGAAGGTCTCCACCGCGACGGGCACCGGACGTCCTGATGCCTCCCCGAACGGACCCGAGCCGATGTTCATCGCCTCGTCGGCGTAGTCGACCGCGCAGGCCAGCTCCTCAAGGTCGCGCGCGGTCTCCGCGTGCGCCTTGGGGATGACGTAGCGATCGGCGTACTTGGCGATGGCCAGCAGCCGGTACATCTCGTACAGCGACTCCTCATCCATCCCCACCGAGGCCGGGATCTCCGGGCGTGGCTCACGACCGAGGTTCACGTCACGCATGTACGACCGCATGGCGGCCAGCCTGCGCAGCGATGCCTGCACCGGCTTCGGATCACCAGCAGTGAACAGCTCAGCCAGGTACTCGATCGGGATCCTGAGCGAGTCGAGGGCACCGAAGAGATTGCCGGCATCCTCGGCGTCGTTGCCCGTCTCCCGCAGGGCATCAACGATGGGCGACAGCGGCGGGATGTACCAGACCATCGGCATGGTGCGGTACTCCGGATGGAGAGGCAGCGCGACCTTGTACACCTTCGCCAGCTTGTACACCGGCGACTTGCGGGCCGCGTCGATCCAGTCCTCAGGGATGCCGTCCCGTCGTGCGGCCGCCTGCACCTCGGGGTCGTTCGGGTCGAGCAGCAGGTCGAGCTGCGCGTCGAGGAGGTCGTGCTCGTTCTCGGTTGCCGCGGCGGCCGTGACCTTGTCTGCGTCGTAGAGGAAGAGGCCGATGTAGCGCAGCCGGCCGACGCAGGTCTCCGAGCAGACGGTCGGCATGCCGACCTCGATGCGCGGGTAGCACATCGTGCACTTCTCGGCCTTGCCCGTGCGGTGGTTGAAGTAGACCTTCTTGTACGGGCAGCCGCTGACGCACATGCGCCAGCCGCGGCACTGGTCCTGGTCGACCAGGACGATGCCGTCCTCGCTGCGCTTGTACATCGCACCGGACGGGCACGACGCGACGCAGGACGGGTTCAGGCAGTGCTCGCAGATGCGCGGCAGGTAGAACATGAACGCCTGCTCGAACTCCATCTTCACGCGGTCGCTGACCTGGTCCTTGATCTTGACCAGCACAGGATCCTTCGGCGCGAGCTCCGGGCCTCCGGCAAGGTCGTCGTCCCAGTTGGCGGACCACTCGATCTTCATGTTCTTGCCGGAGATGAGCGACTTGGGTCGCGCCACCGGCGTGTGCTCGCCCAGGGGTGAGGACAGGAGCATGTCGTACTCGTACGTCCAGGGCTCGTAGTAGTCCTGCATCGTCGGAAGGTTCGGATTGTTGAAGATCTGGGTGAGGCGCTTGAGGCGTCCGCCGGCGCGCAACTTGAGCTTGCCGCGCTTGACGACCCAGCCGCCCTTCCACTTCTCCTGGTCCTGGTAGGTGCGGGGGTAGCCCTGCCCCGGACGCGTCTCGACGTTGTTGAACCAGACGTACTCGACCCCGGCCCGGTTGGTCCAGGCCTGCTTGCACGTAACCGAGCAGGTGTGGCACCCGATGCACTTGTCCAGGTTCATCACCATCGCCATCTGAGCCATCACGCGCATCAGTACTCAACCTCCTGGGAACGGCGACGGATCACCGTGATCTCGTCGCGCTGGTTTCCTGTCGGCCCCAGGTAGTTGAAGGCGAACGACAGCTGCGCGTATCCACCCACGATGTGCGTGGGCTTGATCATCAGACGGGTCAGCGAGTTGTGGATGCCGCCCCGCAGTCCTGAGGTTTCGGTCTTCGGGACATCGACTGTGCGGTCCTTGGCGTGGTACATGAACACCGTGCCCGCGGGCATCCGGTGCGACACGATCGCCCGAGCGACCACCACACCGTTGCGGTTGTAGGCCTCGATCCACTCGTTGTCCTTGACGCCGATGGCATCGGCGTCCTGCGGGCTCATCCAGATCTCCGGCCCGCCGCGGGACAGGGAGAGCATGAACAAGTTGTCCTGGTACTCGGAGTGGATGGACCACTTGGAGTGGGGGGTCAGGTAGCGGACGGTGACCTCCATGCCTGCACCGGTGCGCTGGTCGCCGTCGAGGCGATGCAGGTTCAACGGCGGACGGAAGGTGGGCAATCCCTCCCCCAGTTCGGTCATCCAGTCGTGGTCGAGGAAGAAGTGCTGCCGGCCCGTCAGGGTGTGCCACGGCTTCAGGCGCTCGACGTTGATGCAGAAGGCCGTGTACCGACGTCCCCCGTGCTCGCTTCCCGACCACTCGGGGCTCGTGATGACGGGCACCGGCCTGGCCTGGGTGTCGGGGAAGGTGATGCGCTTGCCCTCCTCCTCGATGGCGAGGTCGGCTAACGGCATTCCGGTGCGCTTCTCCATGGCCCGGAACCCCTGCACCGAGAGGCGGCCGTTCGTCGTTCCCGAGAGCGCGAGGATGGTCTCGCAGGCGTGGATGTCGGTCACGAGGGACGGGCGGCCGGCGGCAAAGCCGTCGGGGATGACGCCGTTCTTGGCCGCGAGCATCTCGACCTCCTCGACCGGCGAGAACGGCACGCCCTTCGTGAGCATCCCGGCGCTGGCGGTCAGCGGCCCGAGGGCCGACATCTTCGCGCCGATGGTGGTGTAGTCGCGCTCGACGACGACGAACTTCGGGGCCGTCACTCCGGGGATGAGGTCGACCTCGCCGGTCTTCCAGTCGCGCACCACTCCGCCGGGCACAGCCATCTCGTCCGGGGTGTCGTGCAGCAGTGGCACCGCGACCAGATCCTTGACTGCCCCGAGATGGCCCGGCGCCAGCGCCGAGACGGCTCTGCCGAGGTCCTGGAAGATGTCGTAGTCGCTGCGGGTCTCCCACGGGGGGTCGATCGCCGGGGTGAAGGCGTGCACATAGGGATGCATGTCGGTCGTCGACAGGTCGTGCTTCTCGTACCACGTGGCGGCAGGAAGCAGGATGTCGCCGAAGAGCCCGGTGCTGGTCATGCGGAAGTCGATGCTCACCAGCAGGTCCAACTTGCCCTCGGGCGCCTCGTCGCGCCACGTCACGTCCTGCGGACGCTCGTCCTCGGGAGCCTCCTCCGCGCGGACGGCGTTGCTGGTTCCGAGCAGGTGGCGCAGGAAGTACTCGTTGCCCTTGCTGGACGACCCGAGCAGGTTCGCCCGCCACACGGTGAGGATGCGTGGCCAGTTCTCCTCGGCGTCGGGGTCCTCGATGGCGAACCTCAGGTCGCCGCTCTTCAGCTGCTCGGTTACGTAGTCGGCGGGGGCCTGGCCCACGGCCTCGGCCTCGTCGACGAGGTCGAGGGAGCTCCGGTTGAACTGCGGATAGGACGGCATCCAGCCCGAGCGGGCCGACTGCGCGATGGTGTCGATCATCGACTTCCCGGCGAACCGGCCCTCACCTAGAGGCGACGCCAGCAGGTTGGCGCCGAGGCGGTCGTAGCGCCACTGGTCGGTCTGGACGTACCAGAACGCGGTACCGATCATCTGCCGCGGCGGCCGCGACCAGTCGAGTCCGAAGGCGAGCTGCGCCCAGCCGGTCACGGGCCGGCACTTCTCCTGTCCGACGTAGTGCGCCCAGCCACCTCCGTTCACTCCCTGGGTTCCGCACAGCGTCGTCAGGGTGAGGAACGTGCGGTAGATCGTGTCGGAGTGGAACCAGTGGTTCGTGCCTGCGCCCATGATGATCATCGAGCGGCCGCCGGAGTCCTCGGCGTTCTGGGCGAACTCGCGGCCGATGCGCTCGGCCATGGACGCCGGCACTCCGGTGATCTCCTCCTGCCAGGCCGGCGTGTAGGGCTCGGGGTCGTCGTAGCCGGTGGGCCACGTGCCCGGCAGTCCGTCGCGACCGACCCCGTACTGCGCGAGGAGGAGGTCGAAGACAGTCGTGACCAGCCGCTCGCCGTTCTCGGTGCTGAGCCGGGCCGCGGGGACACCTCGTCGGTGCGATCCGCCGCCCTCGTTATCGGCCTGGCCGATGTCGAATCGCGGCAGCAGGATCTCGACGTTCTCAGTTCCTGTGGCCCCGTGCAGCGAGAGGGCGGGCTCGACGCCCTCGAGGTCGAGGTTCCACTTGCCCTCGCCGGACTCGTTGAACCGGAAGCCGAGGGAGCCGTTCGGGACGTGTGGCCGGCCAGTCGCGCTGTCGACGATGACGGTCTTGAAGGTCGCACCCTCGGCCGTGTCGCCGAGATCGGCCGCGGTGACGAACTTGTCGGGGATCCACGCGCCGTCCCGCTCCTTCAGGCTGATCAGGAATGGCAGGTCGCTGTACTTCTTCACATAGTCGAGGAACCGGGGCACCTGCCGTTCGATGAAGAACTCCTTGAGGATGACGTGCCCCATCGCCATCGCCAGCGCGCCATCGGTGCCGGGGTGCGGCGACATCCACTCGTCGGCGAACTTCGTGTTGTCGGCGTAGTCGGGGGAGACCGTGACGACCTTCTGACCCCGGTAGCGGGCCTCAGCCATGAAATGCGCGTCCGGCGTGCGGGTCACGGGGACGTTCGAGCCCCACATGATCAGGTACGCGGCGTTCCACCAGTCGGCGGACTCGGGCACGTCGGTCTGGTCACCGAACACCTGTGGCGAGGCCACCGGCAGGTCCGCGTACCAGTCGTAGAACGACAGCATCGATCCACCCATGAGGCTGATGAAGCGCGCACCGGCGGCGTGCGAGGCCATGGACATCGCCGGGATGGGCGAGAACCCGAAGACGCGATCCGGCCCGTGCTTCTTGACCGTGTGCACGTGGGCGGCGCCGATGATCTCCAGCACCTCGGGCCACGTCGCGCGGACGAGCCCGCCCTTGCCGCGAGCACGGTGGTAGCGGCTGCGGGTCTCGGGGTCGCCGACGACCGACGCCCAGGCGTCCACCGGGTCCGGGTGGGCGAGTTTCGCCGCGCGGTAGGCCTCGAGCAGCACTCCGCGCACGTAGGGGTAGCGCACGCGGGTGGGCGAGTACGTGTACCAGGAGAAGGCCGCGCCACGGGGGCAGCCGCGCGGCTCGTACTCGGGGCTGTCGGGGCCGACCGTCGGGTAGTCCGTCTGCTGGGACTCCCAAGTGATGATGCCGTCCTTGACGTACACCTTCCAGGAGCACGACCCCGTGCAGTTCACGCCGTGGGTGCTGCGCACGACCTTGTCGTGGCTCCAGCGGTCGCGGTAGAAGATGTCTCCCTCGCGGCCGCCCACCTTGGTCA
>JAIOXK010000136.1 GCA_021741645.1 Candidatus Nanopelagicales bacterium
CACGGAGCCATCCCGTGACCTGCTGGTCAAGGCCAGCAAGATCGCGGGAGCCTGAGCACGCCGCATGCGCCGTCGCGCTGCTGCCGGTGTCCTCGCAGCCATGATCGCCCTCAGCGGGTGCGGCTCGGAGGAGTCATCGTCTGCTGGTGTTGGCCCTGCTGAGGGTCAAGTGTCGGGTCCCGATGCCGGATACGTCTCCGGGGACGGCTCCATCGTCCTCGTCCCGGAGTCAGAGCGAGTGCCCGCTCCCGAGCTGACGGGCACCACTCTCGACGGGCAGACCTTCACCCTTCGTGATCACCTAGGAGATGTGGTAGTCGTCAACGTGTGGGCGTCATGGTGCGCCCCCTGTCGCGCTGAGGCGCCGGTGCTCGCGGATCTGGCCCGTGAACTGGCTGATCAAGGAGTGCAGTTCGTCGGCCTGGACACCCGCGACTCGGATGCGGCGGCTCGTGCATTCGTGGACAGGTTCGGCATCGACTATCCGAACGTCGTCGATACCGACGGGCAGCTGCAGCTGCTGTTCAGCGACACCCTGCCACCGCAGGCCATCCCCTCGACCCTGGTCATCGACGCGGAGGGCCGCGTTGCCGGCCGGGCGCTGGGCAAGGTCAGCTCGTCCTCGCTACGAGGCATGATCGAACCGCTGCTGGGCGAAGAGGGACGTTGATGGACGGCATCGTGGAGGTGGTCTCCAGCGGTGCGCTGTGGCTGGCCATTCCGATTGCCTTCGCCGCGGGAATGGTCGCCTTCCTGAGTCCGTGCGTCCTGCCGCTGGCACCGGGCTATGTGTCGTACATGACCGGCCTCACCGGAGCGGAACTGGCTGAGGGCAGTGGCAGCCGTCGACGAGTGCTCGCGGGGAGCGTGCTCTTCGTCGTGGGATTCAGCGTCGTGTTCATCAGCTACGGGGCACTCTTCGGCGGGGCCGGCTCCCTGCTGCTCGAGTACGCCGACATCATCAACCGCGTCCTCGGGGTGCTCGTCATTGTGATGGGTCTGGCATTCATGGGAGCGATTCCCGGTCTGCAGCGCGAGTGGCGCATGCATCGCGCCCCTACGTGGGGGGTGGCCGGCGCTCCGGTCCTGGGCCTGCTCTTCGGGATCGGCTGGTCTCCGTGCATCGGACCGACCCTGACGGCGGTCCAGTCACTTGCCTTCACTGAGGCCAGCGCTGCACGCGGTGCCGTGCTGTCGCTGTTCTACTGCCTCGGCCTTGGTCTTCCGTTCATCCTGCTGGCGCTGGCCTTCAGCCGGATGGCCCGGGCCATCACGTGGGTGCGTGAGCACTACGTGTGGGTCATGCGGCTCGGTGGCGGCATGTTGGTGCTCGTGGGCGTTCTCCTGGTCAGCGGGCTGTGGACCGAGTTCACGATCTGGCTGCGGGTCACGATTCCAGGATTCGAGACGGCGCTATGACCACGCAGCAGCAGGCGCCTGAACAGGCCCTCCCTCCGCTGGGCTCCGTCGGCTTCCTGCGGTGGCTCTGGCGCCAGCTCACGAGCATGCGCACGGCGCTGATCCTGCTGTTCCTGCTTGCGGTGGTGAGCATCCCCGGCTCGATCCTCCCGCAGCGCGGTACCAACCCCCTGCGCGTCGATCAGTGGATCGAGGAGAACCCCGCAACGGCGCCGATTCTGGATGCCCTCGGGTTCTTCGACGTCTATGCCTCACCGTGGTTCGCGGCCGTGTACCTCTTGCTGTTCATCTCGCTGATCGGCTGTGTGCTGCCGCGCGTCGGCGTGCACCTGCGGGCTCTGCGCACACCCCCTCCGCGCGCACCGCGAAACCTCAATCGCCTCCCCGCATCCGGGTCGTTCGTCTCCGAACTCACTGTCGACGAGGTACTGACGTCAGCGGCGGGTCAGCTGCGCCAGGGCCATTGGCGGGTGCGCTCGTCCGAGGGGGAGTGGGTCGCTGCCGAGAAGGGGTACTGGCGCGAGACGGGTAACCTCGTCTTCCATCTGTCGTTGATCCTCGTGCTCGTCGGCATCGCCGTGGGAGGACTCCTGGGCTGGCGAGGCAACGTCGTGGTCCGCGAGGGCACCGGCTTCTCCAACACCCTCACGCAGTACGACGCCTGGGGCGCCGGCCGCTTCGTCAGTGCCGACGCGCTTGCGCCGTTCTCCTTCACGCTTGAGGACTTTCGGGTCGACTTCGAGAGGGGGGAGGCGCAAAGAGGCGCTCCGCGCGAGTTCGAAGCCGATCTGACCTACCGCGCGGCTCCCGGTGGTGAAGAGGTCAGCACCACCGTTCAGGTCAATGAGCCGCTCATTGCCAGCGGTGCCAAGGTCTTCCTGGTCGGGCACGGCTACGCCCCTCATGTGATCGTCCGAGACTCCACGGGGCGCGTCGTCTTCGACGACACCGTCACCTTCCTCCCGCAGGACGGCAACTTCACGTCCACGGGAGTGATCAAGGCCCCCGATGCCGAGCCGGCACTGGGCTTCAACGGGCTCTTCCTCCCGACGGCGGCACTGACGGAGGAACTCGGTCCGCATTCGGTCTTCCCGGCCCCGGACTATCCGGGGCTCTTCCTGTCGGCCTTCACCGGTGACATGGGCCTGGACGACGGCTCCCCGCAGAGCGTCTACACCCTCGACACGTCCGGGATGGAGCAGATCGGGCTCGAGTCGCTGCTTCCCGGTGATGTCTGGACGCTGCCGGAGGGCCAGGGCTCGATCGAATTCGTGGACCTCGAGCGATGGGCGTCCTTCCAGATCGCACATGACCCCGGCAAGGAGCTGGCGTTGGGTGCCTCGCTCGCCGCCATGATCGGTCTGATGGTCTCGCTGTTCGTCCGGCGTCGTCGGATTTGGGTCAGAGCGCAGCCGGCCGATGACGGAGGTACCCTCGTGCATGTCGGTGCACTGGCCAGATCCGAGGGCACCGACGTCGAATCTGATGTCGTCGACCTGATGTCCCGGCTTGGTGGCCCGGACGTCTCTCAGGAAAGGGCACCGCAGTGACCAGCGTTCAGCTGGCCGAGGCGAGCAACGCAGCGGTCTACGCATCGATGATCACGCTGACGTTGGCGATGGTGGCCTTCGCGGTCTCCTTCGCGTCGGGTCGCCGCCGGGTCACCGTGCCGAGTACGTCCGCGGGGCAGCAGCCCGGTCGCCGCGCCGCGAACATCGGCATGTCCCTCACCTGGCTGTCGTTCCTCCTGCTGCTTCTCGGGGTCGTCCTGCGCGGAGTGTGGGCGGGGCGTGTGCCGTGGGGAAACATGTACGAGTTCTCCATCACGGCCGCCCTCGGGGTGCTGGGTGTCTATCTCGGAATGTCCATCCGACGCGATCTGAGATGGCTCGGACTGTTCGTGGTGATCCCGACCCTGCTCTGGCTGGGTCTGGCCATCACTGTCCTGTACACCGAGGCAGCTCAACTGGTGCCTGCGCTGAAGTCGTACTGGCTCGTCATCCACGTGTCGGCGGCGATCATCTGCTTCGGCGCCTTCACGTTCGCGGCTGCGACCGCGGGTCTGTCGCTGGTGCGGGGGCGCGCCGAGCGACGCGCCGACTCGACGGAGGTCACGGGCTGGCTGTCCCGCGTCCCAGATCATGAGCGGCTCGAGCGGCTCACCAACACGGTGATCGCCTTCGCGTTCCCGCTCTGGACGTTCGCGGTGGTGGCTGGTGCCATCTGGGCGGAGAATGCCTGGGGCCGCTACTGGGGATGGGATCCCAAGGAGACCTGGGCCTTCATCACGTGGGTGATCTTCGCTGCCTACCTGCATGCGCGCTCCACGGCGGGCTGGCGGGGCTCGCGAGCGTCGTGGATCGTTCTTGCCGGCTGGGTGTCGTTCCTGATCAACTACTTCGGCGTCAACATCTTCGTCAACAGCCTGCATTCCTACTCGGGCATGTAAGTATCGCGGCCCAATCAGGGCGTGGGGTCGGGCTTGTTTCGTCGCTGGCGCATTCGACTGCTCCAGGCGTCGTCACCGATCTTCTTCAAGAAGGCCGGGTCGTCATCTGGCGCGACGGGGCCGCGGCGCCTGCGCCAAGGTGAACCAGGGGCGTTCCAGACGCGGCCGAAGGCCAGCCACAGAACGCCACCGAGGAGTGGCACGAGGATTACCAGGATCAGCCAGACGAACTTGGGCAGGGCGCGGGTGTCACCCGACCGCGTGCGGAGCACATCGATGATGCAATAGATGTAGAAGGCGACCGCGATGATGGCCCCGGCAACGCGTAGCACTGACACCTCCTGAGTGTTGAAGCACAAGCGTACGTGACCATCCTCGCCATGCACGTGCTGCATGACTTCCCTTACGGTAGGGGTATGTCGTCAACGCGGCCCGCGACCGTGCGAGCACTGGCCGTCTACACCGTCTTGCGGGTGGCGCTCTTCGCGGTCGTGTGGGGAGTCATCTGGTTTCTCACGCCCTTGGATGCCGTCTGGTCTGCCGTTGCCGCGATCCTCATCTCCGGTGCGATCAGCCTCGTCCTGCTCGATCGCCAGCGTGGACGCGTGGGCGCTGCAGCGGGGGGATTCTTCTCGCGATTGAACGCCCGCATCGATGCCGCATCGCGTGCGGAGGACGTCGACGAGCCGTGGATGGCCGAGCAACAGGGCGCGGTCCCGGCCGTTGAGGAGCTGCCGGCAGAAGGATCAGGCGAAGGCCAGGAGTCCGCCGAGGACAAGGCCGTAGAGGAGAAGTAGCAGCCCGGTGCCCTTGAGCGCTGGGATCAGTTGCGGGCCGGTGGCTCCGCTGAGCACGAGGCGAAGCGGCCCGACCGCTGCGAGTCCCGTGGCAAGGGTGATGGCGACGAGCGGTGATGTCCAGGGCACCAGAAGCACGGGCACGATCAGGGCGCCGGTCACGAGGACCACGTAGAGCATGCGCGTTCGCTCATCGCCGAGCCGCACTGCGAGCGTCCGCTTGCCCACGACGGAGTCGCTCGGGATGTCCCTGAGATTGTTCGTCACCAGGATGGCGCAGCTCAGCAGACCCACGCCCACCGAGGCGAGGACATCGACACCGGTGATCGTGAGTGTCTGCACATAGGCCGTGCCGACGACGGGGACCAGGCCGAAGAAGACGAATACGAAGATCTCGCCGAGTCCTGCATACCCGTAGGGTCGCGGACCTCCGGTGTAGAGCCAGGCCGCGGCAATGCTGGCCATGCCCACGAGCAGGAGCCACCACTGAGTGGTCAGCACGACGAGGGCCAGACCAGCCAGGGCGGCGAGGGCGAAGGACAGCAGTGCAGCCCGCTTCACGGCAGGTGGGGATGCGAGCTGCTGCCCCACCAGTCGGACGGGTCCGACCCGGCGGTCGTCGGTGCCCTTGATCCCGTCGCTGTAGTCGTTGGCGTAGTTGACGCCGATCTGGAGCATGAGTGCGACGACGAGGGCAAGGAGCACCCGAGGGAGCGCGAATGCCCCGGCCCACGCGCCCAGGCCAGCGCCCACGGCCACGGGGGCCACGGCGGCCGGGAGGGTTCTGGGCCGGGCACCGGATACCCACTGAGCGGCTGTCGCCATCAGCGACCCTCCTCCTCGCGTCGCGCCCACTGCGTCAGTTGACGTCGGTCCACCTTTCCATGCGGGAGGCGGGGGAGTCGGTCCACGGCATGCATCACCGGTCGAGCGGGTCGACCCAGGGCGGCCAGCACAGACTCCCGAGCTGCCTCGAGTGCTGCGGGAGCGTCGTCGCGCACGACAACGAAGGCATGCAGTCGTGGCTCGTGGTCCGTGGACACGGCGACGACGGCGGCGGACTCGAGATCCGGATGATCCCCAAGAATCTGCTCGACAGCACCGAGTGCGACGTTCACGCCGTTGACGACCACCACGTCGTCCGCTCGACCGATGACGACGACGGTTCCGTCGTCGTTCACCCGGCCGACGTCGTTCGTGCGAAACCCTGACGAGCCGAAGGCCTCGGAGGTGAGGGAGGGGTCGCCTCG
>JAIOXK010000137.1 GCA_021741645.1 Candidatus Nanopelagicales bacterium
TTCGCCTATGGATGGCTGTCCGCACGGACAACGCAGTATCGGATCGTGCAGATGGCGATGATCGGCACAACTGCGAGCATCGTGCCGATGGCCTTCCTGCCGGGGGTGCCCGTGCTGCTCATCGCCGGATTCGTGCTCGGACTCAGCTGGGGGCCCATGCAACCGCTGCTCAATACCCTGGTTCAGCGCAGAGTTCCCGCACAGGAGCAGGGGCGCGTGTTCAGCGTGCAGCTCACCGCGTTCTACGTGTTCCCGCCCGTCGCCATGCTCGCCACCGGTGCGGCAGCCGAACGCTGGGGAGTCAGCGCCGTCTATCTCGTCCTCGCCGCACTGCTGCTCGTCGTCGGTGCAGTGACGCTTTCGCTGCGGGCCATCAGAACGATCGACTAGAGGTCGATCACCTGTCCTGCCGAGGCCAGCAGAATTGCCCCGTCATAGTGCGCTGCCGCCTCGCGGAGCACGATGGCGTCGTCGTTCCAACCGACGCGGTGCGTGAGCACCAGCGTCCGCACCTGGGCAGCGCTGGCAATCCGGCCTGCGTCAGCACCGCTCATGTGCAGGTCCGGCGGATTGCCTTCCCCCACGAATGACGCCTCGTACAGCGCAAGATCCGCACCCGCTGAGACGTCGACAAGGGACTGGGTTGGACCAGTGTCACCGGAGTAGACCAGCGAGGACCCGCCTGCACTGACGCGAATGGAGTACGACTCCACCGGGTGGGCGGCCGGCACGGCGTCGATGGCGAACGGCCCAATGCTGTGCGCTGATCCCAAGTGCTCGAAGGAGAACTCCGCGTCGAGCATCGCTGGATCATTCATGCCATAGATGGCGGCGATGCGGCCCCGCGCATCCGACGGCCCGAGGATCCGCAGCAATGCACCGCTTGGAGTGGGGGCGTAGTGCCGCTGCACGTAGAGCGAGGCCACGTCGACGCAGTGATCGACGTGACAGTGGCTGAGGATCACGGCATCGAGGGCCCCGGGCCACGTCAGGTCGATGTGCCGCTGCAGTGCACCCAGTGCCCCGTTGCCGAGGTCCAGCAGGATGCGGTGACCGTCATGCTCGATGAGGTAGCACGAGGCCGGTGAGTCTGCGCTGGGAAAGGAGCCAGCACAGCCAATGACGGTGAGCCTCACGACGCGACCTGCACGTCCCCGATCTCCGGTCCGAGGAACCGACGGCCAAGGCGCTGGAACTCCTCCGGATCACCTGTCACGAGGAACTGATGGACGGGGTCCGGCAGGGACGGGTCGCGCAGCAGATCATGTGCGACGAGAGTTCGGTACACGTCCTTCGCCGTCTCCTCCGCGCTGGAGACGAGGGTGACGTCCTCCCCCATGACATAGGACAGGACGCCGGTGAGCAGCGGGTAGTGGGTGCAGCCGAGTACGAGAGTGTCGACCTCGGCCGCCTTCATGGGGGCCAGGTACTCCTCGGCGGCGGCGATCAGCTCTGGCCCAGACGTGACCCCTGCTTCCACGAACTCGACAAATCGCGGGCATGCGACGGACGTCAGGTCCACCTGCGGCGCGGCCATGAAGGCGTCGGCATAGGCACCCGACGTCACCGTTGCTCGCGTGCCGATCACGCCGACATGCCCCGAGCGCGTAGCGGACACAGCCCGGCGCACGGCCGGATGCACCACCTCGACCACGGGCACGTCGTACCGCTCCCGCGCATCCCGAAGCGTCGCGGCGCTGGCCGAGTTGCACGCGATGACAAGGATCTTGACTCCCTCGTCGACGAGTCGATCCATGATCTCCAGGGAGAAGGATCGGACCTCCGCCAGCGGCCGCGGCCCGTACGGACCACGCGCGGTGTCGCCCACGTAGCGCACGGGCTCATGCGGCAGCTGGTCGATCACCGCCCGAGCGACCGTGAGTCCACCGACGCCCGAGTCGAAGATGCCGATGGCCGCGTCGTTCATCCTCGGACCAGCGCATTCATAGTCGGACCAGCGTAGGGGTCACGGGAGGTACATCCCGCCTGAGGAGGTGGGAAGGATCCAGACCACGTCGGTTGCCTCCACCGTCGTCCGCATCCCCTCCCCGAAACGAGTGTCGCGACCGTTCACGTAGATGCACCAGTAGCGACGAAGCCCACTGTCGTCGAGGAGGCGATCAGCGAAGCCCGGGAAGGTCCTGTCCAGCGCCTCGATGAGGTCGGCCGCCGACGCGGCTTCTTCGGCAACCTCGTCCCGTCCGCCGGTGAGTTCACGCAGGAGCTCGGGGATGCGCACCTGAGCCATGCCTCGGAGCCTAATGGGCCAGCACCGACGGTCGCCGGATCCGCCCGACCCGTGATGCATGCGACGAGATATCACTAAAGACCTATATGTCCCGTTTTGAACCTGCCCGTGACCATTTCGTTATATCGCGTCATTAGCGATTCAACTTGCGCGCCCGCCTCAACAGGAGCAGCGTCTGCCCTGCCGGGCATTTGCTCGGAAATGGAGGAGGCGGCCACGGCCGCCGGGAAGTCGGAGGCTATGGACGTAACCACACTTGATTACGGACAGTTCCAGACTGTCTACAACATTCTGTCGTTCGCACTCGCATCAATGATCGCCACGACCGTGTTCCTGCTGGTTGCCAACGGTCGAGTACTGCCGCGTTATCGCCAGGCCGTCATCGTGTCGGCCATCGTGACGCTGATCGCCGCCTACCACTACTGGCGCATCTTCAACTCCTTCGAAGGCGCATTCGTTGCCGTCGGCGAGGGTGACCCACTGGCCGACGGCCAGACCATGATGGACATGACCTACACGCTGGTCGCTGGCGAGGGCTTCAACGAGGGCTACCGCTACGTCGACTGGATCCTGACGGTTCCGCTGCTGCTGTTCGAAGCGATCGCGGTGCTCGCACTTGCTCCCATGGTGCGCAAGGGCCTCATGCTCAAGCTCATCCCCGCCGCCATCCTCATGATCGCTCTGGGCTACCCGGGCGAGATGACCTCGGACACCATGGCCAAGGGCATCTGGGGCGCACTCAGCACGATCCCATTCCTCTACATCCTCTACGTGCTGTTCGCCGAGCTCTCCAAGAGCATGAAGACCCAGCCGGAGCAGGTTCGCAAGGACCTCAACGGCCTGCGCTGGCTGCTGCTGGCCACCTGGGGCGTTTACCCCATCTCCTACATGTTCCCGATGTTCGGGATCGACGGACCGGACGCGTTCGTGTGGCGTCAGGTGGGCTACTCCATCGCAGATGTGCTCGCCAAGTGCTGGTTCGGCCTGCTCATCTACAAGATCGCCCGCGAGAAGAGCCGCTACGACAGTGCTCAGTTCGCCGAGGACGAGTACAAGGAGGCACCGTCCAGCGCCTGACCGTGATGGCAGCGCGCTGACGCGTACACCTGATGGGGCATCCGTGATATCACGGATGCCCCATCAGCGTCTGTACAAGAGTCTCCTGCAGGTAGGTGAGCCAGCCGTACACCCCGAAGAGCGCCGCCCGAGGATCGTCATCTGGCAGCTCGGCAAGCTCCTCGTGGTTCTCCTCCGTGACGCCAAGACGGGTGCCGATGACCAGCCGGGCGTCGTTCAGGAAACCCAACCACGCCGTGACGTCCTCCCCTGCGATCGCGATAGGTGTCTCACGAGCAGCAACGGACTCCCGCACCCGAGAGGCATGTCGCACCTTGGCACTGCGCAGGTCACGCTCGGTGAATCGTCGGAACTCACTCGACGCATCGTCGTCATCCGGGTAGGCGTCGGGCAGGAGTCGCAGCAGGGCAGGATCCTCCGAGGGCGCCGCCGCCGGGTCAATGCCCACCATGGCGACGAGTGGGTCCTCATCGGCGGGAGAGTCGACACCGACCAGATCGATCATCTGCGTCGTCAGGCTCTCGACGAGGGCCGACTCGAGCTCCTCCAGGTGCAGCAGCGCGCCCGGCTCGCCCGCAGGAAGCGGCTCGAGGTGTGCCATCAGTCGTCCTTCTGCATCGTTGCCCAGAGTCCATAGCCGTGCATAGCCGTGACGTCACGCTCCATCTCCTCGCGCGTGCCGGAGGACACCATCGCTCTGCCCTTCTCGTGCACGTCCATCATCAGCAGCTCTGCCTTGGCCCGGTCGTACTTGAAGTACTCCATGAACACGTAAGTGACATATGACATGAGGTTGACGGGGTCATTCCACACGATCGTGACCCACGGCCGATCGACGTCCTCAATGACGTCCGGCTCGATCACCTCTGCGGGAGACACTGGCATGGACCCCATCCTCCCCTACCTTCGGTCTACCCTGACAGGGTGACCGAGATCGCCATCCCGCCTCGCTCGGCTGCCCTCACTGATCCGCCGATCCTCACCCGCATTCGCGAGTCCGTCATCGGTGACGATCAGGTGATGGAAGGCCCGTTCGGCTCACGCCGCGTGACCTATGCCGACTACACCGCAAGTGGTCGGGGACTGACATTCATCGAGGACTTCATTCGCAACGAGGTGCTACCCCGCTATGCGAACACGCACACCGAGTCCAGCGGGACGGGCCTGCAGACCACGCGCCTGCGCGAGGACGCGCGCCGAATCATCCACGACAGCGTCAACGCTGACGACGACACCGTGGTGATCTTCGCCGGTTCGGGGTCGACAGGGGCCATCGACCGACTCGTGGGCGTCATGAACCTGCGACTGCCGGCCGACCTGGATGCACGCTACGGGCTGTCCGACGCAATTCCGGCGAGCGAGCGTCCGGTGGTGTTCATCGGACCATACGAGCACCACAGCAATGAGCTTCCCTGGCGAGAGTCCATCGCCGACGTGGTGACGATCAGTGAGGATGCCGACGGCCATATCGACGTCGACGAGCTGCACGCACGGTTGCACGAATTCGCCGACCGTCCGCTGCGGATCGCCTCCTTCAGCGCCGCCAGCAACGTCACCGGAATCATGACCGATACCGACGCCGTGACCGAGCTGCTGCATGAGAACGGCGCCTTGGCCTTCTGGGACTATGCCGCCGCTGCGCCCTACATCGATATCGACATGACCCCCGCTGGGCGTCCGAATGCCCGCAAGGACGCCATCTTCCTGTCGCCGCACAAGTTCATCGGCGGCCCAGGAACGCCCGGGGTCCTCGTGATCCACCGATCCCTGCTGACCAATTCGGTGCCGGACGTCGTCGGGGGCGGCACCGTCGCCTACGTCAATCCCGAGGAGCACCTCTACCTCTCCGACCCCGTCCATCGCGAGGAGGGCGGGACTCCAGCGATCCTCGAGTCGATCCGGGCCGGGCTGGTCTTCGACCTGAAGAATGCCGTCGGCACGGACGTCATCCGTGCGCACGAGGACGACTTCGTCCAGCGCGCCATCACCGCCTGGTCAGGCAATCCCCGCATTGATGTTCTGGGAAACACCGATGCCGAGCGACTGTCGATCGTCTCCTTTGTCATCCGACGGCCCGACGGGCGCTATCTGCACCACAACCTCGTCGTGGCGATCCTCAATGACCTCTTCGGCATTCAAGCCAGGGGTGGTTGCTCGTGCGCTGGCCCCTACGGGCACCGGCTCCTCGGCATCGACCTCGAGAGATCACACGAGTTCGAGCGGGAGATTCAGGTCGGCTGCGAGGGAATCAAACCCGGCTGGGTGCGCGTCAACTTCAACTACTTCATCTCCGAGGACGTCTTCCGATACATCGTCTCTGCCGTGCTCCTCATCGCAGACCACGGGTGGCGCCTGCTGCCGCAGTACCGATTCGACCCCGCCTCTGGCCGTTGGCACCACAAGGACGGCCCGATCGAACCACCGTTGCGGCTGTCACAGGTGCACTACGACGCTGCTGGAGCCATGCGCTACCCGGCGCATCAGGACCGAGCGCCCGAATCAGTGCTGACCGACTACCTGGCCACCGGCCACGCCCACCTCGAGGCGCTGCCCGATGACATCGGCCCACTGGCGACGCAC
>JAIOXK010000138.1 GCA_021741645.1 Candidatus Nanopelagicales bacterium
GGGATCGAGTGACTGGATGCCTCCGGTGAGTCCGTAGATCGGAGCGTTCTGCAGATCGATCGCCTGGGCGAGATCGTTCGCGCGCATGAGGCCGAGCACGGGACCGAAGCACTCGGTCAGGTGGAACCACGAGCCCGGCTGCACATCAGATCGGACTCCTGGCGTCCACGTGGAGTCATCGAGGCGCGTGGGTTCGACGAGCCAACGCTCCCCCGGCTCGAGGGAGGTGAGGGCGCGCTCGAGCGGCCCGCGGGGAGGGGAGATGAGCGGCCCCATGATGGTGGACAGATCGGTCGCTGGGCCGACCGTGAGACTGCGCACCGCATCGGCCAGCCGCGCGTGGAAGGTCGGATCGTCGTAGACGCTGGCCTCGATGATGGCCAGGCTCGCCGCCGAGCACTTCTGACCCGCGTGACCGAACGCGCTCTTGACCAGATCCTTGATCGCCTGGTCGATATCGGCCGCCGCAGTGATGACCATCGCGTTCTTCCCGCTGGTCTCGGCGTTCAGGCGCAGGGTGGGCTTCCAGGAGGTGAAGAGCTCCGCCGTCTCGAGGCTCCCGGTGAGCATGACGTGAGCGACGCCCGGGTGAGTCACGAGATGAGTGCCGACGTGATCGTCAGGAGGGCAGGCGAGCTGCACCAAGTGCTCGGGGACACCCGCCTCGTGCAGGGCATCGACGAGATGGACGCCGATGACACGCGCCTCGGGGGCTGGCTTGAGAATCGCAGCGCCGCCCGCTGCGATCGCGTGAACGATGCCGCTGAGGGGGATCGCATAGGGGAAGTTCCACGGCCCGGTCACCAGTGTCACCGGGTGGGGCTGCCACATCAGGCCCTGCCTCTCGAACGCCTCGTGCGCGACGGTCAGGTGAGCGGCGTACTGAACGAAGTCGATGCCCTCGCTGATCTCCGGATCGGACTCCCTGACCGTCTTGCCCATGACATGGGCCTCGGCGGCTATCGCCAAGCCACGCTGCCCTTCCAGCACCTCGGCCACTTGTGCGAGCACCATGCGTCGGGTCGCCCACGATGTTGTCGCCCACTCACGCTGCGCTGCCTGTGCGCGGGTGACGAGGCGATCGATCTCGTCCGTGCTGGTGATGACCACCGGCTCAGGAGCCACATAGGCGTCCAGTTGGGCTTTGACCCATTGCCTGTTGGCCGGGACGGTGAAGTCGGTGTCTGCGACATTCGCGAAGGAACCGTCGACGGGGAAACGCGCAGGCGCAGTGACGTGAGAGCCACCGCGCGTCTGCGTGCGACGCGACGTGCGACTGACCGTCCGGCGTTCGGCGACGGACCGGCGGAAGCGCTGCCGCTGAACCTCCCACTCCGCGCTGCCCGGAGTGATGTCGAACAGTGCGCGCAGGAAGTTCTCGGGCGCCGAGTTCTCGTCCAGGCGCCGCGTCAGGTAGGCGATGGACGCGTCCCGCTCAGCGGCATCGACGATCGGCGAGTAGAGCAGCAGGCTCCCAGCGTCATTGCGCACAGCGCGTGACTGCGGCGGCGCCATGCCCTCGAGCATCTCGATCTCCAGGCGATCCTGTGCCTTGAGCTCGTCGCGCAGGGTCAGCGCCCACGCCACCTCGAACAGGTTGTGGCTGGCGACCCCCACGCGCAGCGCACCGGGAGTGGCGTTCAGCAGAGCCGACTCCAGCATCGCCTTGTAGCTCGCGTCGACATCGGCCTTGGTGGGGTAGGGCGCCGGCTCCCATTCGTGCAGCTCAGCCTCGACGGACTCCATCGCCAGGTTGGCACCCTTGACGAGGCGCACCTTGATGGCCGTACCTGTGCGGGCATACCTCTTGTTCGTCCAGTCGATGAGAGTGGCCAGAGCGCTGTGCGAGTCCGGGAGATAGGCCTGCAGCACGATGCCGGCGGCGAGGTCGTCGAACTCCGGGCGGCCGAGCACGCTCATGAAGGCCTTCAGGCTCAACTCGAGGTCGCGGAACTCCTCCATGTCGAGGTTGACGAAGGTGCGAGGGCTGGCGGCCTGCGCGGCTCGGTAAAGGCGAGTGAGCTGCCGGTCGATGCGCTGCAGGGAGTCCTCCTCCGCGAGTACGTCGAGATTCGCGCAGACGGCAGAGATCTTCACCGACACGTAGTCGACGTCCGGACGATCGATGCGGGCGAGGACCTTGTTCATGCGCGCCTCTGCCTCGTCGTCGCTCAGAATCGCCTCGCCGAGCACGTTGACGTTGATACGGAAACCCTCGTCAGCTCTGCGGTCGGCGTATCGGGCGAACTCGGGGTCGGCAGCGGAGAGGATGACATCGGCGGTGTCCCTGCTGATCCGCCAGTCGACCGCACGCTCGGTGATGCGGGGCATGAGCCGCGCGACCTTGCCCAGGGTCGCGAGGCCCAGTCGGTCGAAGGCGCCCAGCGACGCGGGGACACCTCGGGCGGTGAGGTCGTGCAGCCGTTGCGCGGACCTCCTGGGATCGCGAATGCGCAGCACCTGATCGGTCAGATCGAGAAGGAGGTCCCGACCGGTCTCGTCTGCCAGCAGGCGCGCGAGGCGCCGGTTGGACGAGGCCTCAGCCGCGGAGGTGTCCGCGAGGGAGGTGGTGAGGAGCTCCAATGCGCGAGCCTCGGCCTTGGTGGCGAGTTCCTCGTCGGAGGGCAGGGAGATCGCGGGCGCATCGACGGCTGCAGTCATGACCTGATGGTGGCCGTGGCCACCATCGCCTGTCTTGTGTCACAGTGGTCGCGTGAGTGTCGAATTGATACAAAAGCCGATCCCGGATCCGATCCTTCGTCCCTTTCGGGAACTGGTGGATGGCATCCCCCAAGTCATGGCCTCAGCCAAGGGCATTGACGGTCGGTATGTCTTTGCGAACTCTGGGTTCTGCGACCGCGTCGGGCTCCCCCGGGCCGCTGTGCTGGGCCACCTCGTGACGGACCTGTTCGCGGGCGAACTGGGCACCTCCTACGCGTCGCAGGATGCCGAAGTGATCGCCACGGGGTCCCCGCTTCGCGGGCATCTGGAGTTGATCGCGCGCGCGGATGGGTCGCTCGGTTGGTACGTCACCAACAAGTCGGCCTTGGTGTGGCAGGACGCCATCGTTGGTGTGGCGGTCCTCTCCGTCGATCTCAACAGCCAGGTCAACAGCGCGCACGCGGGCTTGGCGGACGTGATCGATGCCGTTCGTTCCGATATCCACCACGGGTGGCGGGTGGCGGAGATGGCCGCGGAGGCTGGACTGTCCAGCACGCAGCTGGAACGACTCTGCCGCCGCACGTTGGGGATCCCGCCGCAGAAGCTCCTGCAGCGCCTGCGGCTGGAGCACGCCGTGCGACTGATCACGAGCACGTCGATGACCATGGGTGAGATTGCGGCCGAGTGCGGCTTCTACGACCAGGCCTCGTTCACCCGCCAGTTCCGCTCAGTGCTGGGCCTGACTCCGGGGTCATATCGGAGCACTGCATGACCGGGTCCTGATGCGTGTCGTCAGGCAGGGTGACTGGACTTGCTTCAATACCCCTGGGGGTATACCTTAGCAAGGTAAACCTAACCTAAGGAGCGTTCATGAGCCTGCACCTCGGGGACACGGCCCCCAACTTCACCGCGGAGACCACGGACGGTCCCATTGACTTCCATGAATGGAAGAAGGATGCCTGGACGGTGTTCTTCTCCCACCCTGCTGACTTCACGCCGGTCTGCACGACCGAGCTCAGCGCGACCGCCCGGCTGAATGATCAGTTCGTCAATCGTGGCGTGAAGGTGATCGCCATCTCCGTCGATCCGATCGAGGAGCACCACAAGTGGAAGGGCGACATCGGAGATGTCGGTGGCACCGATCTGAACTTCCCGATCATTGCTGATCCAGACAAGAAGATCTCCGAGCTCTACGACATGATCCACCCCGGCGAGGGTGACACGAACTCGGTCCGCTCGGTCTTCATCATCGATCCCAACAACAAGATCCGCCTGACACTGACCTACCCGAAGTCCGTCGGGCGCAACTTCAACGAGATCCTCCGGGTCGTCGATGCCCTTCAGTTGACCGACTTCGCCCCCATCGCGACCCCTGCAGACTGGCAGCCGGGCGAGCGCGTCATCGTCTCCCTCGGCCTGACCACCGATGAGGCGCGTGAGCGCTTCGCTGAGGTGGAAGAGGTCAAGCCCTACCTCCGCTGGACTCCCCAGCCGAAGGCCTAGGACAACTCGGCAGGGACATTGCCGACCTCGGGAAGAGGATTCGCGTCCGAGCCCTCGGTGATCACGAGGAGGACGATGCTGGACTCGTCGATACCGAGGTGCGACCGTCGCTCGTCTGCGCCGTCGCCCGTCAGCGCCTGACGGGCGGCGGCCAGGCCTGCACCTCCGCAAGGCCCGGCCTCCACGCCGAGCGCAGCAAGATCCCGTGCGGCCCGAAGCCCCGCGTCGTCAGTGATGGCGAGGGCGGCATCGAGTCCGTCGCGGATGTAGGGCCATGCCAGGGAGGACGGCGTGCCGCAGTTCAGGCCTGACATCACGGTGATGCCGGTGGGCACGGTGACGGGCTCGCCTGCATCGAGGCTTGGCCCCATGCATGCTGCGGCGTCGGGCTCCACCGATACAACCGCCGTGCCCGCCGGCGCCCGATCACCTCGGTAGTGAGCCAGCGCGGCCTGCAGCAGCGAGCCGACTCCCGCAGGAACCAGAACGAGATCCGGGTGCGTGAGGCCCGCAGCCGAGAGCTGCTCATCGGCCTCCTCGAAGAGAGTGGCGTACCCCTCGACGATCCAGCCGGGAATCTCCTCGTAGCCCTGCCACGCGGTGTCCTGCACGAGGACCCCGCCGATGTCGTCGGCCAGTTGTGCTGCTGCGGCAACGGCATCGTCATAGGAACCGTCGATGGCCGTGACATCGGCCCCCTCGTCAACGATGGCCTGCACTGCACTCGGGTGCACCCCCGGCGGCACGACGATGGCCGCGCGGTGCCCCAGCAGTCGAGCGAATCGTGCGACAGCTCGGCCGTGGTTGCCGTCCGTTGCCGTGACGATCGTGAGGGGCTCGTCGCGGCGACGGTCCCGAAGGGCACGGTGGATCGCCCATGAAGCACCAAGGGCCTTGAAGGCGGGGAGTCCGAGACGAAACGACTCGTCCTTGGCGAAGACATGTCCGACCCCGAGTTCACGCGCAAGATCGGGGAGCTCGACGAGCGGGGTGGGCGCGTAGCTGTCGAGGGTGCGATGAAAGGTGATGGCCTCCTGCGACGGTGAGGCGCATGACCATCTGCGGTCTCGAGTCTGGGGAACCCAGGCTGGCGCGGTCATTGGGGACCCTTCTCGGGGAGCAGCCTTCGGACGAGAGCAACGTAGTAGTCGACGCCCACGTGCAGCACATCGTCATTGAACTCGTAGTCGCGACTGTGCAGGGGCGTGCCACCGGCACCCGGCTCCGACCCGTTTCCGATCAGGGTGAAGCAGGCTGGGACTGCTCGCGCGAACACTCCGAAGTCCTCGCTCGCCATCCATTGCGGGCAATCACCGTCGACGTTGTCCGCACCGACCACGGCGGTGGCCGCAGCGACCGCCGCTGCCACACACTCGGAGTCATTCTCGGTCGGCTCGAACTCATGCCGATACGTCACCTCGCAGGTTGCCCCGTGGGCGGCCGCGATTCCCGTGCACAGCTCACGCATTCTGGACTCAAGCAGGGCCTGCACGTCTCGGTCGAAACTGCGGGTGTCGCCGGAGATGATCACTTCGCCCGGGATCGCATTGCGGGCGCCGTTGGTGACGAACTCGGTGCAGGAGACAACAGCGGATCGAGCTGGGTCGACATTGCGGGAGACGATCGACTGGAGACCCAGGACGATCTGCGCCCCCACGACGATCGGGTCAACGACCATCTCCGGCCGGGCAGCGTGACCACCGCGACCATGGATGCGGATCTCGAAGG
>JAIOXK010000139.1 GCA_021741645.1 Candidatus Nanopelagicales bacterium
GCGAACTCGCAGCCGCCATCGACAATCCGGTCGTCCTCGACGACGGCACCGTGAGCAGCAACGGCAACTTCCATGGCGCCCCGATCGCCTACGTGCTCGACTTCCTCGCCATCCCGGCGACCGATGTCGGTTCGATGGCCGAGCGACGCACCGATCGCATGCTCGACAAGGCGCGGAGCCACGGCCTGCCGCCGTTCCTCGCCGACGATCCCGGAGTGGACTCCGGCCTCATGATCGCGCAGTACACGCAAGCCGGGCTCGTCTCCGAGAGCAAGCGGCTGGCCGCCCCCGCGAGCGTGGACTCGATTCCCAGCTCGGCCATGCAGGAGGATCACGTCTCCATGGGGTGGCATGCGGCGCGCAAGCTCCGGCGGGTCGTCGACAACCTCCGGCGGATTCTCGCCATCGAGCTCGTCACGGCCGCACGGGCCATCGAGTTGCGCGCTCCCCTGCAGCCAGCACCAGCGACGGAAGCAGTGATCACGGCGCTGCGGGAAAGCGTGCCGGGTGCGGGGCCCGATCGATTCCTCGCCCCTGAACTGGCCGCCGCCGAGAAGTTCGTGCGGACACAGCTGCCAGCCCTCATCAGCCACTAGCGAAAGACGGCAATCCCCGTCTGAATGGTATTTTTCTACCATGTCAGCAACCATCGATGCCGCGGGTCGCCTGGTCATCCCGAAGGCCCTTCGAGAGCGAGCCGGCCTGGAGCCTGGAACCCGTGTGGACTTCCGCTTCCATGAGGGGACGATCGAGATCACACCTGCCGATGGAGAGGTCGAATGGGAGACCCGCCACGGCATCCGTTTCCCCCTGCCCCCCAGCGATGCCCCTGAGTTGAGCATCGAGGAGATTGGCGACGTCGTCGACGACGTGCGAAGCGATCGATCCGAACAGGCTGTCCGTGCGGGTCGTTGACACCAGCATCATCGTTCGCGCAGCGACCACGCCTCACCCACAGGAGCGCGAGCGGCTGCAGGACGTCATCGCCGAGAGTCCGGTACCCATTGCTCATGTGCTCGCGGAGTCCTACGCAACCCTGTCCCGACTGCCGCCGCCGTTCCGACTCTCACCGCGTGATTGCCTCACGTTCCTGTCAAGCGCATTTCGAAGCGACACGCTGACCTTGAGTCCAGGCGGCTACGTACGGGTCATGCAGATACTCGCCGAGCGTGGCGTGTCGGGCGGGGCAATCTACGACTGCGTGATCGCCGAGACCGCACGCGAACATCACGCCACCCTGATGTCCTTGGACCGACGAGCAGCAGACAGGTACTCCATGGTCGGAGCCGACCACCAGATCCTCTGATGCACGCAGTCGGCTTCGCTCGCATAACGCCGTCGACCGCGGAGGCGATGTCCCCCTATCGGCGCGACTGCATCCGCTTCACCATCCGGGTGATCGCCGACTCGAATCCGCGGCTGGCGGCAAGGGCGATCGGACGGGACAGGAACTGCGGCGCGTAGGGCACCCGGATCCCCTCGAACCACTCAAGTCGGCACGACCTCTCTCCCGTACTCACCACGCACAGGCGCACCTCCCCGGTCAGGACGGGACCGATCTTCGTGATGACGACCGTCATCGTGTCGGGGTCGAGAGAGTCGACCCGCATCCGGTCAGGCAGAGCCGCCGGCCCGAGCCCCGTGGTCGCGATGAACTCGGTGCCCGGTCCCCCCTCACCGGCCAGGATTTCCACGCGTGTCATGGGGACCCACTCGGCATGTCCGGCCCAGTCGGTCAACTCGTCGAAGACCTCCCGAGCGGGCAGGGGGATGCTTCGAACGACGGTGAAATCGACCTGAGCCACCGGTTCTCCGTTCACAGATCTCTTGGGGACTCCTGACTATGCCTCGCGTCCACTCATCCTGCACGTTCAGACTCCTTCGAACCGGGTGGTGAGGATCAGGTCACACCGAACTACTAGGACATCCAAGAAGGGGTAGTGTCGCCTCGTGGATCAGATGCTCATTCGCGCCGTTGTGGGCGTGCTCATCACTGTTGTCTTGCTGGCTTTTGCGTTGAAGCGTGGCTGGTTCCTGGTGTCGCTGGGGCGTGCGGGCAAGCCGGCGACCGGTCGCACGAGTGATGCTCCCAAGCGGGTGGAGGCTGAGGCGACTGAGGTGCTGGGGCAGCGCAAGCTGCTGAAGTGGACGATTCCGGGTATCGCGCATGTGTTCGCGTTCTGGGGGTTCATGGTTCTGGGCATCACGGTGGTGACGGCGTTCGGTGAGCTGGTGATCGAGCACTGGCATGTTCCGGTGATCGGTGCGTGGCAGGTCGTGCGGTTCATGGAGGACTTGTTCGCCGTTCTCGTCATCGTGGGCGTGATCATGTTCGCGATCATCCGCTTGGCGAACAACCCGTCGAAGCAGGGTCGGGCGTCGCGGTTCTTCGGCTCGCACACCAAGGGTGCGTGGCTGGTGCTGCTGATGATCTTCCTGGTCGTAGCGACGCTGCTGATGTATCGCGGGGCGAAGACGAACACGATCATCGACACGATCTACGAGAACGACATGGGCGGGGCGTTCGCCTCGACGGTGGTCGGCGGCTGGCTGTCACCGTTGAGTCTGACGGCGAATGAGTGGGTCGAGACGGTGTTCATCTGGGCGCACGTCACGGTGATCTTGGTGTTCTTGCTGATCGTGCTGCATTCCAAGCACCTGCACATCTTCTCCGCGCCGGTGAACGTCTACACGTCGCGGCGACCCAATGCCCTCGGTCCGCTGCTGCCGATCTACTACAAGGGTGAGCCGGTCAACTTCGAGGATCCGCCGGACGACGCGACGTTCGGCAAGGGTCACATCGGTGACTTCACGTGGAAGAACTACGTCGACTTCATGGCCTGCACCGAGTGCGGTCGCTGCCAGTCGCAGTGCCCTGCGTGGAACACCGGCAAGCCCCTGTCGCCGAAGCTGATGATCATGAACCTGCGCGACACCATGTTCACGCAGGCCCCGTATCTGATGGCCGCCAACGGTGAGCACCCCGGTTTGGGCGAGATGCATGAGCAGGCCCTGGCCGCAGTCAGCACGCAGGTCCGCGAGCAGGTCGAGCGGCCCTTCATCGGTTCGCGTGAGGGCTCCGAGCACGAGGCCGATGACGGCTACACCTTCGACGGGCACCGCACCATGAGCCTGGAACTGCCCGTCATCGACGAGGACGCCCTGTGGTCGTGCACCACGTGCGGGGCGTGCGTCAACCAGTGCCCGGTCGACATCGAGCACATCGATCACTTCGTCGACATGCGCCGCAACCAGGTCATGATCGCCAGCGAGTTCCCCACCGAGCTCAACGGCCTGTTCAAGAACCTCGAGACCAAGGGCAACCCGTGGGGCATGAACGCCTCCGGCCGCAACGACTGGATCGCCGAGGTTGACTTCGAGGTCCGCGTCTTCGGCGCCGACGGCGAGGACGAGATCCCCGCCGACGTGGACTACCTGTTCTGGGTCGGCTGCGCCGGCGCCTACGAGGACCGCGCCAAGCAGACCACCAAGAACGTCGCCGAGCTCATGCACATCGCCGGCGTGAACTTCATGGTCCTCGGCGAAGGCGAGACCTGCACCGGTGACCCGGCCCGACGCGCCGGCAACGAGTTCCTGTTCCAGATGCAGGCCATGCAGAACGTCGAGGTCCTGAACGAGATCAAGGCCACCAAGATCGTCGTCACCTGCCCCCACTGCCTGAACACCCTGGGTCGTGAATACCCGCAGAACGGCGGCAACTACGAGGTCGTCCACCACACCCAACTTCTCGACCAGCTGGTCAAGGAAGGACGCCTGACCCCCGTCGAGTCCGTCGACCAGACCGTCACCTACCACGACCCCTGCTACCTCGGACGCCACAACAACGTCTACGTGCCCCCACGCGAACTCATCGCCGCGACCGGTGCGCAGACCATCGAGATGGAACGCCACGGCGACAAGTCCTTCTGCTGCGGCGCCGGCGGCGCCCGCATGTGGATGGAAGAGAAGATCGGCACACGCGTCAACGTCAACCGCGCCGACGAAGCCATCGCCACCGGCGCCAGCACCATCGCCGTCGCCTGCCCCTTCTGCTCCGTCATGCTCAACGACGCCGTCACCGTCCGCCAGCAAGAAGGAACCGCAGCAGGAGTCGAAGTCAAGGACGTCGCCACCCTCATGCTCCAAGCCGCCAAGAAGTAGGCGTCAGGGGCAGGTATGGGTCAGGCCTGCTGGATCTAGGCGACCGGGTTGAGGCGGGTCACGTTCGGTATGCCAGCGGCACGCTCGTCGGCAAGGTCGCGTGCCGTCTGCATGGCGAGCCACGAACGAGCGGTGCCCACGCCCGCGGCTTCAAGCCGCAGAGCCATGTTCGGTGAGATCCGGGCGTGCTCGTGAAGCACTCTGCTGAGGGTGACCCGCGATACGCCTAGCCGCTTAGCGGCCT
This sequence comes from Candidatus Nanopelagicales bacterium, assembly GCA_021741645.1. GTDB lineage: Bacteria > Actinomycetota > Actinomycetes > S36-B12 > S36-B12 > UBA10649. The sequence continues at coordinate 4,406 of JAIOXK010000139.1, forward strand.
CAGCCACCGTGAGGTCGAGCTCGGCGAGGACGTCCTCCCTCAGGATCGCCCCTGGATGCACCGGCTTCTTCATCATGGCCATTCCCTTCAGTGGTAGTCCTGGTAGTCCACGAGCTCGACGTCAGTCTCGATGAACCGAAATGTCACTCTCCAGTTCCCGTTGACCCAGATGGACCAATGCCCGGAGAGTCGCCCCTTCAGTTCGTGTGTGCGAAAGCCCGGGATGTCCAGATCCCGGGGATTCTGGGCGACGTCAAGAGCCGCGAGGATGCGGCGCAGCTTCGGAGCATGAGCCGCCGGTGCACCGCGGACGGAGTCCTTCTCGTAGAGGTCCTCCATTTCCTTGTGCCGGAAACTGACGATCACGGCAAGAGCGTATCGTATATCGATACGCTTTACAGGTGCAGGAAGAGGTCCGCTCTGCTGCAACGCCGTCCGCCAGCAGGAAGGAGCCGCAGCAGGAGTCGAAGTCAAGGACGTCGCCACCCTCATGCTCCAAGCCGCCAAGAAGTAGACGTCAGGGGCAGGGTCGTCTGAGTCAATCGGCATGCTCGTCGGCAAGGTCGCGTGCCGTCCGGCGAGGGCGAGTCGGTCCAGATGGGCAATAGGCTTGCTCGCGTCACGCATCGGGAAGGGAGACCTCAATGACGGTCACGTCCCGCACGGAAGGACAGCCCACGTGGGCAGACCTCGGCGCGCCGGATGTCGAGCGCGCTCGCACCTTCTACGCATCCGTCATGGGCTGGGAGATGACCGCCGGCGATCCGGACTTCGGCGGCTACGGCACTGCGATGAACGGCGACGAGGTGGCCGCTGGATTCGGGCCGCTGATGGGTGACGCCCCGCCCGCCTGGCTCCTCTACTTCTCGACCGACGACGCCGAGCTCGCCCAGGCGCGCATTGCCGAGCTCGGCGGCACGGTGATCGTCCCGGCCCACCCGGTCGGCGACTTCGGCCGCCTCGTCGTGGCGATCGATCCGACAGGCGCCGCCTTCGGCCTGTGGGAGGCCGGCGAGGTCACGGGGTTCGACGCCACCGGCAAGGCCGGGGCCTGGGCGTGGTGCGACCTGCGCAGCCCCGACCCGGACCTGGCACGCGAGTTCTACGGCGCGCTGTTCGGCTGGGCGTTCGAGGCAGTGCCCATGGCAGGCGACGAGTACACGACCTTCACGCCAGATGGCGCCGCGGCTCCGGCCGGAGGCGTCGGCCCGATGATGGGTGCCGATGGGGTTCCAGCCCACTGGCTCAACTACTTCGCCGTGCTCGATGTGGATCAGGCCGTGGACGCGGTCGTCAGTGAAGGTGGGACGATTCTCACTCCCGCATTCGACAGCCCCTTCGGCCGCATGGCTCCCATCCTCGATTCGGCCGGTGCGCCACTGATCGTCATGCAGCTGCCGGAGTCGCGCACGACGTGACTCG
>JAIOXK010000140.1 GCA_021741645.1 Candidatus Nanopelagicales bacterium
CGCGTTCAGAACACTCGGTGAGATCTGCATGCCCATGGAGGAAGGCTAGTCGCGGAACCTCTCTGTCCCCAACAGCGCGTTCCAGTACAGCCGTTGCACGGCGAGAGCATCCTGTCGCGTCTGCGCATCGGCCAACTCCACACGGTCGATTCGCCCACAGGCCTCGTCCAGCATCTGGATCGTCTCGATGCTTCGGTGCAGAGCAGCCACCGGATCCTCGCGGAACGGGAACTGATCGAGCAGGACCGGATCGCTCCAGCCGATATCGCGGAGTGCGATCAGATACTCCATCGTCTCGAAGAGGTGAACGGACGCGACCGGAAGGTCATCGTCCCAGTCACGCCAGTTGTCATTGAGCTCCGCCGAGACAAGCTTTCCTCTGCGGTGGATCATGAGCAGGGACTCGGTCGGTGACTCACCGGCCATGAGCGAGTGCCCGAAGTCCATGACGATCCCCAGGTTCGCAACGCCGGTGTCCTCGATGGCCAGCAGCGTCTTGGGTGCATTCGCGAGAGTCATGCGAACACGCGGCTCCTTCGGCTTGTACTCGATGGCGAACTGGACGTCCGGGTGACGCTCGCAGACCTCGCGAATGCCGTTGACCGTGTTGTCCCACATCTGCTGGTGGTCCACCTGGCCCGGGAAGTCGTATCCGTCCTGGCCAGGCCAGAACTTCACGTAGCCGGCTCCCAGAATCTGGGCCGCCTCGATCGCCTCCTCCACTCGCCGCTGGGTCCGCATGCGCAGGTCGCCATCGGGGTTCGTGAAGGACCCCTTCGCATACTCGCGCATGTAGATATGCGGTGTCGTCGCACGACAGGTGAGCCCGTTGTCGTCAAGAAGCGTCCTGACCTCCGAAGCGGTCATGCCCTCGGTCGCGAACGGGACGTTGATGTCCAGGCATGAGAGGTCGGTCACCCGCGCCGCCATCTCGATCATCTCCCGCGTCCCACGCGGCGGGCCATAGCCATCACCGGCGTAGCGATCGACGAATTGCCCGAAGGCCCAGATGCCCGTGCCGAACTCCAGTGCCCTCATGATTCTGCATCCTCTCGTGCGTTCGGTTTCCTTGTGGACGAAGGGTGCGTGGGGGATTCCACAGTGGTCGATTCCCGTCCCGGGCCCTGGGACCTGCGCAGGGCGTCACGCCACTGAGAATGCAGGTGGAACGAGACGGCGACTGGTGTGATCTCCTCGTACTCGCGCGGGAGCTTGTCCAAGTCAGCCATGGTCCACAATCCTGCACCGAGTCCGGCGGCATGCGCCGCACCCAGGGCAGACAACTCAGCAGTCGTCGACACCTCCACGCGGACATCGGAAACCGCCGCCTGTCGTCCCATGAGATCACGGTTGCCCGTCATGCCTCCGTCAACCAGCAGCACGTCAAGATCGGTGCTTGCGGCCCGCAGCGCATGCAGCACGTCAGCGACCTGCATCACGACGGAGTCGAGCGCGGCGCGCCCCAGGTGCGCCTTCGTCGTGCTGAGAGACAGTCCCGTCACCGTCGCACTCGCTGAGGGGTCCCACCAGGGCGCCCCGAGGCCATTGAAGGCAGGCACGAGCACCACCCCGGCGCTGTCGGCGGCAGCCTCCCCCACGAGGTCCTCCACGCTGGTGTCGAGAACACTCGCGAGCCAGGTCAAGGTGGAGCCAGCCGACAGGATGTTGGCCTCCCATGCCAGCGCCGGCTCCTCCCCCGGCAGCCGCCAGGCAATCGTGCGACACAGGCTGTCTGAGTCGGGGGCTCCCTCAGGGATGAGAGTCATCACCGAACTGCCCGTGCCGTAGGTCGCCTTGGCCACCCCCGAGCGCCAGCCTGCATGTGCGAAGAGAGCTGCGTGCGAGTCGCCCAGGACTCCCGTCACCGGGACACCGTCGAGCCCGCCGACACCTCGCACAGACCCCATGACGCCTACCGAATCCACGATGCGGGGAAGCATCTCCAATGGAATGCCGAAGACGGACAGCAGCTCCAGGCTCCACTGTCCCGTCGTCAAGTCCACAAGAGAGGTCCTCGACGCATTGCCGGCCTCAATCACATACTCACCCGTCAGGTGCCAGAGCAGCCACGAATCAATCGTGCCCAGGCGCAGATCCGTCGAGAGCCTCCGCTCGGGGTCGTACGTGTCGAGCAGCCAGGCCGCCTTGACCGCGGAGAACATCGGATCCAAGGGCAGTCCACTGATGCGGCGCACCAGATCACCATTCCCCGCGTCGGTCAGCCGCTGACACAGGTCGACGGTTCGACGGTCCTGCCAGCTCAGCACAGGCGAGATCGCTCTGCCCGTCGCTCCCTCCCACAGCAGCATCGATTCTCGTTGATTGCTGATGCCGACGGCGACCACATGGAGCTCACCGGACTGGGCCATTGCGTCGTCGATCGCGAGCCGCACGCTGGCGAGGATGTCCTCACCGCGATGCTCTACCCAGCCTGGCTGCGGCGTCTGCCGCTCGAGCGGAGCGCTACCCCGAGCACGAACACGACCCGAGACATCGACCAGAAGCACCTTGGTGGAGCCGGTGCCCTGATCGATCGTCAGGATCGCGGGTTCGCTCATGAGTCGGACAGAAGTTCCCGGGCAGCGGCGGCGACGCCATTGCACGTCAGCGAGAAGCGATCGAACAGATAGGCAACGTCGCCCGTGGGAGCAAACTGATGGGTCCCAAGCATCCGCATCCGAGTGGGGTGCCGCTCAGCGAGCAGCTCCGCGATGGCCCCACCCATTCCTCCGCGAGGGACCGCCTCCTCGATGGTCACGATGCCGCCCGTGGAACGTGCTGCATCGAGCACGGCTTCCGCATCCAAGGGCTGGACGGTGGCCATGTTCAACACGCGCACGGACACGCCCTCGGCCCCCAACTGCCGTGCTGCATCAAGAGCCACCTCGACCATGGTGCCGTTAGCGATGAGCGTCACATCGGTGCCGGCAGCGAGGGTGTTGCAGCGACTCGGCACGAAGGCAGGCGCCTGACCACCCGACACCGACCGCACCTTGTGGCGTCCGATCCGGAGGAATACGGGGCCGACGTAGTCCGCTGCCCAATGGAGTGCCTCGCGAGTCTGCTCAGGGTCGGCAGGTACGACGATGGGCAGATCATCAAGGGCTCGCATCCAGGCGATGTCCTCGATCGAGTGATGGGTGGGGCCGAGTTCCCCGTAGGACACGCCGGGGCTCTGGCCGCACAACTTGACGTTGGCGCCGCTGTAGACGATGTCCGCCTTGATCTGCTCCATGGCACGGCCCGTCAGGAACGGGGAGGCTGCTGAGACGAAGGGGACGAACCCCGCATTCGCCAGGCCTGCAGCGACTCCCACCATGTTCTGCTCCGCGATTCCGACATTGATCAGTCGCTCCGGAAACGCCTCTCGGAACCCACCGAGATTGCTCGAGCCGACGGAGTCATTGCAGACCGCGACAATGCGCTCATCCTCCTCGGCAAGTGCGATCAGGGTCTCCGCGAACGCGACCCTGCAGTCGAATACAGCGGCCCTCTCCGCCGGGATCGCGGTGCCTGCACTCATGACCGGACTCCCGTCAGTTCAACGATCGCCTGGTCGACCTGCTCCGCCGAGGGCACCTTGTGGTGCCACGCCGCCAGCCCCTCCATGAAGGAGACGCCCTTCCCCTTGATGGTGTCCGCAACGATTGCCCGCGGCTGGCTGGAGTGATTCGGCTCCGCGAGGATGTCGAACAGACCCTGGACGTCATGACCGTCGACTACGTGCGTGTCCCAGCCGAATGCCGACAACTTCTGGTCAAGCGGATCAAGCGCGTTGGTCTCCTCCGTGCTCGCCCCCTGCTGAAGACGGTTGCGATCGACGATGAGGGTCAGGGACGCAAGGCCCCGGTGTGCTGCATACATGAGGGCCTCCCAATTGGAGCCCTCCTGCATCTCGCCGTCGCCCACGATGACGAAGGTGCGCCACGATGCGCCCTGCAACTGCGCGCCAGTGGCCATCCCCACGGCCACCGGGAGACCATGCCCGAGTGGACCGGTATTGGTCTCCACCCCTGGCGTCTTCTGCCGATTGGGGTGGCCACCGAGACGCGAATCGTTGGCGGCGAAGGTCATCAATTCGGCCTCCGGCAGGAATCCCCGCAAGGACAAGGCCGTGTACAACGATGCCGCTGCATGCCCTTTGCTCAGGATGAAGCGATCGCGCTCGGGCCAGTCGGGTCGGCTGGGGTCGAGTCGAAGGACACCTCCAAAGAGCACTCCCAGGATGTCGGCGACCGAGAAATCCCCTCCCACATGTCCGAGCCCCGCGGCCGAGATGGCCCGCAGGGAACCGAGTCGGATGCGAAGCGCAAAGTCCTGCAGTTCGCTCACGCCGTGACAGGGCGGGTCCGTCACCGAGGTCCCCGGGATCACCTTCATGAATATCCATTCATTAGTGAATACGTCACATCATTGTCTCGGCTTGCGCACCGAGGGGTCAAGACGACACAAGCTGTCCAGCCACCTGCTCGTCCGTGATGAGAACGGAGACCCAGCCACCTAGCAGCGCCGCCCGGATCGCCGAGACCTTGTCCAGTCCTCCCGCGACGGCGATCCGTCGCGGCACTGCCCGGATCTGTTCCGCGGCCATGCCCATGAGCCGGTCGTCCACGGGGCTCGCGAGAGGCGCTCCCAGTGCGTCGAAGTAGCGCAGGCAGATGTCACCGACGGCACCGCGGGAAATCAGGTCGCGCGTCTCCTCCTCACTGAGAGCGTTGCCGCTGCGTCGCAGCAGGGGTGAGGGCTCAACAGACCCAATGCCGACCAGGCACACCGTGATGGCCTCCCACACTGAGACAACGGCACTGATCGACGGATCCGCGAGCATCGCCGCACGTGTCGACGCGTTGCCGACGATCGCCGGCGATGGCATGTACACCGGCTGGGCCTTCAGCACATCGGCGAGGTGGCCCGTGAGGTGAGTCGCCTGCACCTGGACCGTCGGGTCCCCGACCCCACCGAACATCTGCACCACATGCTGTGCACGGGGCTGGATCTGTGAGCGCATTGACTCGACGGCAGCGACCAGCGTGCCGCTCCACGAGGACACCCCCACGACGTCGGCGCCTACAAGGGAGACGTCTAGGTAGTCCGCCGCCGCCGCACCCAGGGCGCGCGCCGGATCCGCGGCTCCATCGATATCGACAACGATGGCATCCGACAGCCCGTACTGTGCCTCGATTGCATCCTCGAGCTCGGCGTTCACACCCTCCGGAAGCACCACGATCGACTTCACGATGCCTCGATCCGACGCCTCTTTGAGCAGCCGCGAAACGCGAGCCTGCGACATGCCCAGCTGCTCAGCAATCTGCGTCTGCCTCATTCCACGCTCGTGGTAGAGGCGAGCCACCCGACCGAGCAGCCGCAGATGGAGAGCGGGCGCATTGGCATCACGGGGAGGTGGCACGTCGTTATCGTAGGCACGCCCGCATTCGGCGAAGGGAGATCGATGCTGATTGGCATCGACTGGGGCGGCACCAAGATTGAGGGCGTCGCTCTGCAGCCGGACGGAACGGAACTACTGCGCATTCGAGAGGCCACTCCCCGCGGTGACTATCACGGGTGCCTGCGGCTCGTGCGTCAGATCATCCATCGGCTGGAGGAGAGCACCGGTCGGACCGGATCGGTCGGTATCGGCATCCCCGGATCACTCGAGCCCGACAGCCGTCTGGGCAAGGGGGGCAGTTCGACGTGGATCAACGGGCAGCCTGTTGAACGCGACCTCCATGACGCCCTGAACCGTCCCCTGCGGGTGGAGAACGATGCCGATTGCTTCGCGTCATCAGAGGCCATCGATG
>JAIOXK010000141.1 GCA_021741645.1 Candidatus Nanopelagicales bacterium
ACCATGTCCGCGTCCTGCTCGAGCGAGTTGTGAACAACCACACCATCGGCAATGAAGTTGTGCCGGGCCAGCACTGTGGCGTCGTAGACATCTTCCTCACCGACGCTCTCGATGGAGACAATCTCGTCCCAGTACACATCGTTGGTGGCGACCATCTCCAAGGCTGAATCGTCGAGGACTTCGGCGACCTTGCTCAGTCTCTCCCTGCTCGGAGAGCGCTTCCACATCGTGCTGCCGCAGAACTGTGTTCCCATCTGCTGGGCGAACTCCCGATGAGTCATGCCCTTATCCGCCAAGATCTCGCGGACGTCGTCCCACACTTCCCTCGGGACGGTGTCGCGATTGGTATTGGGGGAGATCGTCTCCAAGATCGCAAGAAGTTCCGTACCGATGAGCCCACGCTGTCCGTGCGCGCCGATACGCCGAAGGAATACCTTTTGGTCCGCAGCGCCGGAGACATCCACGTGGTAGCCGTCGCGATACCCGGACTTCCGAGCAACGTGGATACGCGCGGTGAGTCCGAAACGCAGCAGGAGTCGAGCCACATCATCCGCAAGGCGTCGGCTGGTGCTTGCGTAGTAGATGCGTCCACCCCTGCGGGCAGCATTGATCTGGATCGATCCGTCGGTTGCCCACAGGTGTCGAAGGAACAGCGCGATCTGAGCCTTCGGGAGTGAAAAGACGGGCTCAGGAATGAACTTCTCGTGGCTGCGCTTGTTGAAGAGCCCTAGTTCATCAAGCCACTTGGCCAGCGGATTGCGCACCCCGTGCGTCACGGGTCGAAGACTCGTGAAACGCACAGTGGTGCAACGAGCTGCTTCGTAATTGTCTGTGCTGACGCGAATGGCGAATGCCCGTGGCGTTGCTTCGGTCATGACCGCTTGGTTCGCAGGATCCTTCGTCGCATAGCGGATTGGCTGGCGCGCAAGCATCGAGCCATCACCGATCATGTGGGCAAGGACGATCACGTGATCGTCCGTCCAGGTCGTTTCGAGACTCGGCGCTGGCACGTGCCGTGGGATGGCGATACGCGACCCCACGGCCATCTCCCCTAGCGGCTTCCACCCCCGGTATGTCAGCAGCGGGTGGTTGGCGGTTGCACGAAGCACTCGACCACTGGCGGTGCGCACCTTGAAGACTTCCTTACGACCTGTCGGGAATGCGTGGGTCATCGTGCTGGTGACGTACCGCAAGGAATCATCCAGCGCCCAGACGGGGACATCCTTCGCTGCCGAAGTCATCAATTCGCCGATCGTTACCTCGGCTCCAGTGTCTGCACGAACAATGCGCGAGCTCGCAGGCAAACAGCCCGACTCGCGAAGATCGGACAGCATCGGCTTCTTGTCTGTCCGCTGTTCCGGACCACGATTGAGCTGGCTGATCGCGATGACCGGGACGCTCAGCTCCTTCGCCAGGAGCTTGAGCGATCGGGAGAACTCCGAGACCTCCTGCTGGCGACTCTCGACACGCTTGCCACTCGTCATCAGCTGCAGGTAGTCGACGATCACCAGGCGCAGGTCGTGTCGCTGCTTCAGGCGCCGGCACTTGGCGCGGATCTCCATCAAGGTCATGTTCGGCGAGTCATCGATGAACAGAGGTGCCTCGCTGACGACGCCCATCTTGTTGGCCAGCTTGGTCCAGTCACCGTCGCTCATCGTGCCCGCACGCATGTGGTGCAGCGGGACTTGGGCCTCCGCCGACAGCAGTCGCATGACGATCTCACTTCGACTCATCTCCAGCGAGAAGATGACGCTGCTGAGTCCATGCTTGATCGACGCCGCGCGGGCGATGTCCACGCCTAGGGTGCTCTTGCCAATCGCAGGACGTGCCGCAACGATGATCAACTGCCCCGGATGCAGGCCGTTCGTGAGCTTGTCGAGTTCGGTGAAACCGGTGGGGACGCCGATCATCTCGCCGTTGCGATTGGAGATCGCCTCGATCTCGTTCAGCGCGTCGCCCATGATGTCGCTCAGTGGTGCGTAGTCCTCGCTGGTGCGACGGTCGGTGACGTCGTAGACCTCGGCCTGCGCGCGGTCGACCGTCTGATCGACGTCACCTTGGCCGGCGTAGCCCATCGCGACGATGCGGGTGCCTGCCTCGACGAGTCGACGCAGAATCGCCTTCTCGCGCACGATGCGCCCGTAGTAGCCGGCGTTGGCGGCAGTGGGCACCATCGACACGAGAGTGTGGAGGTAGGGGGCGCCGCCCACGCGGCCGATCTCGCCGGTGCGGGTCAGGTCGGCGGCGACCGTAACGGCATCGGCTGGCTCGCCCCGACCGTAGAGATCCAGGATCGCCGAGTAGATCGCCTGATGTGCCGGGCGGTAGAAGTCGTTCTCGCGGAGCACCTCCACGACATCAGCAATGGCGTCCTTGCTCAGGAGCATGGCGCCGAGGACGGACTGCTCCGCTGCGTTGTCGCTTGGGGGCGTGCGGTCGACGGCAACGTCCTCGTCGGGATGCAGCTCGTAGACACTCACAAGCACACGCTAGGGACAGGGGGTGACAGCGTCCATGAGTCCTGTGGACAGTGTTGTGGACAAACTGGGGACGACACGCGTGGACCTGTTCGTCCACCTGTGGAAAGACTGGGGAATTGGACGAACCTCCTACCCCAATTCCCTCGTGCGAACGGGCAGATCGCTATCCCAAGGCTGTGGAGGAAAACTCGTGGGTAGCCTGAGCCCCGTGACCGACTCCCCGTACCGCATCACCGTCGTCTGTCTGGGCAACATCTGCCGCTCTCCGATGGCGGAGGTGGTGCTGGCCGAGCGGATCGAACGAGCCGGCCTCGGCGATCGGGTCACGGTTGACTCCGCCGGCACCGGCGACTGGCACCTCGGTCACAACGCAGATCCGCGGGCTCGGGCCACCCTCTCCGCCGCGGGCTACGCCCACGATCACACCGCGCGGCAGATCACTCCCGACTGGATGAGCGATATCGACCTGCTGCTGGCGATGGACGAGGCCAACTACCGCGACCTCGAGGTGATGCAGCGGGCCGCTGAGGCGACGGGTGCCGACATTCCGGCGCTGCGAATGTTCCGCGCCTATGACGAGGCCCTGTCCCACCTGCCCGAACCTCATCCGGACCTCGCGGTCCCCGATCCCTACTTCGGTGGTGACGAGGGCTTCGCCGAATCCCTCGCCATGATCGAGAAGGCCGCCGACGGAATCGTCGACGGCCTTCTCGCAGATCTCGATCAGTGAGAGGTCACTCGGCCCACTCGGGAGCGAGTCGGCGGTATGCCAGGGCATCGGACACATACGTGAAGACGAACGCCAGCACGTAGAGGAACACCGCGAGCACCAGGGCGATGATGCCGAGGATCACCGCGAGGATGCCACCCACGGCATCACCGCTGAACAGGTCCATGCTCGCAATCGCACCGCCACCAAGGGCACCGAAGACGATGAGCAGTGCGATGCCCAGTGCCGGCAGCACGCCGGTGAGCACGATCCGCAGGCCGAGGTACTTCCAGAAGTTGCTGCTGATGCGATCCCAGCTGGTCGCCAGCGCGGAGAACCCGTTGTTCGCCTGACCGCCGATGAGCGCGTATGCGAAGAGTCCGAGCATGAACGCGATAATGAGACCCGGGATGATCAGCGCGAAGAGGCCGATGAAGACCATCGCGCCGTAGATGAGTGCAGCCACCAGGAACCACCAGTAGTGGCGCGTCTCGAACAGGCGGGCCACGCTCGGGCGCTCACCTCCACTGACGGCGTAGGAATTGCGCAACAGGCCGAGCACCATGAGCACCGCCACCAGAAGAGCGATGATGTAGATGATCGCTCCGACGATGCCGATCAGGGCGCCGAAGAAGCCGTCTAGGTTGCTCGCCCAACCCGTGAGCAGCGTCGAGATGATCTGCAGGACGAATGGCACAAGAACGGCCACGATGATGACGGGCCACCAGGCCCAGTAGGTGCGCTTGCTGAGGGTCCAGGACTCCTCGAGTACCTCGTGTGCAGAAAACGCCATGTCTCCTCCTCCATTGCCCCCGGGGAAGTGGGGGATGGAAAAAGCGTGTCGGTCCCCTCACCCAAGTGGGGGGACCGACACGCCGGTAATGACGAGTAGGAGCCCTAGGAAGCCGAAGCCGCCCCGTAGGCGTTGTCTCCAGGCGCGCCTGGTTGCGCCCAGAGCACGATCATGATGATCCATCCCACGCACGGGAGGAACCACAGCAGCTGCAGCCAGCCGGACTTGCCGGTGTCGTGGAGGCGACGAGCACCCACCGCGATCGTGGCCAGGACCAGGATGGCCCAGAAGACGTAGCCCATGAGGGTCAGGAAGCCAAACTCGCTGTCTCCCAAGACCACGCCCACGCCACCGGCGGCCGGATTGATGACGAAACCAATGACCAGGACGAATAGGGCCCACCACCAGAACTCGGAGCGGCCCGCCCGGCCTTCGAAGTTGGAGAGGTTGCTGAAGTTGTAGGAGATCGCTTGGCCGAAGGTCATGACGTGCTCTTCTCAGATAGGTGTGACGTGCTGCCGCTGCGGCAGCCCCACCTTAGGCCGAGGGGCGCGGTCCGTAGGGGTTTTCACCCGGAGTTCCATCCAGGGCCCACAGCACGATCAGCGCGATGTTGCCGCAGGGGACGAAGTAGAGCAGGAGCAGCCAGGCCGTCTGGCCGTAGTCATGAAGGCGCCGTGCACCCGCCGCAAGCAGGGGGATGAACAGGGCGATTGCAACGGCGAAGACAACGATGTACCAGATGACCATCAGGGCCGTCATGATCCCGGCACCCGCGCTGCTGTCAGCGGTTGCCGCAGCAATGCCGATGATGATGAACAGCGGGATCATCAGCACGAACTGCACGAGCACGGTGAACAGGAAGAACCACCAGAACTCCGCCCGCGACGCCCGCCCGTTGAAGTCGGCGTACTTGTGCAAGCACGTCCTCACCGAGTCCTTGAAGCCCATGATTCCTCCTTCGCCGGTACCAACTCGATCACCGTAGTCGCTTCACGTGAGAGAAGGGGCATTCCCACACGCGTCCTCGAGTGCAGATGACCAGTCAGATTCCGCGGCACTTCCCACGAGGACGTACGAGATTCGATTAACTATGTCCATCCAACGAAAGGAACGGACATGACCACCCCAGGCCCCCAGGGCGCCACCGCTGCACCTCAGAACGGCATGGGCACCGCTGCCCTCGTCCTCGGCATCCTCGGGATCATCGGATGCATCCCGATCATCGGCGGCATCCTCGCGATCATCTTCGGCAAGATCGGGATGACCAAGGCTGATCAGGGCCTCGCGAACAACCGCGGCTCAGCCAAGGCCGGCTTCGTCCTCGGCATCATCGGCCTCGCGCTCGGTGTTATCGGCGTCATTTTCTACGTTGTGCTCTTCGCGGCTGCAGCGAGCAGCGGAAGCATGTGAACATCAGGAACGACGAGAGGGCCACCCCATCGGGGTGCCCCTCTCGCATGTCAGCTGACGTCAGTCGGCGACATCCCTGGGCTTCCTCCTGATCCGTAGCCCCTGGTTCCGGAGGCTCTTCGTCGTCCCGTCCCTCTACCCCGACTCCGGACCAGGCCGTAGCCTAGAAGTCATGGGGAACAAACTCGCCGTTGTGCAGAGCCACCGCGAGGCGATTCGCGAGATCGGCGCACGCCACCGTGCGCGTTCGATATCTGTCTTCGGATCTGTTGCACGCGGCGATGACGGCCCAGAAAGCGACATTGACTTCCTAGTGGAGTTCGAGCCTGGGGCGTCACTTCTAGACCTCATGAAGATCG
>JAIOXK010000142.1 GCA_021741645.1 Candidatus Nanopelagicales bacterium
GCAGCAGCTCGATCGCCGTCACGCCCAGGGTTGTCAGATGCTCGATCACGTGGGGGTGTGCAAGTCCGGCGTAGGTTCCGCGCTCATGCTCGGGTACAGATGAGTGCTGCATCGGGATTCCACGAACGTGGGTCTCGTAGATCACCGTGTCGCCCCAGGCTGTTCCCGGCGAGGTGTCGTCACTCCAGTCGAAGGACTCATCGACCACCACGGAGCGCGGCACGAAGGGCGCTGAGTCGGTGGTGCTCATGACGAGATCGTCGCTGCCCTCGTGGCCGAAGACTGCGGCGTCGAGGGTGAAGGATCCATCTATCGCCTTGGCGTAGGGGTCCAGCAGCAGCTTGTTCGGGTTCCAGCGGTGCCCCTCTGCTGGATTCCAGTCCCCGTGGACCCGGAACCCGTAGCGGGTGCCCACAGGCATGTCAGCGATGTGTGCGTGAAACACGTTGAAGACCCGCTCACGCAAGGGGACGCGAGTCTCACGGCCCTGCTCGTCGAACAGGCACAGCTCGACCTCGCTGGCGCCCTGCGCCCACAGCGCGACGTTGGCGCCCCCATGCCCGTCCGGTGTGACACCGAGGGGGTCCCAGCCGAAGGAGCCATGGCCTGTCACCTGCGACACGGTACAGGCCAGTGCGAGGTCGCCTGGCGTCGCTAGGCTCACGCGGGAATTGATGTCGCACCTGTACTGATGTGTCGCCCGACGAGAGGTAGTTCGATGGCCGAGTTCGTTTCCCTGGAAGTCTCCGATCAGGTGGCAACGCTGCTGCTCCAGCGGCCCCCGATGAACGCTCTGAATCGCCAGATGCAGACGGAGATCCGTGAGGCGGCCCAGGAGATTGCGACGCGCAGGGACATCGGGGCGGTCGTCCTCTACGGCGGACCAAAGGTCTTCGCCGCTGGAGCGGACATCAAGGAGATGAGCGACATGTCGTACCAGGACATGCTGCTGGCCTCAGCTGATCTGCAGGATGCGTTTACATCGGTCGCGCGGATCCCGCAGCCGACACTGGCCGCCGTCACCGGATATGCGCTCGGAGGGGGATGCGAGCTGGCTCTGTGCTGCGACATGCGCGTTGCAGGTGAGTCCGCGAAGCTCGGCCAGCCCGAGATCCTGCTCGGCATCATTCCCGGCGCGGGAGGAACGCAGCGCCTTCCCCGTCTGGTCGGTCCATCGCGGGCCAAGGACCTGATCTTCACCGGACGTCACGTCGACGCCCAGGAGGCCATGGAGATCGGGTTGGTCAACGCTGTTGTGCCCGACGATGAGACCTACGACTCCGCACTGGCGATTGCCAAGCGGCTCGCCAAGGGCCCGGCCCTTGCCCTGCGCGCCGCCAAGGAGTCGGTCGATCGCGGACTTGATACCGACCTTGCCACGGGGCTGGATATCGAGCGGGTGCGGTTTGCGGGGCTCTTCGCGACGGACGACCAGAAGATCGGTATGCAGGCCTTCGTGGAGAAGCGGCCGGCTGAGTTCACCGGAAACTGACCACGAGGTGGGCCGGCGCAACTGGCACTAGCATGGTCGGTCGTGGAGCCCGGTTTCAGCGCAGAGGCGCGCGTCTATCTCGATCATGCGGCGACCACGCCCATGATCGGTCAGGCGCAGGAGGCGTGGCTGTCGGTTGCCCGGCAGGTCGGCAACCCCTCATCTCTCCATGCCGCAGGTCGTCGTCAGCGGCAGATAGTCGAGGAGTCGCGAGAGTCGATCGCCGAGCTCCTCGGTACGAGGCCGAGCGCTGTCGTCTTCACCTCGGGCGGCACTGAGTCGGACAACTTGGCGATCAAGGGGATGTACTGGGAGTCCCGTCGCATCACGGGTGCGTCGGTCGTGGCCGCCTCGGCCATCGAGCACCACGCGGTCCTAGACCCGGTCGAGTGGCTGGCGCAAGATCAGGGCGCCTCCGTGGAGTGGCTGCCGGTGGATGACTTCGGACGGGTGCGCCTCGATGCGCTTGCCGACGTGCTGGCGGGCCCGCCGGTCGCCGTCTGCTCAATCATGTGGGCAAACAACGAGATCGGCACGGTCCAGCCCGTCACTGAGGCAGCAGCGATGTGTCGAGCAGCTGGAGTGCCCTTCCACACGGATGCGGTGCAGGCGCTGGGGCATCTGCCGATGAACCTGGGCGAGTTGGGGGCGGACGCCGTCACCGTCAGCAGTCACAAGATCGGTGGTCCGTTCGGCGTAGGTGCACTGATCGTCGATCCAGGCTCTGGTCTCACGCCCGTGCTTCATGGCGGCGGCCAGGAGCGCGATGTTCGCTCGGGCACCCTCGACGCACCGGCGATTGCTGCATTCGCCGTCGCAGTTCGGCACGCGGTCGAGGGGCAGCGCGACCGCGCCCGTCACCTCATCGCCCTTCGCGAGCGGCTGATGGCCGGAATCGAGTCGGCGGTACCGGATGCTCGCATCAATGGCGACCGTGGGACGAGTCCGGATGCCCGTCTTCCCGGCAATGTGCACGTGTCGTTCCCCGGTTGCGAGGGGGACCTGCTGCTCATGCTGCTGGATGCTGCGGGCATCGACTGCTCCACCGGATCGGCGTGCACCGCAGGCATTCCGGAGCCGAGCCATGTGCTGCTTGCCATGGGGCGTGACGAGGCGCAGGCGAGGTCCTCTCTCCGCTTCAGCCTGAGCGAGTCGTCGAGCCAGGGGGACGTCGACGCCGTACTGGCGGCGCTGCCCAGCGCAGTGGAACGTGCTCGTCGTGCCGGTGTCATGGACGCGCAGGTCGTCTGACATGAGAGTCATTGCGGCCATGTCGGGCGGCGTGGACTCGTCGGTAGCGGCGGCGAGGCTCGTGGATGCCGGCCACGAGGTGGTCGGTGTTCATCTTGCCCTGTCCAAGGCCGCGGCCACCTCGGGTCGCTCGCGCGGGTGCTGCACGCTGGACGATGCGCGTGATGCCCGCCGTGTTGCAGACCTGCTGGGCATTCCCTTCTACGTGTGGGACCTGTCCGACCGCTTCAAGGCCGAGGTCATCGACGACTTCCTCGACGAATACCGACACGGGCGTACGCCCAATCCGTGCATTCGCTGCAACGAGCGGATCAAGTTCGCCGCTGTGCTCCACCGTGCGCGGGCGATGGGTTTCGACGCGGTGGCAAGCGGGCACTATGCGCAGATCCGCGCTGGCGCCGCCGGGCCGGAACTGCATCGCGGAATCGATCCGGACAAGGACCAGTCGTATGTCCTTGGCGTGCTCGGCAGGGATCAGCTCGCCCACACGCTCCTGCCCATCGGCGGAGACCACAAGAGCCAGATTCGCGATGAGGCGGCTGAGCGCGGGCTGCTGGTTGCGCGCAAGCCGGACAGTCATGACATCTGCTTCATCCCTGACGGAGACACGGCGGCCTTCGTGCGGTCGCGACTCGGCTCGGAACCGGGAGACATCGTCGACGATGCCTCAGGAGCCGTCGTGGGACACCACGATGGCGCCCATGCCTTCACGATCGGTCAGCGTCGAGGTCTCGACCTTCGGGTCCCCGCTCCGGACGGGGCCCCGAGATACGTGGTCGATGTGGACATCGCTACCTCAACCGTTCGCGTGGGATCGCCTGAACTCCTCGACGTCGACCGCATCGAGGGAGATCGCCCCACGTGGACCGGAGACCCGTTGGGAGCCGAGCCGGTTGCGGTCCATGCTCAGGTGCGCGCTCACGGCGAGGCCATCCCAGCCGAGGCAAGCATGGATGCCGGCCGAATGCACGTGACGCTGATGAGCCCGGTGCGGGGACTCGCGCGCGGGCAGACGGTGGTCGTCTACGACGACTCTCGAGTCGTGGGTTCGGCCACGGTGGATGCCACGCGCCGACTGGTGTCCGCGTGACGCTCTGGAGGCCGGTGGCCGCTACGGGGGTCGGCTCCATGCCCGGGACGTCCGCTCTCGAGAGTGCCAGGATCGTGGCGGGTGAGCTCCCGGACCTGATCCACGTCGTCGAACTGCCAGCCCGGGGGCCGGGCGCCGACATGATCGGGCGCACTGCAGCCATGCTCGCCGAGGTCGACACCGCCTTCGGCGTGGAGATGACGCCAGCAGGGTGGCGGATCAGCGGGTCCCGGGGAAGGCAGATGCGACGGGCCTCATCCTTCCTTGGCGAGGATCTCGATGCGCTCCAGCAGACCGCCGCGGCCTATGGCGGCCCCGTGAAGTGCCAGGTGGTGGGTCCGTGGACCCTGGCCGCCGCGATCGAGCTCCGCACGGGTGAACGGGCGCTGCGTGACGAGGGCGCCGTTGACGACCTTGCCCATGCGCTGGCCGCAGCGGCCGCCGCACACGTGGCGGAAGTGCGCGCGCGCATTCCCGGTGCCTCGTCGGTGCTGGTCCAATGGGACGAGCCGGCGCTTGCCTCTGTGCTCCAGGGTCGGATCGGAACGGCGAGTGGCCTGTCCAGCTACGCACCCGTGGATCCGCAGGTGGCTGGGAGGCTGCTGGGGGTCGTGCTGGCAGCCGTGGCGGACGCCGGTGGAGTCGCGGGAGTGCACTGCTGTGCGGACGATCCGCCCTTGGAGGTCGTGCGGCAGGCTGGTGCGTCATTCGTCAGTGTTGACATCACCCGCATCCCGGCTGATGGACCCACCGAGCGCGAACTGGGCCGCTTGATCGAGGATGGGCGCGGGCTGATCGCGGGTACCGTCCCCTCCACAGGCTCGGTGGCTGCCTCGGGTCCGGGGCGAATGTCAGACGCCTCCGTGAGCGCGCCATTGCGGGACCTGCTGCATCGCCTGGGGCTGGAGGATGGTCGATACCTCGAGCACCTCGCGGTGTCGCCCACCTGTGGGCTGGCAGGGGCGACCCCTGACTGGGTGAGGGCGGCCCTGGAGTCCTGTGCAGCCGTGGGTCGAGTGCTCCGACAGGACGAGCAAGGCGGTGCCAGTGATGAAGCGTGATGATGCACGCGAGCGTTGGGCGGCGCTCGTCGATCAGGTAAACGAGGCCCGCGCTGCCTACTACCAGCACGATGCGCCTCGACTGTCCGATATCGAGTACGACCGCCTCTACGCTGACCTGCTGGCGCTCGAGCAGGAGTTTCCTGAGCTTGTGAGCGGGGAGTCGCCGACGCAGACAGTCGGTGGCACGCGGTCAGAGATGTTCGATCCGGTGGAGCACCTGCAGCGGATGTACTCGCTCGACAATGTCTTCGACGTCGACGAACTCGACGCATGGTTCGAGCGTGTTCGACATGGTCTTGGAGTCCTGCCATCGCTGCTGTGCGAATTGAAGATCGACGGTCTTGCGGTCGATGCGGTCTACGTTGACGGCGCCCTGACGACTCTCGCCACTCGAGGAGATGGGCGCGTGGGGGAGGACGTCACCTACAACGCCCGATTCATCCCAGGAGTGCCGCAGCGGTTGACGGCACGCGGCGGCGCAGTCCCTCGACTACTCGAGGTGCGCGGCGAGATCTTCTTCACGGTGGAGGACTTCGAGCGGATCAATTCCGAGCAGCAGGAGCTCGGCCTGCCAGTGTTCGCCAACCCTCGCAATACCGCTGCCGGCTCCCTGCGCCAGCGAATCGACAAGCGGGAGGCCGAACTGCAGCAGGTGACCTCCGATGCGCGCTCGGGAGCGCGCGCGCAGGGTCG
>JAIOXK010000143.1 GCA_021741645.1 Candidatus Nanopelagicales bacterium
GCGAGCTGGCGGACTCGAGGTCTGTGCTGTTCCTCGGCCGTCACGTCGGCTTCCCGGTCGCTCTTGAAGGGGCGCTGAAGCTCAAGGAACTGGCCTACATGCATGCGGAGGGCTTCCCGGCCGGCGAGCTCAAGCACGGCCCGATCGCCCTGATCGAGGAGGGCGTGCCGGTCATCGTGGTGGTGCCGTCTCCGCGGGGCAGGGCGGTGCTGCACGACAAGATCGTGTCGAACATTCAGGAGGTCCGTGCTCGCGGGGCGCTGATCATTGCGATCGCTGAGGAGGGCGACGAGACGATCGTCCCCTACGCCGACCACATCGTGCGGGTCCCGGCCGTTCCGACCCTGATGCAGCCCCTGGTGTCCACGGTTCCGCTGCAGGTGTTCGCCTGCGAGATGGCCACTGCGAAGGGCCACGATGTCGATCAGCCCCGCAACCTCGCCAAGTCCGTCACGGTGGAGTAGTCCTGCTCCCGGAACTGCCGGCCCGAGTCGTCGGCATCGGCGTCGACCTGGTCGACATCCGTCGCTTCGCTGCGGTCATCGATCGCACGCCCGGCCTTGTCGCGCGCGTCTTCACGGATCGGGAGATCGAGGCATCGGGTGCCCACCGCAAGCAGGTGGTGTCCCTTGCCGGCCGATGGGCGGTCAAGGAGGCGGTTGCGAAGGTTCTCGTCGACACCACTGGTCTGTCCTGGCATGACTGCGAGGTGCTCTCCGGCGAACGCGGCGAGCCCCGCATCGTTGTGAGCGGCACCGTCGCCGAGGCCGCGTCCGTCCGAGGTATCGAGCGATGGCTGGTCTCGGTGAGTCATGATGGAGACATGGCCATGGCCTTCGTCATCGCTGGTGCAGGCGAGCGCGGATGATCGACATTCGCAGCGTCGCGGCCATTCGTGCGGCCGAAGAGGTCGCCTTCCAGCAGGTGCCGACGGGGGCTCTTATGCAGCGTGCCTCGCACGCCCTTGCGGTGTCCTGTGCACGGCTGCTGGGCGATGTGCGGGGGGCCGTGGTCGGTGCTCGTGTCGTCATCCTGGCGGGTTCGGGGAACAACGGGGGAGACGCACTCTGGGCGGGGGCGACCCTGGCACGTCGGGGATGTCGCGTGGACGCGGTAACCCTGTCGGAGCGGTTCCACCACGAGGGCGCGGCAGCGCTGGTGTCCGCCGGCGGTCGACTCGTGTCGGCCAGTGATGAGGATGCGGTCGATGGCGTCGTCCTCGCAGCCGACCTGGTCCTGGACGGAATCCTGGGCATCGGTGGATCGGGCGGGCTTCGGCCCGAAGCTGACCGCGTCGTGCAGGTGGCATCGCGCAGCGGTGCACTGATCGTTGCCGTGGACGTGCCCAGTGGGGTGAACGCGGACACCGGTGCGGTGCAGGGACCTGCGGTCGATGCTGACGTCACGGTCACTTTCGGCGCGGCGAAGGCCGGACTGCTGGTGGCACCCGGGCGCATGCACGCGGGCACTGTGCAGATCGTGGACATCGGCCTGGACTTCGGCGATGACGCACCGGTCGCCCGCATCATCGAGCCCGTTGACGTCGACAGGTGGGTCCCCGAGCCTGCGGAGGACGCCTACAAGTACAGCCGGGGGGTGGCCGGGCTGGCGGTGGGCTCGTCGGAGTACCGCGGTGCGTCCCTGCTGGCCGCGGCAGCGGCTCGCCATTCCGATGTCGGGATGGTCCGCCTGCTGGACCGGCGTGACGGCGTGGCCGAGCTCGTGGTCTCGCACTACCCGGATGTCGTCGTCGATGGAACCTCGCCTGCCGAGCAGGTGCGGGCCACCGCGTGGGGATGCGGTTCGGGCTTCCCCGGTGCGGAATCGGATGAGCCAACCGTGCTGGCGACGCTCGCGGCGGCAGTGCCCGTCGTGCTGGATGCAGGTGCCCTGTCGGTTGTCGCAGCGTCGGCAGATGTCCGGGAACGGCTGCGCGATCGCTTCCGCGCCGGATTGATCACGGTCCTGACACCCCATGACGGTGAATTCGAGCGGATGCTCCCAGGGCTCCTCGCCCGGGTCGGCGATCGACGGCAGGCCGGGGTGGACGCGGCTCGGGAGCTGCAGTGCATCGTGCTTCTCAAGGGGGCGGGGACAGTCGTGGCCGGCCCGGCAGGTGAGGTGTGGATCGATATCGAGGGCACCGCAGACCTCGGCGTCGCCGGCTCCGGGGACGTCCTGACCGGAATTCTGACGGGAGTTCTGGCCGGGGCTCACGCTCGTGGCGATCTCGACCATCCGGAAGAGGCGGTCGCAGCCGCGGTGTGGCTGCACGGGTGTGCCGGACGACTGGCGGCAGCGCACGCACCCGTCACGGCGCCCGACATTGCGATGCGCGTCGGGGCAGCCGTGCACGCGGCCCGATTCGGGATCGCGCCCAACGATGGCGGCTCGTCATGAATCGTGCCTGTGCGCGCGTGGATCTCGATGCCATCCGCGCCAACCTCAGACTGCTGCGCAGTCGTGCGGGCGAGGCCGAGGTCATGGCCGTCGTCAAGGCAGATGCCTATGGGCACGGCATGATTCCGGTGGCTCGGGTCGCACGTGATGAAGGGCTGACGTGGCTCGGCGTCGCGCTGCCCTCAGAGGCGTTGCAGCTGCGTGCGTCGGGCGATTCGGGTCGCGTGCTTGCCTGGTTGTGGAGCCCGGGGGATCCCGACATCGTCAGGTGTGTCGAGGCAGAGATCGACATCTCGGTGTCATCGGTCTGGGCGGTTAACGAGGTGGTTGCTGCCGCCCGCGCGGTCGACCAACGTGCCCGTATTCACATCAAGGTCGATACGGGCCTGACTCGCAACGGCGTGTCCGTCGACGAGCTCCCGTCGCTGATCGATGCAGTCAAGGTCGGGGTGCACGAGGGGGTGCTTGAGGTCGAGGGCCTGTGGTCGCACCTGGCCGATGGCGACACTCCCGACGCGGAATCTGTCCGTCACCAGCGGAGGAGATTCGAGGAGGCCTCGGACGCCATCGTTGACGCGGGTGTGCAGCCGCGCCTGCGTCATCTGAGCAACAGTGGGGCCCTCTTCGCACACACCGACTGCCGCTACGACATGGTGCGCACGGGTATTGCGATGTACGGGCTCTCCCCGTCGGCGGATCTGGGCACCTCGGCGGACCTCGGGCTGACTCCTGCGATGTCCCTGCGCGCCCGGTTGGCGCACGTGAAGTCTGTGCCAGCGGGTGCGGCCGTGTCCTATGGGTGGCGCTGGTCTGCCACCGAGGGCACGACGCTCGGTCTCGTCCCCTTGGGCTATGCCGATGGCGTGCCTCGCGCGGCAGGTGCTCCTCGGCAGGGGACCGCGGTGCAGATCGTGGCCAACGCATCCCTGTGCCCGGTCGTGGGCACGGTGGCGATGGACCAGTTCGTCGTGGACCTTGGTCCGTCGGCATCGTCGATCGCCGGTGACGAGGTGATGGTGTTCGGTCCGGGAGCGGACGGTGAATGGACCGCGGATCAGTGGGCCGAGGCGACGGCCACGATCGGCTATGAGATCGTCACGAGAATCGGCCCGCGAGTCCCTCGCGAATATGTGGGAGAGGATGCAGGTCTATGAGCCCAGACATCACTCCGGCCCTTCGCCTGGCCGGGCGCGGTCTGCTGGCGGCCGGGGCCCTCGCCGCGGGCGCCGCTCTGGGAGCAGTGGCCGAGCGCACCCTCATGCGCTCCGTGGGGCAGGCCGGATCCGAGGACTCCGAACTCGGAACCCTGCGAGGTGACGTTCAGGTCGTGTCGACGAGCGACGGCGCCGTCCTGCACGTCGAGATCGACGAGGCGCCTGACGCACCGGACGACCTGACGATCGTCTTCGCCCATGGGTATGCCCTGAGCCTGGACTCGTGGCACTACCAGCGAGCAGCCCTTCGAGGCCGGACCCGCCTGGTGTTCTACGACCAGCGCAGTCATGGGCGCTCCTCTCGTGCCGATTTCGACACCCATCACGTCGACCAGCTGGGCGCCGATCTTGGCGAGGTCATCGACGCTGTTGCTCCCACCGGTCCGCTCGTCGTGGTCGGGCACTCCATGGGCGGCATGACGGTGATGGCCCTGGCCGCTCAGCGTCCGGAATTGTTCGTCGAGCGAGTCTTCGGTGTGGCTCTGATCGCCACGACGGCTGGCGGTCTGGCGAGCAATGAACTCGGCCTGCCACCGGGCATGGGCAGGGTCTTCCATCAGCTGGCGCCCCCGGTCGCGGCCGCCTTGGCTCACCAGTCCGGGCTCATCGAGCGGCTCCGCTGGCAGGACACGGATCTGGGGCTCATGCTCACTCGGATGTATTCGTTCGGCTCGAGTGCCACGGACCAGGCCAGTCGATTCGTCGCCAGCATGGTGTCTGCCACGCCCATTGACGTGGTTGCTGAGTTCCTCCCGGCGCTGCAGGAGCATGACAAGCGATCGGCCCTGCCGGCGCTTGAACGTGGGGAACTGCTGGTGATCGTGGGTGAGGACGACCGACTGACACCCAAGGAGCAGAGCGACGAGATCGTCGCGGCTCTCCCGGGGGCTGAGTACGTGGTGATCCCGGACAGCGGACACATGGTCACCCTGGAGAAGCCGGCCGAAGTGGACGCCTGTCTGCTCGACCTCGTGGATCGCGTGCGCCGCAACATCGTTGATGACGCCATTGACACTGTCGCCTAGCGCCTATCCCATGTCTGTCACAGTAACCGCGGCCACCGCTGATGAGATGCGTCATTGGGCGCGCAAAGTCGCGTCGAGGTGCGAGGGTGGAGACGTCATCGTCCTCGCGGGGGACCTGGGTGCAGGCAAGACCACCTTCACGCAGGGGCTGGCAAGCGGGCTGGGCATCACCGATCGGGTCACCAGCCCCACCTTCGTCATCAGCCGAGTGCACCCGCATCCCGGTGACGGCCTTGGCCTTGTCCACGTGGATGCCTACCGGCTGGGAACGGTGGCGGAGCTGGACGATCTCGACCTCTACGCCGACCTCGATGCCAGTGTCACGGTGGTCGAGTGGGGTCGGGGACTGGCGGAGCGGCTCTCCCCGCACGGGTTGACCATCGTGATCACGCGCTCCGATGCCGATGATGATGACGAGCGCACCCTCACTCTCTCCGCTCGAGACGAGAGGTGGGCGTCGATCCTCGCTGACCATGGATGGTGGGCGGCATGATCCTGGCCCTGGACAGTTCGTCAGCCCTGACGTCGGTAGCACTCGTCGCGGACGACGGCTCAGTGGTCGCTGAAGAGCAGCACGAGGATGCACGTCGTCACGCGGAGGTGATCGGCCCGATGATCGCGGCTGTGGTGGCCCTCGCGCCCCGGCCCGAGGTCTCCTCGATCGCATGCGGCGTGGGCCCAGGGCCCTATACCGGCCTGCGAGTCGCGATCGCGTCGGCACTGGCGATCGGCGCGGCCTGGCGGCTGCCGGTGCATGGACTGTGCTCGCTGGATGCCCTGGCCGTTGAATGGCTGGCGGAGAATCCGGGGCAGCCGGTCGAGGTAGCCACCGATGCTCGCCGCTCGGAGCTCTACTGGGCGTCCTATGGTGCCGATGCCGTGCGCAGGGAGGGGCCGCGCGTGCGACCGTCGATGGACGTGGGCGACGATGTCGTGCGGGGACT
>JAIOXK010000144.1 GCA_021741645.1 Candidatus Nanopelagicales bacterium
GGGCTGCAATCGGGTGGGACGGGCGCGAGGGAGTGTCAGACGCGGGGAACCAGTTCCACTACTACCGGGTCACTCCCGATGGGCGCATCCTGTGGGGCGGCTATGACGCGGTGCATCATTACGGGAGCACCTTCGCGCGCGAGCATGAGCACGACACGAGCTACTTCGGGCATCTGGCCGAGCACTTCTTGCAGACATTCCCGGCTCTCGAGGGCATCTCCTTCACGCACGGCTGGGGCGGTGCGATCGACACGTGCTCTCGGTTCTCGGCCTTCTGGGGAACCGCCATGGGCGGCAAAGTCGGGTATGTCCTCGGGTTCACCGGACTCGGGGTGGGTGCCTCGCGCTTCGGCGCCCAGACGATGCTCGATCTGCTGAACGGGCGCGACACGGAGCGCACCCGTCTGGAGATGGTCCGGTCAAACCCCATTCCCTTTCCGCCGGAGCCACTGCGATCTGCAGGCATAGCTGTCACCACGAAGTCGCTGGCTCATGCTGACCGTCATGGCGGCCGTCGGAATCTGTGGCTGAGGACACTGGATGCACTCGGTATGGGATTCGACTCGTGAGTCACGCCGACGTGCGCGCAGCTGGAGAAGGGAAGGCAATGCGATGAAGGTCCTGGCGATTGGCTGCGGGGGTGTCGGCACGTCTGCCGCCCTGATTGCGAAGCGTCGCGCGTACTTCGAGTCGTGGACGGTGGCTGACTACGACGAGTCCCGCGCACGTGCGCTGGCGGAGCGTGTCGATGATCCGCGCTTCGACGGTGTGCGCCTCAACGCGAGTGACAAGGACGCCATCGTGCGCCTGTGCCGTGAACGTGGGATCACGCACGTGGCGAATCTCGTGGACCCGCGTTTTGTGATGCCGATCTTCGACGCGGCACTGGAGGCCGGAGCGAACTACCTCGACACGGCCATGAGCCTGAGCCGACCGCATTCGTCGTCGCCGCATGAGCAGGTGGGGCTCAAACTCGGCGACGAGCAGTTCGCCCGCGACCCCGAATGGGAGGACAGGGGGCTGCTCGCCCTGTGCGGCATGGGTGTCGAGCCCGGTCTCGCGGATGTCTTCGCCCGCTATGCGGCCGACCATCTCTTCGAGGACATCGACGAGATCGGCATTCGGGACGGCGCGAACCTGGTGGTCGAGGGCTATGACTTCGCCCCCTCGTTCTCCATCTGGACGACAATCGAGGAGTGCTTGAACCCCCCGATTATCTGGGAGCGGGATCGTGGATGGTTCACGACCGCACCCTTCTCCGAGCCGGAGGTGTTCGATTTCCCCGAGGGCATCGGGCCGATCGAGGTCATCAACGTCGAGCATGAGGAGGTCCTGCTCGTTCCTCGGTGGATCGACTGCAAGCGAGTCACCTTCAAGTACGGCCTGGGGGATGAGTTCATCGAGGTGCTGAAGACGCTGCACAAATTGGGACTCGACAGCACCGAGCCCGTCGACGTGAAGGGGCAAAGGGTGAGTCCGCGCGACGTCGTGGCTGCGGCGCTGCCAGATCCGGCGACGCTAGGGGACCGTATGTCGGGCAAGACCTGTGCGGGCACGTGGGTGACGGGTCGAGGAAAGGACGGGCAGCCGCGAGAGGTGTACCTGTATCACGTCGCAGACAACGAGTGGACGATGCGCGAGTACGGAGTGCAGGCGGTCGTATGGCAGACGGCCATGAACCCGGTGATTGCGCTGGAGCTGTTGGCCACCGGAATCTGGAGCGGAGCGGGCGTGCTGGGGCCGGAGGCCTTCGACGCCGTGCCCTACCTGGAGTTGATGGCGGGTGCCTATGGGCAGCCCCATGGCATGCAGGAGCTCAGTCTGCCGGGCTGAACCGCACCGTGAAGGTCGCCGTCTGGGATGCAACGCGAAGGCGATACGTCGACGTCTCGTTGCACCATGCGCCGTCGGCACAGTAGGGGTTGAGGCTTACGTGCGCCCGACCGGTGCGGTCCGTGACACCGGAGTCCTCGACGCTCCAGCGCCCGCGGTGGCGTACCTCGAGAGTGACGAGGCGCCCTGGCTGGCCAGGACTGCTGGCGACGCGCAGGCGCGGAAGCGCGGACCACGTCCGGTGCTGGTCCTCTGAGATCGTGCGCGACCGCGCTCGCGAGCCATCCGACCACTCCCAGAACCAGCCCGTCTCCGCTTCAAGGGTCACCGCCTGATCGTCGGCGCGAGCGGGTGCCGCCTGTCCGACGGCCATGGCGGCAGCGAGGATCATCGCCAGCATCGTCGGTCGCACACCGGCACGCTAGGCGGTGTCGTCACCCGCCGCCATGGTCATCCTCGGGCCTGTGGATAACCGCTCCTAGGCGCCGACTGCCATCAGGAACCGGCGGGTGTACTGCTCTCGGAGTTCTGGGCCGAGGTACATGAACTCCTGCGCCTGGGCCAGAAGTTCCGGGGTCGGGAAGATCCACGGGTCATCGACGAGGTCTGGATCGACGTCTGCCATGGCCTCCTGCGCGCCCTGAACGGGGCACACGTACTGCACCCATGCGGCCAGCCGGGCGGCGACGAGCGGGTCGTAGTAGTAGTTCATGAGGCGTTCAGCGTTGGCCTTGTGTGTCGCCACGGAGGGAATCAGCATGTTGTCCGCCCAGATCATCCCGCCAGACTCCGGGATGGAGAAGCCAAACTTCCTGCCGAGTGCCAGGACGTCACCAGACCAGCCGATGGAGGCGATGGCATCACCGCTGTCCAGGGCCGCGATGTAGTCGTTTCCGGTGACCTGGCGGATGAACCCCTCGTCGATCTTCTGCTGCAGAACCGCAAGGGTGTCGTCGAACTGTGCCTCAGTGAAGTCGTCCATGTCGTAGCCCTGCCAGTTCATCAGCGGACCCATCGTGTCCATCATCTCGACGAGGATGGTGACACGACCCTTCAACCTCGGGTCGAAGAACTGGTCGAAGCTGTTGATCTCCTTGACGCCTAGCTCCCGCTCCAGAAGGCGAGTGTTGTACCCGATACCTGTGAACCCCGACTGCCACGGGAGCGAGTACTGGCGGCCGGGATCGAAGGGTACGTCCTGGAGGGCCGGAATCACGTTCTTCGCGTTGGGAATCAGGGACTTGTCCAAGGGTGCGGCGAAGCCGTTCGCGATCCACAGCTCGACCCCCTCCTCGGTGAGCACGACGATGTCGCGATCGATGCTTCGGCCCTGTTCGAGATTCGTACGGACCTTGGCGTAGAACTCGTTGCTGTCGTTGATGTCATCGGTGTAGATGACGTCAATCCCCGAGGAGTCGATGAAATCCTGCATGGTCGTGCCGTCGCCCTCGTCCTCATCGAGGTACTGCGGCCAGTTGGAGAATTGAACGATCTTCTCCACGTCCGACAGGTCCGCCATGGTCGCCTCGGGACTCGGTTCCGCAGTCGTGCCCTCAACGCTCGGTGCGCTGCTGGGGCTGGTGGCCGCCTCTGGGGAGCCGTCGGCCCCACACGCTGCGGCAACCACCCCTGCGGCTCCCACTCCGCCCGCGGCAAGCAGGCGACGACGGCTCAGGGCCCGGGTCAATTCGGTGAAGGCGCTGCTCATGGCTTCACCGTAGGCGCGAGTCGTGCAGGAAGCCCGGTACGGAGGGGCGTTGCGACCCCATTGCGACCTGGATGGGTCAGGAGGCGGACGCCTCGAAGGCCTGCTCGAGGATCCCGAGCGCCTCTTCCAGGAGTGCGTGCGGCATGGTCAGAGGGGGCAGGAACCGGAAGATGTTCCCATGTGTGCCCGTCGTGAGAGTCACGACGCCGTGCTGGTGGCAGAACCGACTGAGTGCTCCCGCGAGCTCGGCGTCAGGGTCCATAGTTCCTGGCTTGATCAATTCGATGGCGATCATGGCGCCTCGTCCACGGACATCACCGATGGCCGGGAACTGAACGGCCATCTCCTTGAGCCGGGGAATCATGATCGACTCGATCTCGCGCGCCAGCGCGGGAGCATCGTTGCGCTCCATCCAGCCGATGGCGGCGAGCGCTGCGGCGCATGCGACGGGATTGCCGCCGTAGGTGCCACCGAGTCCACCGGCGTGCACGGCGTCCATGATCTCGGCTCGACCCGTGACGGCGGCAAGGGGCATGCCGTCGGCGATCCCCTTGGCGGTGGTGATCAGGTCGGGCACGACGTCTTCGTACTCAGAGGCGAACCAGTCGCCGGTGCGGCAGAAGCCCGACTGGATCTCATCGGCCACGAACACGATTCCGTGCGCCTGGGCGAAGTCAGCCATCGCCTTGAAGTAGCCGGGATCGGGGACGATGAATCCACCCTCGCCCTGGATGGGCTCGATGATGATGGCTGCGACGTTCTCCGCACCGATCTCGCGATCGATGCGCGTCGTCGCGATCTCCGCCATCTCCGGACCCTTGAGACCGCGATCGCGGAACGGATAGGAAGCGGGCACCCGGTAGATCTCCGGCGCGAACGGGCCGAAGGAGTGCTTGTACGGCATGTTCTTCGCCGTCATGCCCATGGTGAGATTCGTACGCCCGTGATAGCCGTGCTCGAGAACGACGACGGCCTGGCGCTTGGTGTACGCGCGAGCGATCTTGACTGCGTTCTCGACAGCCTCGGCGCCGGAGTTGAAGAGCGCGGACCGCTTCTCATGGTCGCCGGGCGTGAGTCGATTGAGCGCCTCGCAGACCTCGACGTATCCGGAATAGGGCGTGACCATGAAGCAGGTGTGGGTGAAGGCTGCCACCTGGGTCTGAACCGCAGACACGACATCCGGGTTGGCGTTGCCGACGGTGGTGACGGCAATGCCGGAGGCGAGGTCGATGAGGGAATTGCCGTCGGCGTCGATGAGCACGCCTCCTCCGGCGCGCACGACATAGACGGGCAGCATGACGCCGACGCCGGCTGAGACGGCGGACTGCTTGCGTGCTTGAAGTGCGGTGGACACCGGTCCGGGTATCTCGGTGACCAGTCGACGCTCCTGCGGAAGCGCGCCCTGCAGGGATGGGGCGGCGGTGTCAGTCATGGCGCTCCTCGTCGGTCCGGGCGGGAGGCGAGAGCTCGCCAGGAAAGGAGAGCATCCCGCACGAGACCGAGGATAGGGCGAGGACCAGCGACTGATCCCGTCCGAAATGGAGCGTGCGTGGCCCTACAGTTGTCCACAACGTCGGAGGTGCTCATGACCGTCACGGTCGAACAGGTGGTTCTGCTGGCCGAACTGGACCTTCGGCTGGCAACCCACACGCCATCCTTGGATCGACCTCTGCGGTGGGTGGCCGTGTCCGAGCAGCAGGACCCCACGCCCTGGATCGAGTCCGGCGATCTCGTCCTGACCACCGGCATGGCCATGACCAGCGACGCATCTGAGTGCCGGGCATACGTGGAACGGCTCGTGCGGGCGGATGCGGCAGGCCTTGGCTTCGGAGTCGGACTCCATCATGCGCAGGTGCCCGCCGCCTTGGTGACCGCTGGGGAGGAACTGGGCCTGCCCGTCATCATCGTGCCCGAGCCGCTCCCCTTCGTGGCGGTGAGCAGGGCAGTCTCGCGGCTGCTGTCGGCTGAGGAGTACGCGGAGTCGGGGGCGTCCTTCGACAGCCAGCGCAAGATGATTCGTGCGGTGC
>JAIOXK010000145.1 GCA_021741645.1 Candidatus Nanopelagicales bacterium
GCTCACCAAATCCTGAACCGCTCTTACGATTTGGACCGCTTCCCGGTTCAAGTCTGAAGACTTGGACCGGGATCCGGTCGAATCTACCGATTCGAACCGGGAAGCGGTCCAAATCGTGGGAGCTAGGTCACCAGCCGAGGAGCGAGGCGACGCGCTCGCGGTGAAGGTTGGCGTCACCGAGAAAGGCCGCGTCATACCGTGCGCGCCGGAAATACAGGTGCGCGTCGTGCTCCCACGTGAAGCCGATACCTCCGTGCAGCTGGATGGCCTCTGCCGCAAGGGCGTTGTAGGAGTCCGACCCCCAGGCCTTGATGACCGACGCCTCTGCGCCGAAGTCAGCCACCGGTGCCCACGTGATCTTCTCCAGTCCCGAACGGGCCATCTCCACCTGCATCAGGGCATCGGCCATCCGGTGCTTGATGGCCTGGAAGCTGCCGATCTCACGATTGAACTGTCGGCGGACCTTGATGTACTCGAGGGTCATGTCGAAGCATCGCTGAGATCCGCCAAGCTGGTCGGCTGCCACCGCCACGAGGGCGATGTCGACGCCAGCGGTGATGCACGCCTCGCCGTCAGCAGCGAGCATCACGGCGGGACTCGCATCGAACGCGACGGTCGCCGATGGCCGGGAGAAGTCCAACGACGCAAGAGGGGTGACGGTGGCGTCATCTGCTTCGACGATGGCCACGGCAATTCCCTGAGGGGTTCTCGCCGCTACGACGAAGAAGGCAGCTGATGCCCCGAACGGCACGAAGCGCACGGATCCGGTGACCTGGTCACCGTCCAAGGTGCATCCCACAGCGTCGGGGTTCCAGGCTCCGCGAGTATCGACGAGGGCCGGCCCAGCGATCTCGCCACCGGAAATGCGCTCCAGGTAGGGCTTGGCGGCCTCGCCGCACGCTGCGAGGATCTGTCCGGCGAGCACCGTGCTGCTGACGAAGGGAACGGGGGCGAGGGTGGCCCCCAACTCCTCTGCGACGGCGAGGATCTCGGCCAGGCCTCCCAAACCGCCGACCTCCTCGGGCAGGCCGACGCCGGCCAGACCGATCTCCTCGGCGAGCAGGCGCCACAGGTCAGCGTCCAGCCCTGTGTCGGACTCCTCCAGGGCGCGGACGCCCTCCGGGTATCCCGATTCGGACGCCGCATCGCGGACCGTTTCGCGCAACTCGCGCAGTTCCGATGCGTCGAGGCTGGCGAGGGGCAGTTCGTGCGACATAGGGCTCCGTAGGGTGGGTTTCCTTACGCGGTGACCAGTAAGTCTATCGGGGGCCCGCCAAAGTGCAGGTCCGCCGTGATCAAACAGTAATCCCTCAGGGGGTCACAAATGTTGGACGTTCATGTAGATTGCACATTCACCCAGATCTGGAAGGCGGATTCATGCGCAGGTCCCTCGTCGCGGCGGCTCTCACCGCCGGCTCCCTCCTCCTCGCATCCTGTGCGATGCCGGCAGATGATCCCAACTGGAATGCCGAGGAAGCCGAGGCAGTGGAATTCGCCGAGGATGATGCCGAGGCGGCGGCCGAGGAGGCCGATGCGGTTGCCTCGCTGGACACGGCGCTGGCCAACCCGACGAGCATCGGTGTGGACGCGCCGCTGACGGCAGCCCCCGACTCAGGTCTGGTGATCATCAGCCTCAGCGATGGCAGCGAATCCGATGCACTGGTCGCGGCCAGCATGACGGAGGCGGCGGAAGCCTTGGGCTGGACCGTCGAGGAGGTCGCCGGAGCCGAGTCGGAGCTCACCGCTGGCGATGCGATTGCTGAGGCGGTGGCCGCTGCGCCGGCGGGCATTCGCATCTCCGGCTCCTTCCTCGAGGCGATGGCCGATGGCCTCGCGGCCGCTGAGACCGCGGGTATTCCCGTGGTGTGCACGGGCTGCGGGTCCGAGGTCGTGCCGGGTGTGACGGACGCCTCCCTGAACGGCGCCGAGCAGAACGTGGCGTGGGGCGAGGTGCTCGGTGCCTACGTGTTCGCCAACAAGGGTGTCGACGAGGACGCCGGCGTTGAGGTCTTCCGGCTTCCCTCGGGCGCTATCGGCGAGTTCGCAGCGTCCTTCGATGGCACTCTGTCAACACTGTGCCGAGAGTGCTCGACCACGGATGAGCCCATCGACGAACTGGTTGACGACGTTCCCTTCTTCGTCTCCGACACCATGAGCATCAGCCTCGGGCGGTGGGCTCTCCTCACGAGCGGTGATCTCTCCGCAGGAGTGCCGGAGATCTTGGAGACCACCGATGTGTTCGAGCCCGTGGTCCTGATCGGTCGGGCGGCCAGCGCGGCCGACATCGCGGTGCTGCAGGGCACCGCGCCGGCCGAGCCACTCGCCGCCGATGGCGGCGACGCGATTGCTGCCGACGAGGCCGAGGCGGCGGCCGAAGAGGCGGCTGCGCTCGGCGAGGACACCGCCGAGGAGGGCCTCGCAACTCCGGAGCAGGCAGCGTCGCTGCAGGCCTGGACTGCACTTCCCTACCCGGTTCTCGGTTGGCGCGTGATTGACCAGTTCGCTCGCATCATCGTGGGTGATCCGGTGGCGACCGGGCCGTTGCCCAGCCAGCTGATCACGCCGGTGAACGCTGGCGAGGTGGTCCTTGACGAGGCCGGGAACTACATCGGCATCGCGGACTTCAAGGAGCAGCTCCTTGCGCTGTGGGGCGTGAAGTAGCTGCGCTTCGTCTCGGCCCAGGATCAGACGTAGGGGTGCCCCTCCCGTTGGGAGGGGCACCCCTACGTCTGATCAACTCAACTTACTCTTCAGTAACTCCGGCGTGCCCCCATGCCTCGTGGCGTACCTCCCCCCTTGTCATGAAGAGAAAGTGACCAGAAAGTAATCAAAAGCCCTTCCCATTCCTAGGACGTGCAGGTACTTTTGCGGGGCTCGGGTTCATATGGCCCCTACCGAAAGAGAGAACCATGCGCAAGTCCATCGCAGCGGTCGTCACCTTGGCGGCTGCTTCCCTCGCGGTTGCTGGCATCGCGCCGGCGGCCTCCGCCGCTGACGGCGTGGCCACGTCCAAGAAGATCGTCGGGCGCTACAGCCCCAATCCCAAGAACATCGGGATCACCACCCCGTTGAAGCAGAAGCCCCCGAAGGGCAAGTACGTCGTCATGCTGTCCAACGGCGGTGACGAGAACAAGGTGCTCGACGAGGCGATCATCGCCGCGTCGAAGGATCTTGGATGGAAGTCCAAGGAGCTCGTGGGCGCGGTTGACCCCGAGACCCAGCGCAAGCTGTTCTCGCAGGCCCTGTCCCTCAAGCCTGACTACATCCACATCTCCGGCATCGAGCCGTCCACGCTCTCTGACCTTCTGACCAAGGCCAAGAAGCAGGGCGTCGTCGTGGTCTGCTCGGCCTGCATGAGCAAGCCTGTCTCGGCCCTCGAGGACACCCACATCGCCGGTCCGAAGATGCTCGATCGCTGGGGCCAGATGATCGCTGCCTACACCGTTGCGAACACCAACGGCAAGGCCAACGTGCAGGGCATCACCGTGCCGCTGTACCCGATCCTGATCCGTTTCGATCAGTCCTACGAGAAGAACCTCAAGAAGCTGTGCCCGACCTGCAAGTACGAGGCCAACCCGCAGCAGCTGACCGACATCTTCGCGGGCAAGACCCCGTCGGCGGTCGTCAGCATCATGAAGGCCAACCCGAGCACCAACTGGCTCGTGTCTGACCTCGGTGGCTGGATGGTCGGCGTTCCCGCCGCCCTGAAGTCCGCTGGTCTCAACGGCAAGGCCCAGATCGGTGGCCTGACCGCTGGCAAGGCCAACATTCAGGGCCTGAAGGACGGCGACGAGGCAGCCTGGACCGGCTACTCACTGCCGATCGTCGGCTACAGCGTGGTGGACAGCTTCGCTCGCCACTCGGTGGGCCAGCCGTACGTCACCAACGATCTGCCCACGCAGATCCTGACCCCGCAGAACATCGGCAAGGCCGTCCTCACCCCCGAGGGCGACTACCTGGGCGTCAAGGACTACCGCAACCAGTTCCTGAAGCTCTGGAAGGTCAAGTAGTAGCTCCCGAGTGAACTGAAGCGAGGGCCCGGTCCACACGGACCGGGCCCTCGTCTTTGGGCAGTATCTTTACTTGACGTTCAGTATCTACTGGTGCACAATCATGGCACCCGCAGACGAGGAGTCCGAACCCATGACCGAGGTGTCACCCCAGCGCGAGTCCACCGAGACCCCGTGTCCCCGCTCACCGGGCAAGAGCGTCCAGGAATACCTGGACGAGGACGCCCGTCCGGTGCCCCCGGTCCTGCGATACGACATCAATGAGGATCTGGGCACGGAGGCTCTCGACGTGGAGCGCTACATCTCCCGTGAGTTCCACGACCGCGAGGTGGAGAAGGTCTGGCGCAAGGTGTGGCAGTTCGTCTGCCGCGAGGATCACATTCCCGAGCCGGGGGATCACATCACGTACGACATTGCCGACGACAAGCTCATCATCATGCGTGAGGCCGATGGCAGCATCAAGGCCCTCTACAACGTGTGCCTGCATCGTGGGCGAGCCCTGCGGCAGGAGGGTGGCCGTGTCAGTGAGCTGCGGTGCCCGTTCCACGGGTTCACCTGGAACATCGACGGTTCCCTGAAGTTCTGCCCCGCACAGTGGGACTTCCCGCAGGTCAAGGAGGAGGAGTTCAGCCTCCCCGAGGCCAAGGTCGCGACCTGGAACGGTTTCGTCTTCATCAACATGGATCCCGACTCGGAGTCCCTGGAGGACTTCCTCGGCACCATGCTCAATGACTGGGACCGCTGGGACTACACCGACCGGGTCGTGTACTCGCACTTCGGTGGCATCATCGACTGCAACTGGAAGGTGGCTGGCGAGGCCTTCATCGAGGGCTTCCACTCCCTCGCGACCCACCCCCAGATGATGGAGTGGCTCGGCGACGAGAACACCCAGTACGACGTCATCAAGGGCGAGAACTGGAGCCGGCAGATCGTCCCGCAGGGTGTCCCCAGCCCGACGATCGCCAACCACATCACCGAGCAGGAGGTGCTGGATTCCTACTACGAGACCCGTGCCTTCTACACGCAGGGCAAGGGCCGCGATCTGTCCGTCGGCGACGAAGGAACACCTCGGGTCCCGCTGGACTCCACGGCCCGCCGCGAGCTCGCCGCTGCCATGCGGACGGCACTCGCCGAGCAGTTCGGCACCGATCAGGATCACTGGACCGACTCAGAGCTCCTCGACGGCAACCAGTACCTCGTCTTCCCGAACTTCTATGTCTTCGCCGGCCCACGCACCAACGCCGTCTATCGGTTCCGTCCGTACGGCAATGACCCTGACAAGTGCATTGCTGAGGTCTTCCTGCTCGCCCAGGCTCCTGCCGATGGCTCGCACCCGAAGCCTGCTGAGACTCGTTGGCTCCAGCCGGGGGAGACGTTCTCCGATATCAAGGAGATCGGCCTGCTCGGCCCCGTCTTCGACCAGGACATGGCGAACATGCCGTACATCCAGCAGGGGCTGAAGTCCCTTCGCCGACCCGGGATCACGCTCGCTCG
>JAIOXK010000146.1 GCA_021741645.1 Candidatus Nanopelagicales bacterium
CCGAGGATGGTGGGGGTGGCGTAGGTGGACAGCTCCACGCCCTTGCCCGGGTCGAAGCCGTCGATGGCCTTGATCAGGCCCACCGTGCCGACCTGGATGAGGTCGTCCATCGACTCGCCGCGATCGCGGTAGCGCCGAGCGAGATGCTTGACCAGCGGCAGGTGCATCGTGATCACCTCATCGCGCACCTGAACGCGACGAGGATCCTCGGAGTTCAGCCGCTGGAGTTCGTCCAGCAGTTGGTGCTCATGGCGACGCCGGCTGTCCGTCCAACGTTCTGAGGCCTGATCGCCAGACGTCACACGTCTACCAGACCCGAGGATGCGCGCAGGGAGATCGTGAGGCGCCCATCGGCGATCGAGGACGAGGCTGAGTCGACGAGTGCGGTGAGGACAGTCCAGCCGAATGACGTGACCGACACCGGTTCGGTGACTGTGGTGAGCGCGTGCACCGCGACCTCGATCGCGTGATCACCCTCGGTGAAGGTGCATGTGACCTCTGACGACGCGCAGGCGATGACCTGCGTCACGGCCTCGTCCACGGCGAGCCGGAGGTCCTCGAGCCGGTCCAGGGGAAAGTCCGCGCGAGCGGCGACGGCGGCGGCGACGATGCGGGCGAGAGCGACGTTCCTGGTGTCAGCGGTGAAGCTGACGGTGACGGTGTCGGTCACGGGCGCCTCCTACGGTCCGCCCCTCACCCTAGAGCGATGACGTCCTGCATCAGGCGAAATCAGCCGGAACGTCTGGGCTGGAGAACGGTGGGTGCCGGAGACCAGCACTGACGATGTGGACGTGCCGACCCGGCGGTGGGCTGGCACAGTGGTCAGGTGCCACTACTGGGGACCCTCCTCGTGCTGGTGGCTGTGACGGTGTCGGCCCTGAGTGGCGCCGCCCCCGCGGCGGCGCATCAGCCGGTGATTCTCACCTCCGCAGATGCGAGTCCGGCTCGCGGGCCGCTCTTGGTCGATGGGACGGTGTCGTATGCGGTCACGGCAGAGGTGACAATGGGGGAGCGTCGGGGATTTCGGTTCGCGCTCGACGACGGTGACAGGTTCGCCATGCAGTTGCTCATTCCGGACGAGGCGCCGGGCAACCGTCTGGCCGATCGCCAACTGCCCCGCGTGACAGTGATCGACCCTCGTGGACGCAAGACGCGGCTGATTGCCAAGGAGCGCACGGAGTTCTATGAGCCCTATGGCAGGAGGAGCTACCTGTACCTGTCGAGAGTGGAGCGAGCTGCGGTGGCGGGGACCTACCGAGTGACCGTGGCGGGGCGTTCGAGCACTCCCGTGGTGGCCGTCGTGGCTGTGGGCTACCGAGAGGTCCCGGGGGACGTTCGTCGATAGCCGGAGGTGGGGATCACGGCCCGAGGGGGACACTCCGCCGTCAGAGTCAACGTCAGGGTGCGGAGTCGATCGCTGCGCGGGCGCGCGAAGTTGGCACAGGGCACGACGCATGCCGTCAAGCCGCTGCCCGTCGGAGAGTTGTGCGCTCGATCGCGTCCTCATAGTGGCCGATGAGTTCGTCGACGGTGTTGCTCCAGGATCGATTCTCCACGGTGGCGCGTCCTCGCTGACCCATGATCCTGCGTCGATCGACCGCACCCTCCAGCGCATGGACGCTGGAAGCCAAGCCGGCAGCGTCGCCCGGGGAGTACAGCAGACCTGTCACATCGTGCTCCACGAGGTCGCGCGGCCCACCGATCGCAGGGGCAATCACCGGAACGCCCGAGGCCATGGCCTCCTGCACCACCTGGCAGAACGTCTCTCGTTCTCCGGGAGCGACGACGATGTCCATGGACGCCGCGGCCCTGCCGAGAGCCTCTCCCGTGAGCAGTCCGGTGAAGATGGCGCCCGGCATGAGCTTGGTCAGCTCCGCTCGCGATGGTCCGTCTCCGATGAGCACGAGCTGAATCCTGGGGTCGTGGACGAGGGAGCGAAGGATGTGCACATTCTTCTCTGGTGCCAGGCGTCCTATGTAGCCGACGATGGTCTTGGACCCCTCCCCACCGAGCCAGTCGGACCGCAGGGACTGACTCCGCCACTGGGGGTGGAACTGCTCGGCATCGACACCACGTCGCCAGAGCCGCGCCCCAATGACCCCCAACGATGACAGGTATGCCAGTGAGTCGGTCGAGGGTGCCAACGTGAGCGTCGCTTCCGTATG
Source organism: Candidatus Nanopelagicales bacterium (assembly GCA_021741645.1). Taxonomy (GTDB): domain Bacteria; phylum Actinomycetota; class Actinomycetes; order S36-B12; family S36-B12; genus UBA10649. Next base: position 2,166 of record JAIOXK010000146.1, read on the forward strand.
GACGCGACGAATGAGGGAGTCGGCCAGGGCGACGACCGGGGAGAGGCCGTAATGGCGCGCGAACCCGGTGACATCGGTCTGGTAGACGGCGACCGTTGGCACGCCACCGCTTTGGGCTGCACGAAGTGCCTGGTGGCCCAGAACCAAAGGTGAGGCCAAGTGAACGACGTCCGGAGCGAGGTCGCTCAGCATGCCCTGCAATCGACCGACGGACGTGCATCCAAGGTCCACTGCCATGCCGGGGATGCTCACGGAGCGCACAGTGTGAATCCGTGCACCTTCAACGAGGTGATTGGGTGCTGGGTCCGGCGCGATGATGTCCACGTGGTGGCCTCGGGCGATCAGGTGTCGCGCGGATCGAAGAACCGACCCCGACACTCCATTGACTCGAGGAAGGAACGATTCCGCGACCATGGTGATCCGCACGATCACACTGTTGCCATGGCGACGAGGCTCGCGGTGGCTCAATGGTGTCGTGTCGACGGCGCCGAGATGAATACCTCGGTGACCGGCTCGTCGAGTCCCGGTCGTCTGCCTGTGCGGACCTAGATTGCAGACATGCCTGCAGCTGCCTTCTTCGATCTGGACAACACCGTGGTTCGGGGCTCGTCGCTCTTCCCATTCGCATGGGAGATGCTTCGCCGGGGTCGAGTGACGGTTCCGGAGCTCGCGCAGTTCGCGTGGCTCAATGCCCGTTTCGTGGCCACGCGCACTGAGTCCGTGTCAGGGCGCGACTTCGTCCTGGCCAAGGCACTTGAGCTGGTCAAGGATCAGCGGGTCGCCGACGTACTGGATCTATGCCGAGACATCGCGCCAGCCATCGTCCGAACGAGGACGAATCTGGCAGTGACTGCGGAGGTTCGGCGGCACCGCGACATGGGTGCTCAGACCTGGCTGGTGACGGCAAGTCCCCTTGAACTCGCTGAGGAGATCGCAGGACTCTTGGGGATGACGGGAGCGCTGGGCACGAGAGCGGAGTCCGTTGAGGGCGTCTACACCGGACGACTCGTTGGCGATGTCCTCCATGGGGCCCGTAAGGCTGAAGCATTGACTGTCTTGGCTGCCGTGGAGGAGATTGACCTGGCGCATTGCTGGGCCTACTCGGACTCCCTGAACGATCTGCCGATGCTGTCCCTCGTCGGCCACGCAACCGTCGTGAATGCGAACAGGCGCTTGGATCAGGTGGCGCGCAGGAATGGGTGGCGCGTAATGCGAGCTAGCGATCGGCAAGCTCCGCGAGTGCACGACCCGTCACCCGCTGTACCGTCCACTCGTCCATAGGGACGGCACCGATGCTGCGGTAGAAGCCGAGGGCCGGCTCATTCCAGTCCAGGACCCACCACTCCAGGCGCCCGTAGTCCTTGTCGATGCACTCCTGCGCAAGGGTGGAGAGCAGGGCCTTGCCGTAGCCGGTTCCCCGGAGCTCTGGTCGGACGTAGAGGTCTTCCAGGTACAGGCCGTTCTTGCCCAGCCAGGTCGAGAAGTTGAGGAACCATAGGGCGAAGCCTCCGAGGCGGCGTCCGTCGGACTCGTGCTCGACGACATGTGCGAAGACAGACGGCTGCGGGCCGAAGAGTGCAGCATGAAACTGCTCCTCTGTGGCGATGGCCTCGTCGAGTGCCTTCTCGTACTCGGCGAGGTCGCGGACCATCTGCAGAATCTCGGGAACGTCGTCGGGCCGGGCGCGGCGGATGTCTCCGGTTGTCATGTCAACACTGTAGGGGGGTGTGCGCGCTCAGTGCGCTCCACTGACGTTGAGGACGATGACCCCACCGATGATCATGGCAATCCCGACGTAGCCCCAGGTGTTCAGCTGCTCGTTGAACAGCCAGTAGCCGGCGATGACGATGCCGATGGTGCCCAGCCCCGACCAGATCGCGTAGGCGACGCCAACGCCGATGTCCTTGAGCGCGAAGCCGAGAAAGAGAAAGGACAGGCCGTATCCCGCGACGACTCCCACGATGGGGAGCCACTTCGTGAACCCGTCGGAGGACTTGAGCATGATGGTGCCGAAGACTTCGCTGACGATGGCGAGAACGAGCAGGAACCAGGGCACCTGCGGAGCCTATGCCCCGCCGAGAGGCAGCGAATGGTCGCGCTCAGGGGCCTGCGTTCGGCGTGTCACGACCATTGGCTGCCTCTCGGCGGGGATCGCGGCCGTAGCGAAACCACAGTCGACCAAGGATGTGGTCCGCGGGCACGGGGCCGAAGGCACGGCTGTCGTCACTCTCCGCGGGGTTGTCCCCGATGACCCACCACCCGCCCTCCGCTGCTCGGTCGATGCGCTTGACGATCGCCAGTTCCGGGCGCCTCGGGTGCTTGAGGAGGACGACGTGACCGGGGTGCACCGACCCCGTCCGGCGCACGAGCCACCACTCCCCGTTGCGCAGCGTCGGCTCCATGGACGGGCCGACGATCCGAACTCGCGTGATGGGCAGCACGGACCCATCCTGCCCGGGTCCTGCCTCGTGCCGACTCCGGGCATCGGCGCTATCGTGGGGGCACTTCGACCACGAACACCACACGACTACCCAAGGAGCCATCCCGAAATGAGCCTCTTCGCACAGCTGCTCGCCCCGAGCACCAGCGCCTACGCCCACTGCGACCTGCCCTGCGGCGTGTACGACCCCGCTCAGGCCCGCCTCGAGGCTGAGTCCGTCAAGGCCTGCATGGAGAAGCACAACGCCTCCGACGACCACGACTTCAAGGCTCGCGCCATCTCCATCAAGGAGGAGCGCTCCCACATGGTCAAGGAGCACCTGTGGGTGCTGTGGACCGACTACTTCAAGGCCCCGCACTTCGAGAAGTACCCGCAGCTCAATGACCTGTTCAACCAGGCCACCAAGCTTGCCGGTGCTGGTGGCACCAAGGGCACCTGCGACGTTGCCGTCGCGGACGAGCTGCTCGGCAAGATCGACGAGATCGCGGCGATCTTCTGGGAGACCAAGAAGGCCTGAGTCTTGTGAGCAGAAGGGCGCCCCGACCAGATGGTCCGGGCGCCCTTCTGCTGCGGTCGCGCATTCTGTCCTGCGATGTCAGACTCTTCGGATGGATGTCGTCGAGATGGAGCGCCGGCTGCGCGAGGTGGTTGAGCGTGGCGACGCAGCGCAGCAGGCACACGCGCGCGGGCTTCTTGAAGCGCTCGCCACTCCACCCGAGAGCACGTCGGCCCTTCGGCACGCTGAACTCCTCGTCGACGCCTATCTGAACGACCCCTACCTGACCCGCTGACCGCCGAGAGGCAGTGAATGGTCGTGATCAGGCGGCCTCGTTCGGCGTGTCACGACCATTCACTGCCTCTC
>JAIOXK010000147.1 GCA_021741645.1 Candidatus Nanopelagicales bacterium
ATGGCCGGCACCGTGAGTGGGAGCACCAGCTTGCGGAAGATCAGGAAGTGGCTCGCCCCGTCGACGCGGGCGGCCTCGAACAGTTCCCGCGGGAGCTGGCGGACGAAGTTGTGCAGCAGGAAGATCGCAAGCGGCAGCGCGAACATCGTGTGCGCGATCCACAGGGGGACGTACGTGCCATAGAAGATCGACTGGTTCGACCCGGCCTGATTGAGGTCAGGGAAGATCGGGATCGGGCCGATGCTCCATCCGAGGTTGAACATCTGCAGCAGCGGCAGCAGGGACATCTGCAGGGGGATGACCTGGAGGGCGAAGATGAAGAAGAAGATCGTCGTCGCGCCCTTGAAGGGGATCCAGGCCAGCGCATAGGCCGCCATGGTCGCGATCACGAGCGGGAAGATCGCGGCGGGCAGGGCGATGGCGAAGGAGTTGAAGAAGTACGGGGTGATGCCGCCGGGGATGGTGGCTCCACCGGTGAGGACCTCGGCGTAGTTCGTCAGCGTGAAGACCGGATCGGTGAATGCCGTCCACCACCCGGAGCTCTGGGCCTGGTCCTTGGGCCGGAGCGACGTGACCAGCAGGCCGAAGGTGGGAATGGTCCACAGGATCGTGATGAGGATGACCAGGCCGGACGCCCAAGGGCTGCTCAGCTTGCGGCGTGCGGCCGCAGCGATGGACTCCTCCCTGGGCTCTGGGATCGGGATGATCTCGGGCGCTTCAACGCTCATCGGATCGTCCTCTCCTTACGCAGTTGCACGACGTTGTAGACGATCAGGGGGATGACGGCGAGGAACAGCACAACCGCCAGCGCACTGCCTCGTCCGACGTCGAACGCGACGAACGCCTGGGCATACATCTCATTGGCCACGACTTGCGTGCCGAAGTTGCCGTTGGTCATGGTTCGGACGATGTCGAAGATCTTCAGCACCGCGATCATGATGGTGGTGAGGACGACGATCAGCGTGCCGCGGATCATCGGGATCGTCACCTTGCTGAAGAGCCGGTAACCGGTCGCGCCATCGAGTTCGGCCGCCTCCACCACGTCCGAGGGAATGGCCTTGATGGCTGCCGAGAGCACCACCATCGCGAAGCCGACCTGAATCCAGATCATGATGATCATGAGCAGGAAGTTGTTGAAGGGCTGCCAGAGGATCCAGTTGGGCGGGTCCTCGATGCCCAGCCACATCACCACCTGGCTGAGCAGGCCGACCTGCTGCTTGGAGGGATCGCGGTACTCGTAGATGAGGCCCCAGATGATGCCGGCGCCGACAAAGGAGATGGCCATCGGCATGAAGATCAGGGACTTGGAGATGGACTCCCGCCGCATGCGGTCCAGCAGCAGGGCCAGGGTGAGCCCGAGGGCTGTCGACAGCACCGGGGCGATGATCAGCCAGAGCACGGTGTTGATCAGGAAGGTCGAGTTGCCCGGGGCCGTGAAGATCCAGCCGTAGTTGGCCAGGCCCACCCAGTCGTTGCCGCCCGCGTCCTGGAAGCTGCCGGCCGTCGTGCGGAAGGCGGGAACGATGAGGCCGTAGGCGAGCAGGAGGATGGCGGGCCCCAGAAAGACGACGATCGCCATGGGAGTCTGCAGGCGGCCCTTGGCCCGAGCGCCGATGAAGAAGATCAGCAGCAGAAGGCCCAGCACGATTGCTACAGCGGCGACACCGGTGCCCACCTTGGTGAGACCAGCGGTCAACTCCTCCAACGCTCCTCCTCAGCGCTCGTGCCGGCTAGCCAGTAACGCACCGGGGTCCGCAAGATGTGTCTACACCCTGCGGACCCCGGTGGTCACTCATTCAGCGAATGACTGCCTCAGGTCAGGACGCCGGCCAAGCAGCGTCGATTGCCTTGAGAACGGCGTCAGTCGACTTGTCCTCGGCGAACCAGGCGGTCATCTCGGTCCACTCAGCACCGGCGCCGACGGCGGCGGGCATGAGGTCGGACGCGTCAAACCGGAAGGTGCCGTCGGGGTTGGCGAGGTACTCCGCCGACAGACGGTCAATCGGGTTGGCGTAGGTGTCCAGCGGCACACCGCTGTTGGCGGACACCCAGGTGCCGAGCGCAGCCTTGGAGGTCGCGAACTCAGGCGATGCCAGGTACGTCTGGACTGCCTGAACCTCGGGACGATCCGCGAATGCGGTCACGAACTCGCCGCCACCGACGACGGGGTTGGCGGCCACGGCCGCGTCAACCTCGGGCAGGTAGAACGCGAACACGTCGCCGTCCTCGGCGATCGTGGTTCCGGGCTGGAAGTTCTCCCAGAAGTTCGCGTAGAAGGACGCCTGCTGAAGCATGGCGCACTCACCAGCGAGGATCGGGCCACCGGCATCCTGGAAGGCCGTGGTCGCGATGGTCTTGACGTCGCCGAAGCCACCGTTGACGTAGTCAGGGTTCTTCATCCAGCCGGCCAGGACATCCATCGCGCCCTTGATCTCGGGTGAATCGAACTTGACGTCGCCTGCGACCCACTTGTCGTAGACCTCGCCACCCTGCGTGCGCAGGACGATCTGCTCCAGCCAGTCAGTGGCGGGCCAACCCGTGGCTCCACCGGACTCGATGCCGCCGCAGAAGGGCTTCACGCCCGCAGCTGCAATGGCGTCGGCCGCAGCGAACATCTCATCCCACGTGGTCGGGACAGCGATGCCCCACTCGGAGAAGTACTTCGGCGAGTACCACACGAGGGACTTCATATTCGAGCCCAGCGGTGCGGCGTAGAACGTGCCGTCGACGCTGCCGTAGTCCTTCCACGCCGGATTCCAGTAGGCGTCCACGTTGGCCGCGACGGAGTCGGGAGCGGCCACCGGGCCACCGGACTCGACGAGCTTGGCCAGCAGACCCGGCTGCGGGATGAAGGCGATGTCGGGGGCGTTGCCACCGGCGATGCGCGTCGGGAGCTGAGCCTCGAACTGGTCGCTGCCTTCGTAGACGATGTCAATGCCGGTGCAGGACTCGAAGTCGGCCCATGCCTGCTCGAAGAGCTGCTGCTCCGGGGGGAGGATCGAGGTGAAGAGGGTGACCGAGCCGCCCTCGCTGCCCATGTAGGCCTCGTAGGCCTCGCAGCCAGCGGCGACAGCGTCGCCGGCACCTTCATCGGTGGTCTCGGTGGACTCAGCCGCCGTGTCCTCAGTCGCGCCTTCGCTGCTTGCCTCGTCAGAGGAGCCTCCGCAGGCGGCGAGCAGCATGGTGGCTGCGATACCGCCGGCAATCAGAATGGCCCCACGACGCCGCTTGATTGCGGTCATGGAATCTCCTTGCGTATTCGTGACGATGGGGCGGATCCCCGATCGCGATCCACGTTCGACGTGAACGTAAACGCTGTCATCGTCGCTCCCTTTGAGGCGGGAAGCAACCCCTGCAGGGTCTGAAATCGCAACGAAGTCATCACGATTTGGTCTCGGACTGTGTCCTCGTGTCATGTAACGCGTTACATCCTGAGGGAAATCGACCTTTGACGGACGGCCCATCTCGGAGCCCTCGAGCGACTACGCTGAGGGCGTACCCAACCGGGTGCACCTTCCAACTCGGATCGTCCGGCACGTTCCTGCCGGTTGAAGGAGAGCATCATGACTCAGCGCGTCACCTACGAGGACGTCTCCCTCGTCTACCCCGGAAGCACCAACCCGGCCGTCAGCCATCTGAACCTCGAGATCGGCGAAGGCGAGTTCCTCGTCCTCGTCGGCCCGTCCGGCTGCGGCAAGTCCACCTCCCTGCGGATGCTCGCCGGACTCGAGCCCATCAGCGCGGGCAAGATCTTCATTGGCGATCGCGACGTCACGAACGTTCCCGCGAAGGATCGGGACATCGCGATGGTGTTCCAGAACTACGCCCTCTACCCGCACATGTCCGTAGCGGAGAACATGGCGTTCGCACTGAAGATCCAGAAGGTCAGCAAGAGCGAGATCGAGCGACGGGTCAAGGAGGCGGCCGCCATCTTGGACCTCACCGAGTACCTCGAGCGCAAGCCCAAGGCCCTCTCGGGCGGTCAGCGTCAGCGCGTGGCCATGGGGCGCGCCATCGTGCGCGAGCCCGAGGTCTTCCTGATGGACGAGCCGCTCTCGAACCTTGACGCGAAGCTACGAGTTCAGACTCGCTCGCAGATCGCCGCGCTTCAGCGACGACTCGGCACGACCACGGTCTACGTCACCCATGACCAGGTCGAGGCCATGACGATGGGCGACCGAGTCGCAGTACTCAAGGACGGCATCCTGCAGCAGTGCGCCAGCCCGCGTGAGCTCTACGACGAGCCGGACAACTCATTCGTCGCAACGTTTATCGGGTCCCCCTCGATGAACATGGCGACTGCCGCCATCGTCGACGGCGGCGTCACCGTCAATGGGTACACCGTTCCTGTCGACCGAGCGATCCTTGACCAGGCGAGCGGATCGAATGTGCTGCTCGGAGTGCGACCTGAGGATCTGCACATCGCCGACGAGGGCATCGGCATGACCGTCACCGTCGTCGAGGAGCTCGGCGCCGACACGTTCGTCTACGGCGAGTTCACGGATGCGGGTGGGCAGACGGTTGATGTGGTCGCCCGCGACCGCGGATTCCAGGCGCCCAAGATCGGCAGCAGCGTGCACGTGCGCCCGGAGCGGGTCTACGTATTCGACACTGAGGGCATTCAGCGCCGGCTGCACTAGCAGCGAATCCAGGCACCGGTTGAGGGCGGCAGGGCGATCCTGTCGCCCTCGACTGTGACTCCCGCATCGCTCGCCACGAGGATCGCCCCTGAGATCGGCGCGACTGCTGGGACGTGACCCATGTTGACGACGCACGTGAAGCGTTCACCGCGCTGAATCACCAGCACGTCACCGTCACGCACGGTGGTCAGCAGTGACCCTGACTCCAGATCAGTCAGCTCATGCCGGAGCCTGAGCATGTCGCGGTACTGATGCAGCGTGCTCGTCGGATCAGCCTCTTCCGCCGCCACCGTCATTGACTGCCACCCGAGCGGCTGCGGTAGCCAGGTTCGGGAACTCTCCCCGAATCCATAGGGCGGTTCCTCGCCGCGCCATGGCAGGGGAACTCGTGCGCCGTCGCGTCCCTTCTGCGCTCCCGCAGTGCGAAACCAGACGGGGTCCTGACGCGCCTCATCGGGCAGGTCCGCGTCCGGCAGGCCGAGCTCCTCCCCCTGGTACACGTAGACCGAGCCGGGCAGACACTGCGCCACCAAGGCCATCGCGCGGGCGCGCCGCAACCCCTCGGCTTCCCCGCCGAGACGCGTGGGAACCCTGGGGGTGTCGTGGTTGCTCAGTGCCCAGGTGGGCGGCGCGTTCACGACGGCGAGCTCTGCCATGGTGCGCTCGATCACTGCGTGAATTCGATGCGCGTCCCACGGCACCGCCATGAAGTCGAAGTTGAAGATCTGATGCAGCGTGTCCGGCGCGACGTAGCGAGCAGCCCGCTCGGGCGGCACCCACGCCTCGGCAACGGCCATGACTTCCCGGTCG
>JAIOXK010000148.1 GCA_021741645.1 Candidatus Nanopelagicales bacterium
CGGCCATGTGATCCGCCTCGTCCAGGACAGTGATCTGGACTCCATCCAGGCGGCAGTGGCCTTGCGCGATGAGGTCCTCAAGGCGCCCCGGTGTGGCGACCACGATGTCGACGCCCGCCTTGAGCGCGCGAACCTGCGGATTCTGGTTGACACCGCCGAAGATCACGGCAGCGGAGAGTCCGCACGTCGCGGCCAGCGGCTCGAGAACGGCCAGAACCTGATTGGCCAGCTCGCGCGTGGGCACGAGGACGAGCCCACGCGGGGAACCCGCCTTGGTCGAACTCCGGTTGTCCGCGAGGCCTGCGACCAACGGCAGGGCGAAGGCAAGGGTCTTGCCGGACCCAGTCCGTCCCCGGCCGAGCACGTCGCGCCCCGAGAGGCTGTCCGGCAGGGTTGCGGTCTGAATGGGGAAGGCGCTGGAGATGCCCTGGGCAGCGAGGGCCTCGGCCAGCGCATGGGGGACCCCCAGCTCAGCGAAGGTGATGCAATGCCCGTCAGCGGGCGCAGAAGTAGAGACAGGTGTTGCCTGATTCACGAAGGTTTCCTCACAATGGTGCGACGGCGGCGGTGAGCCTCGTCGTTACGCGAGGACAGTCCTCGCGCATGAAGCGATGCCATGACATCGGCATCTGCACAGGAATCGCATCCGGAATGGAGCGACACGGAATGCGGCTGTTGAAGCAGAGACATCTGTGCGCCTCCAGAGTCTCACACTCAGCTCTGAAAGCGAAAACGACAGCCGCACCAGCGCGTCACCGGTAGAAGCGCCACCCTCGACTAGAGGGTTCGGCTGCACACCCAGCCGCCGGCACCACCGTTGAGCCAGGACGCGTAGCTCGGTCTCCAGCCCTCGTTGCGTTGACCCCAGTCCCTGCCCAGAGCAGCACTGTCCGGCGCATGAGTACGGCAAAAGGCCACCCGCGCCGCCGCATCACTCATGCCGTCCTCGGCCACCATGCGAAGAACAGCACTCGCACCAATCGCATACTGCTGCAGCACACCACTGCCGGTCACCACACTCGACGCCGTCAACCACATATCCGCACTCGCCTGATACGAGAGCGTCCGAGTGCACACATACCCACCCGCACCATCATTGGGCCACTGCGCATAGCTCAACGTCCACGCATCGAACTGACGCTCCACGCTGACCCGACCATCGACCACATAGCCCGGCGCATTCGCCTCACACGCCACCACCGGCGACCCCACGGCCAGCTCCGCTGCGATCGGATACTGCTGAATCACATCCGGCACCCGCACCACCGAACCACCCGCACCGGAGCCACCACCACCGGAACCGCCACCACCGGAACCAGCCGTAAGCCGGACGAGTCCGCCGGCCGCGGTCCCGTCCCAAGTCGTGAACTTTCCGGGGACGAGAAGGAACCCATCCGACTGCTCGGTCACCGCATACACCGAGTTGTCTGCCCCCACTGCAGTGAATGCCGCGTCACGAATCCCATCGGAGTCCAGCACCACGGCATATCCCGCGACGGTCGAGTCCCACGTCGTGAACAACCCTGTCACGGCGATGCCACCGGTCGTCAGGGGAACGACTCCCAGCACCTCGGCCCCGCCGCCACCGTTACCGGTGTTGCTTGTGAAGGTGAGATCGATCGCGCCGGCGCTCGACAGGCGGACGACCCCTCCAACCGCTGTTCCATTCCACGTCGTGAACCGCCCGCCCAAGAGGATCCGACCATCGGATTGCACTCTGACGGAGCCGACGCGGTTGTCCCCGCCCGTGCCGGTGACGAAGGACGCGTCGACACTTCCGTCAGCGCTCAGGCGGACGATCCGGCCGGTCGCGCTCGAACCCCATCCCGTGAAATCACCGCCAACAAGGATCTTGCCGTCCACTTGCAGGGCCAGGGACTTGACCGAACTGTCGGGTCCGGTGCCAAGAGTTGAGGAGAAGGTCGCGTCGGTCGTCCCGTCGGCGTTGAGTCGCACTATGCGGGGAACTGCAACCGAATTGAAGGCCGTGAAGCCGCCTCCGAGAACGATCTTGCCGTCCGACTGGAGTGCGAGTGCGCTGGCTGTGTTGCTCGCTCCAGCACCCACATTCGACGCGAAGGTCGTGTCGAGGCTTCCGTCAGTATTGAGCCGGGTGATTCTCTCCGCCTTCGTTCCGTTCCACGACCGAAAGGATCCGGCCAGAAGGATCTTCCCGTCTGGCTGCACAGCTATTGAGCTCACTGTGTGCGCAGCACCCGTTCCGATAGCCGCCGTGAAGGCAGTGTCCAATGAACCGTCTGCGTTCAGACGCACCAGCCTGCCGACAGGCACCGAGTCCCAGAACTCGAAGAGTCCACCCACCAGCACCTTGCCATCGGGCTGCTCTGCCGTCACCACAACGGACCCTGAGGCGCCCCCAGCTCGGGTGGCACCCGTGCCATTCGCTGCGAGGAAGCTCGTGTCGATGGCACCGCCGGCAGCCGCGGGAACGGCCGTCACCGCACCCACCGCCAGAAGGGCCAGAGTGGCAAGCAGGGCCGTGATTCGACCAAGGGGACGACGTGTCACGTGAATCCTTTCGCACAAGAGAGCACTTCCACTTCCGTTGAGCCTCAGAGCCACTAGAGGGTTCGGCTGCACACCCAGCCGCCGGCACCACCGTTAAGCCAGGACGCATAGCTCGGTCTCCAGCCCTCGTTGCGCTGACCCCAGTCCCTGCCCAGAGCACCACTGTCCGGCGCATGAGTAGGGCAGGACTCCACCAAGGCGATTCCCACAGAGCCCGAGAGGGATCTTGGAATCGATGTGCTCATAGTCCCTGGGCCTTCGCGTGGGCAAACGCACGCCGAACAACGCGCTGTCCGACGGTAGGCAGACCGGCAGGCAACGGGGCGAATCGATCACAGGTGTACTCGGGCAGGAACTACACGTGTGATGCCGGTCAGGTTCCTTCGTCCACGTAGGTACGCATCTCACGCAAGTAGCGAAGGACGGCACTCGTGCGCAGGTCCGTTCCGGGACTGGGATCGGGGACGAGGACGGTGTACGACTTCGAGAGATCCTGACGCACGGTGACTGCGGCCACACCCAGCTCATCCGCGATTGCCGGCGCATCCAAACCGGTTGCCGCAAGCGCGAGGATCTCCCGCTGCCGAACGCTCAAGAGCGCAATCGGACTCTCCTGGGCACGCGACCGCGCCTGCATGACACTCGGGTCGACGATGTTGAGTCCCCGGGCCGTGGATCTGAGCACATCGACAAGGAACGCCATGTCAATGTCGCTCTTCTTCTCGAGGAAGGACCAACCCCATCGAAAGTCCTCCGGCAGCGAATCGAGGAAGTCGGGCACCACATGCTGTGAGAACAGAACGACGCCCAGATTCACGTGCCGCTCTCGCAGCGCAAGGCCTAGTTCCACACCGGTCATGGACTCCGGCCCCAGGGCCACGTCGAGGAGAGCCACGTCGACGGATGCCAGCTCGGGCAACCCCAGAGCCTCGTCCGCCGATGAGACACTCGCCACCAATTCGATCTCTGGGCTCTGGCGCAGGAGTGACGAGACGATGCCCCGCAGCGCCGGGTCGTTCTCGACGTAGATCACGCGCGAGGGCCGAGTCATTCCTTCATCCTCGCATGGTGCGCTCATCGCTTTCGTCCCCTACAAACGCAGAATCAGTGCTGCGGCGATGAAGATGATGGCGGCGATGACGACAGCCCAGACACCTGGCGGGGATCCCAGAGGTCCGGTCATGCGGTCAGACTAGGCACGTCCCTGGGACTCGATGGACTGACAGCACACTCGCATGAGCGTTTCGATCACACATGTTCGTCCTTACCCGGATCACGGCGCTCCGATGGGTGATGCAGGGGGAAGAGGGCCCGCATCACCGCTCCCCCGCCGTCAGCAGGCTCCAGTGTCCAACTGCCACCCACGGACTGAGTGGCGCTGTCCATGAAGAGTGATCCCGCACCCCGCCCAATCGGCCCCACCGGCAGACCAGAGCCGTCGTCCTGCACGGTGACCACGACTTGCTGCCCTTGGGCGGCCAAGCTGACGGTCACGCTGCGCGCCTGACCGTGCGTGACGCTGTTCAGCATTGCCTGCTCGACCGTGCGGTAGATGGCCGCGCTGAGGTGCCCCGAAACCATGGAGCCCCCCGTCACCGCATCGAGACTGCTCGTCACTCGAATACTGGTCGCCGGCGCGTAGGTTCTGGCCAATTCACGAAGGGCCCCCTCAATGCCCAGTGTTTCGGAGTCTGGGCTGAGCAGCCGGGCGGCTTCGCGAACGTCTTGGGTGCGAATCCTCTCGATCTCCTCGACCAGGGAGCCCAGCCGACCGGCTTCAACCGCACCAACGCCTGTCGAGACCTGACGCATCTGCATGCCTACTGCCACCAGACTCGCCTGCACGCGATCGTGCAGAAAGTGGCTGACGGATGACCGCGCTGTCTCCTCAGCCTGGAACAGAGCTGCTCTCTGTTCACTGACGAGTGCGAGCGCTGCTTCCGCCCGATCCACCTGAGCCGTGAGCCGTGCATTGTTGACTCCGGCGATGGCGCAGATCACCAGTCCGAGAAGCATGAAGCGAAGAAGCATTTGCAGGACGATCTCCGGCTCATAGGTGGCTTCGATGCCACTGAGGCCCAGTAATGAGATTCGCACGGTCGTGGTCACAACAGCACCCACGATGACCGTGGAGAGGTACCACGTACGCGTCAGGGGGCGGCTGCGCGTCGACCTCAGATGATTGCTGGCCCAGACCGTCAGGGCGAAGGCAGCGCCCGTGGCCACCGAGGCCGGAGCTCCCGAGAGATTGGTGGGCACGAGGGGACCATCCCCCGCAAATCGCGCAAGGTTCGTGACATGGACGACGATCATGACCATCACCAAGATGAGCCACGGCGACATCGGCCACGGGCCCAGCACTACCTGCAAGACGTCGCGCACTAGAACGTGTCGCCGAGATGCCGTCATCGCCGCGTCCGCGCCCTTCGTTCAAGGACGCACCCCAACCGCTGCCCTCGAATGGGCACCTGCAGACCTTCGGTGGGCGATACTGGGTTCGAACCAGTGACCCCTCGCGTGTGAAGCGAGTGCTCTACCACTGAGCTAATCGCCCGAAGCGGTCAGACTCTACCCCACCGCCGGATCACGACTCACGGGCCCGATAGCGCCACGAGCCGGCTAGAACCGCGTTCCAAAGGGCCCGCGTGTGGAGTGCCCTTCAAGGCCGCCGGTGACCTACCGTGGTCACAACTTCACGGAAGGACGGTCACCCATGACCTCACGACGCCGCCTCGGCGGTCTCCTCGTTCGCGCGGGCGCAGCGAGTGCACTCATCCTCGGCACTGTCGGCCTGGCCGCAGCACCTGCCCACGCGGACAACCCGGTGGTCCTCAGCGGGCCGAGCGCTGCTGCCGCAGGCTCGCAGGTGACCGT
>JAIOXK010000149.1 GCA_021741645.1 Candidatus Nanopelagicales bacterium
GCGGCGTTGCTGCGTCAGGCTTTCGCCCATTGCGCAATATTCCCCACTGCTGCCTCCCGTAGGAGTCTGGGCCGTGTCTCAGTCCCAGTGTGGCCGGTCGCCCTCTCAGGCCGGCTACCCGTCGTCGCCTTGGTGAGCCGTTACCTCACCAACTAGCTGATAGGCCGCGGGCCCATCCCTGACCGAAAAACTTTCCAACTCCAAGGATGCCCAAGGAGTTCGTATCCGGTATTAGCTCCTCTTTCGAGGAGTTATCCCGAAGTCAGGGGCAGGTTGCCCACGTGTTACTCACCCGTTCGCCACTGATCCAGCGGAGCAAGCTCCGCTTTCACCGTTCGACTTGCATGTGTTAAGCACGCCGCCAGCGTTCGTCCTGAGCCAGGATCAAACTCTCCATAAATGAATGAGTTGTGAAACTGGCAGAAGTTGAGCTGGTGCTCAATATTTCTACCAAAGGAATCCGTCTGGGATGAGGTCATGGTCGAAACCACTGCCCTACCCAGAACGGGGTTTAATTGGCATTGACATGTGACACACTGTTGAGTTCTCAAGGAGCGGGCGCGCACCTCAACCCAGCCTCTCAGCAGGATTTTGGGGCAACGTTCCTAACTTACAGATTTTGGTCGATCTTGTCAACTCACCGTCTCCGGCGTGTCGAACCGATGTTGATCTGTCAGTTCCTGCTGGTCCGGCCTAGCTTGGCGCGCTCACTCGGGACTCAGTCCTCAAGTGAAGCTCGGCTTGGTGTCCGGTGCTTCCGTGCAGTGGTGTAACCATACGCTCGCCCAGGCGGCAAGGTCAAATCCGGCCAGACCCTGACTCCGCGTGAGGATGCGGTCGTGTGCCGAGAGCCTGAAACCTCTGCAGCGCAGTGACTTTGCGCAGCATCAGTGCGTCAGCCGGACTCCCGCAAACGCCTTCTTGCCTCGCCGGAGCACTAACCATTCCCCGTGATGTAGGTCACCAATCGCCGGCTGGGCGGCAGGATCCTCGACCCGGACGTTGTTGACGTAGCCCCCACCCTCGGCAATCGTCCTTCTGGCTGCGGACTTGCTGGCAGCCAGGCCAGCACGCACGAAGAGCTCGTCATAGGCCGGAAGGCTTCCGCCGACGATCTCCTCGGCAGTGATCTCCCCATGCGGAGCTTCGACGAGTGCAGCAGCCAACGTGGTCGGCGGCAGATCTCCTAGGTCTCCCTGGCCAAAGAGCGCACGCCCGGCTGCCTCGGCAGCGTCCTTCTCGGTCTCCCCGTGCACCAGGGACGTCATCTCAGAGGCGAGCGCACGCTGTGCCTCCCGCGCCTGCGGACGCTCAGCCATCGCTGCGAGCAACTCGTTCACCTCCGCCTCGGGTCTGAAGCTGAAGGTGCGCAGGAGCGTGGGGACGTCACGGTCATCAGCATTCATCCAGAACTGGAAGAAGGCGTAGGGGCTCGTGAGGTCCGGGTCCAGCCAGACAGTTCCGGATTCGGTCTTGCCGAACTTGGTTCCGTCGGCCTTGACCATCAACGGTGTGGTCAGTGCGTGCGCATGCGCCCCTTCCATCCTCCGAATCAGGTCAACTCCGGCCGTGATGTTGCCCCATTGGTCCGAGCCACCCGTCTGCAGCGTGCACCCGTAACGTCGATAGAGCTCGACATAGTCGTAGGACTGCAGGAGTTGGTAGCTGAACTCGGTGTAGGAGATGCCATCCTTCGCCAGACGTGCTGCGACCGCCTCTCGATCCAGCATGCGGTTGACGCTGAAGTGCTTGCCCACGTCGCGAAGGAACTCCAGGACACCCATGCCTGCAGTCCAGTCAAGGTTGTTCACCGCCACGGCCGCGTTGGGACCGTCGAAGTCATAGAAGCGATCCAACTGCTGTCGAATGCGCGCGACCCATGCCTCCACGACTTCTGTGGGGTTCAGTGATCGCTCACCGCTCTCCTTGGGGTCCCCGATCAGTCCCGTGGCACCGCCCACGAGCGCGAGTGGCCGATGCCCGTGCTGCTGGAACCGCCGCACCGTCAGGATCTGGACGAGGTTGCCCAGATGGAGACTCGGGGCAGTCGGGTCAAACCCGCAATAGAGCGTGATGGCCCGACCATCCGTGGCTGCGCGGAGCGCATCTAGGTCAGTGGACTGCGCGATCAGGCCGCGCCAGGAGAGTTCGTTGATGATCGAGGACACGGCCCCATCCTCGCGCACCCCATATGGAATTCGCACGAGGCCCGGCCGGGGATTGCGTCAGGGCGAGGCGCGACGGTATCTACTCACGGTCGGCTCATCCTCAAGGAAGAACCGCCAGGGGGTCACTGACCCCTCACCTCTGACGCCAGTGCGTGGACCCGACGCATGAGCCAGGATCGGGCCATCAGCCAGCAACAGGCTCAATGGCCCGCTTCCGTCGAGCAAGTCGACACCATCGAGATCCTTCGTCACACCCAGCGAATTCGCCAGACGTGCTGGCCCCCGCGCCAGATCGCGGTCGGTGACCGACTCCCCTCGTCGACGGCGTGCGACCGGCAGTCCGTTCACGATCTGGCCCGCCCGCAGCAGCACCGCGGATGCTTGGCCTTCAGGACTCGTCACCACGTTCAGGCACCAGTGCATTCCATAGGTGAAGTAGACATAGGCGTGACCAGCCGGACCGAACATGGACGCGTTGCGCGGGGTTTGACGGCGGAAGGCGTGCGATCCCGGATCCTCGTCCACTCCCCCATATGCCTCCACTTCGGTCAGGCGAAGGCGGACCTCGTGGCCACCGATGCGTGAGGTGACGACGGACCCCAATAGTCGGGGCGCGATCTGCGCTGCTGGCTGCTGCAGCAGGTCCCGCATCGACCGATTCACCGCTCGGCCCTCATGTGTACGTCCGAGGGGGCCGACCGAACGTCGTGAGTGCCGGGTTCGCCCTGCGAGCAGACGCACAATGCCGATGGGCCAGCCGAAGGTTGCTCTCCGCGTACGTCCCGCCAGACTCCAGCGCTACCACGTAGTCCACGCATGGGAAGCACTTGCCCAAATGATCAGTTCCCGAAGCATCTCGCCGGTGGTCATCCGCATACGTGCGCGTGCCGCACAGCCAGCACTTCGACCCCTGTCGTTTCGCGACCTGCTGCCAGGTGGGAGCCCCACGCTTGGCACCAGCCTTGACCGGGTTCATGGCCTTGTCCTTGTTGGGGTTTCGGGCTCGCTCGCGACGCTCCCGTCGCTCTTGGCGCTTCTGACTCTGCCGACGCGCATCGCGCGATTGCTGCACCTCGCGCATCACCCGTGAAGCGACGAGCACACCCACCACAGCACCGGCGGCGTCCGCCACGAGGTCTGCCCATTCGAACGAGCGGTAGCCGAGCAGCCCCTGCGCCCCTTCCAGGGCGAAGCCATAGCCCACGACGGCAAGCAGGGCCCACGACCACCGTGCCCCGCTGAGTACTCCCAGGGCTCCGAGCACGGCATAGCCCAGCACATGCAAGAGCTTGTCGGACAGTCCGAGATCTGATGGCAGATCATCGGGCGGCAGCAGCGACAGAACTGCAACCACGGCAGCCGACATACCCCACAGGATGCGCGCGCTGACCAGCACTCGAGCGGTCACGGTGCGTCAGGTCCAGGCAATCCGCTGCTCGGACAACGCTGACTGGAGTGACTCCAACTGCTCTCGAACTCGCGCGGGAGCCGTGCCTCCGAAGGCGCTCCGTGAGTCCAGCGAGCCCTGAACCGACAGCACCCGGCGCACGTCCGGCGTCAGCGCTGGCGAGATCTCCCCGAGTTCCTCATCGGTGAGGTCCCACAACTCCACGCCGCGGCTCTCGGCAGCGCGCACACTGGCGCCCGCGACCTCATGGGCCTCCCGGAACGGGACACCTTCTCGCACCAGCCACTCGGCGATATCGGTGGCGAGTGCGTAGCCCTCAGGGGCCGAGGCAGCCATGCGCTCCGTGTCGAAGCGAAGTGTCGCGATCATGCCTGTCATGGCCGGGAGCACGAGGAGCAACTGCTCCACAGTGTCGAAGACCGGTTCCTTGTCCTCCTGCAGGTCACGGTTGTAGCCGAAGGGCAGTCCCTTGATCGTGGCCATCAGGCCGGTCAGGTTGCCGATCAGCCGCCCCGACTTTCCGCGAGCAAGCTCAGCGACATCGGGGTTCTTCTTCTGCGGCATGATCGATGAGCCGGTCGACCAGGAATCGTGGAGCGTCGCCCACCCGAATTCGCGCGAGGCCATCAAGATGACCTCCTCCCCCAGTCGCGACAGGTGAACCCCAACCATGGCCGCGACAAACAGGAACTCAGCCACCCAATCCCGATCGCTCGTGGCGTCGATCGAGTTGCCGAGCGCTTCATCGAATCCGAGTTCAAGCGCAACAGCCTGCGGATCCAGCCCGAGACTCGATCCGGCAAGGGCGCCGGCACCCAGCGGCGAACGTGCCGCGCGCTTGTCCCAGTCCGCGAGGCGCTCGATGTCGCGCCCGAGGGCGTGCACATGCTTGGCAAGCTCATGACCGAAGGACACCGGCTGGGCATGCTGCAGGTGAGTGAAGCCGGGTGAATAGGTATCGACGTGCTCACTGGCCTGGTCCAGAAGGGCCTGCTGAAGGTCCGTGACCGCCAAGGCGATCCCTCGAGCCTGATCGCGCACATAGAGCCTGAAGTCAGTCGACACCTGGTCGTTGCGGCTTCGTCCAGCGCGAAGCTTCCCTCCGAGCTCGCCCAGCCGCTCGATGAGGTTTCGCTCCACTGCCGTGTGAACGTCCTCGTCCGAAGCATCGGGCACAACCACTCCCGCAGCGACATCCGCCGCGAGTGAGTCGAGGGCGGACACGACCTGACTCAGTTCGTCATCGCTCAGCAATCCGGCCGCGTGCAGCACCGAAGCATGCGCCCGCGTCTGCTGAATGTCGTACGGAGCAAGACGCCAGTCGAAGTGGGTGGAAAGACTCAGGGCCGCCATGGCGTCAGATGGGCCGTCGGCAAACCGACCACCCCACAGGCGTGTGGGCTCCTTGGGCGTGCCGGACTTCTGCTCAGAGCTCACGAGCCTCTCCTCTGGTCTGCCATTCGAAGGAGGGTAGTGCAGAGCTCGTCAGCGTCTGTGCTCGCTCGCATGACGATGATGATGGTGTCGTCCCCGGCGACGCAGCCGACGATTCCCAACGATGTCTGTCGGTCCAAGTGGCCAGCAAGGAACTGCGCAGCGCCGGGAGGCGTGTGGAGCACAGCGATGTTCCCCGCCGACTCTGCTCGGATGAGCAGTTCGCCGACGAGGCGTCCGAGAGTGGCTTCCGTGGCAGCAGACGGGATGGACGTATCTGTCGCCGTCGCCACGTCGACCTCGTA
>JAIOXK010000150.1 GCA_021741645.1 Candidatus Nanopelagicales bacterium
TGACAGGAAATAGACCCAGCGCTGCCCTTCACTGGCGCTGCGGCTCGAAGTCGGTTCTCCCAGCACCGTCACACCTCGCTCGTGCAGGTACGACAGGGCAGCGTCGAGGTCGTCCACATAGAGCGCGACATGGTGGCCACCGATATCACTGTTGCGCGGCATCTGCCTCGTCTGCTCAGGTGACTCGTACTCGAAGACCTCGAAGATGGCCTGGCCACCGAGCCGGAAGAAGTGCAGTTCGCGCATCACAGCCCGCGGGTGGACATTCAGGTGCTCGCTCATCCAGTCCGTGTCGTCGTGCTGGAAGGGGCCGAGTTTGTACATGTACTCGCAGCCGAGCACGTCCACCAGCCAGTCGTGTGCCTCCGCCAGATTCGGAACGGTCAGGCCGATGTGGTCCACCTGGCGCAAACCGGGAACACCCATGTCTCCTCCTGCAGTGCACGTCACACGTTTGTGGATCCAAAGTGTGTCACTTTTCCCGAGATTCTTCCTGCTTTTCGCTCAATTCTCTTGATAATGGATCCATTCTCTGGAATTCTGCGGTGCATGAGTGAGGTATCCCCCCTGCAGCAGTCAGCCCCCTGGGTCCGGCTGGAGACGACCGACGAGGACTGGGACGGAGCTGACCCTGCGCTCCTGACGGCGATGCTGAGTCAACTGGTCCTGATCCGCACGTTCGAGGAGTTCGTCCTCACCCTTGCCGGTGAAGGGCTCATCCACGGCCCCGCCCACTCGAGCATCGGCCAGGAGGCGGGCGCCGTCGGCTCCGCCCTTCCGCTGGTCACCGCTGACACGGTCAACGGAACGCACCGCGGTCACCATCAGTTCCTGGCGAAGGTGCTCACCCACCTCGCCCCGAAAGGCATAGACCCCACCCAGCCGCTCAGTCCCGAGATCCGCGAGGCGCTGCTTCGCACTCTCGCCGAGATCTGCGGTCTCGACCGAGGCTTCAGCCACGGCCGCGGTGGCTCTATGCATCTGAAGTGGGACGAGGCCGGCGCCATCGGAACGAATGCCATCGTCGGTGGAGGCGTCCCACTCGCTGCCGGCTCCGCATGGGCCCACAAGCAAGCCGGCACTGACAATGTGTCGGTCACCTACTTCGGCGATGGAGCCTCCAACATCGGCTCGACGCTGGAATCGTTCAACCTTGCTGCCGCGTGGAAGCTCCCCATCTGCTTCTTCATCGAGAACAACCGCTACGCGGTGTCGACGAATGTCGACGAGGCCACGGGCGAATCGCGCCTGTCCGCTCGCGGACCGGGCTTCGGCATCGCCAGCTGGCAGGTCGATGGCATGGATCCGCTCGCCGTCTACCTGACGACGCAGCAGGCGCTCCAGCACATGCGAGCGGGCAATGGCCCCACCGTCATCGAGGCCGACGTCTACCGCTACTTCCATCAGAACGGCCCCTTTCCGGGTAGCGCGTTCAAGTACCGCACAAAGGAGGAAGAGGCGTCCTGGCGAGCACGTGATCCGATCGATCAGGTCTCCCGCCACCTTGTTCGGAGGGGGATCCTGACTCAGGAGGAGATCGATCAATTCGTCGGCCAAGCCAAGGCGCTCATGTCCCAGCTTGGAGACGTGCTCCTCGAGCCAGTTCCCGACGGCAAGCCTGGCGAGCGGCGCATCAAGGCATCCGAATGGCCAGATCCCACCTTTGTCGATACCGGCATCCGGGGGGACTTGAGCGAGTTTGAAGGAGCAAGGTTCGCCGATCGCGACACGTTCACCGGTGAGATCCAGGACATGAAGTTCATCGACGCTGTCGCCGGGGTCATCGGAAGGCGCATGGAGCTTGACGATGCCGTCGTCGTCCTCGGGGAGGACGTGCATCGACTCAACGGCGGCACGAACGGGGCGACCAGAGGCCTCAAGGATCGTTTTCCTGATCGCATTCTCGGCACTCCGATCAGCGAGAACGCCTTCACGGGGCTGGCTGGAGGCATGGCACTGGACGGGCGCTATCTGCCGATCATCGAGTTCATGTACGCCGACTTCATGTGGGTGGCCGCCGATCAACTCTTCAATCAGATCGGCAAGGCGCGCCACATGTTCGGCGGCACTCACCCGGTGCCGGTCGTGCTACGCAGCAAGGTCGCCATGGGCACCGGGTACGGCTCGCAGCACTCCATGGATCCCGCCGGTGTGTTCGTGACCAATCCCGGCTGGCGGATCGTGGCACCGTCGACGCCCTTCGACTACGTGGGTCTGATGAACGCTGCACTCACGTGCGAGGACCCTGTCCTCGTCCTCGAGCACGTGGACCTCTACACATCCTCGGGAGAAGGGCCGGTCGACGACTACGACTATGTCCTGCCCGTAGGCAAGGCCGCTGTCCGACGCGAGGGATCGGATGTCACCGTCCTCACCTACCTCGCCATGACTCCCTACGTCCTCGAGGCGGCCGAGGAGGTGCCCGGAGTGGACGCGGAGGTCATTGACTTGAGGTGGCTAGACCGGGCCAGCATCGACTGGGACACCATCGGCGAGAGCATTCGCAAGACGAACAACGTGCTGATCGCCGAGCAGGGCGCTCTTGGTACCTCTTACGGCGGATGGCTGGCCGACGAGATCCAACGACGCTACTTCGACTGGCTCGATCAGCCCGTGCAGCGCCTCACCGGCGCTGTCTCCTCTCCCAGCATCAGCAAGGTGCTGGAGCGCGCAGCCTTCGCCCGCACGGAGGAGGCTGTCACAGCCCTCACGTCTATGGGGGTGGGCGAGAATGCCTGAACTGCTTCGAATGCCCGAGGTCGCCGCGGGCGCCACGTCGGCGATCCTGTCCGCATGGTCCGTTGCCACCGGAGAGGAGTACACCGCTGGCAGCGTCATTGCCGTCATCGAGACGGAGAAGGCCGTAGTGGACATGGAGGTGGAAAGCGCTGGTCGCATCCTCCGCACCCTGGTCTCCGAAGGTGCAGACGTGGCGATCGGCGATCCGATCGCCGTGACCGCGATGCCTGGCGAGGACGTGCCCGATGTCGATGCGGCCGTGGCCGCCTTGGGTGCTGGCTCTGCACCCGAACCTCGTACTGCGGAGCCCACCGCCCCAAGCAGCGCGCCCGAGTCGGCACGTGATGTCACGCCCCTCCAGGTCTCTGGAGAGCGGATCTTCATCAGTCCCATTGCTCGCAAGCGTGCACGTGAGGCGGGTGTGGACATCGCCACGCTGACCGGCACAGGCCCCCAAGGACGGATCCGCCGTCGCGACGTCGAGTCCGCGATCGCCAGCGGCGTGACGTCGGGCCCGGCTACCCGCACCTTGGGCGCGCCTGCCGCATCCACCCTCGAAGTGCCGGAATTCGAAGACCTCCCGCACTCGCGACTGCGCAGGGCAATAGCCAACCGGCTCACCCAGAGCGTGACGACGGCCCCGCACTTCTACGTCAAGGGATCCGCCCGCGTCGACCGCTTGCTCGCCATGCGCGCCGAAATAAACTCCGGCGGCGATATCAAGGTCTCGGTCAATGATCTGCTCATCAAGGCAATGGCTCGCACCCACGCTCTTGTTCCCGCCATGAATGCAATCTGGATGGACGATCACATCAGGCGGTTCCGACAGGTTGATATCGCTATGGCGGTATCAACGGATACGGGCCTCGTCACCCCCGTGCTTCGCGATGTCGACTCCACGAGTCTGCGCACTCTCGCTCAGCAGACCAAGGATCTCGCGCAGCGCGCTCGAAGCGGCGATCTGCGTCAGCACGAGCTGGAGGGTGGTTCCACGAGCATCTCCAACCTCGGGATGTACGGCACCGAGGAATTCACCGCGATCATCAATCCGCCGCATGCCTCGATTCTGGCCGTCGGCGCGGCACGACCAGAAGCCGTGGTCATCGACGGCGAGGTCAGCGTCGCGACCGTCCTGCGTGTGTCACTGTCCATTGATCATCGCCCGGTGGATGGCGCAATCGGCGCGGAGTGGATGCGGGAGTTCGTGGCTCTGCTGGAGGCTCCTTCACGGATCCTGACCTGAGGCTCCCGCTCAACTTCGGCTCACGGGGGTGCGGTCAGCTCGCCCAGTAGGCCTCATCAGCCTTGGACCGGGACAGGGCCGCAGCATCCTCGAAACCTGGAGCCATCGAGGCGGCTGTTCCAGCCATGTACTGGTGGTGATCGATGCCCAGCAGTCGGATCCAGCTCTGCTGCCCAAAGGTCAAACCGATGCAGCAGCCCAGTTCGACCAGTTGCTCCTCGGTGAAGTGGTGGTGCAGCTGTGACCACATGAGCTCTTCATCCACGCTCGCCGGCCCCCAGGCGATGGCCTGCGCATAGCGAAGGGCTGCCTTCTGCTCATCGGTGTAGACCTCAGACGTCTCGAAATTGAGAAGGTCGTCGTACTGCATTTCCTGCAGACCTCCCTCGGCCGCCTTCTCCGACCGCTGATTGCCGCAGAACTCGCACGTGACCGTGCGGGAGATGTACACCCGGCACAACTCCTTCAGGCCATGATCGACCACACCTTCACGAAACAGGCTCTGCCATGAGTTGGCGAAGAACCAGAAGGAGCGCTCTGAGTGGGCGCGCACTGCAGACGACTCGGGCCGGGGCGTACCGTGGGCCGCACAGCGCTCGAGTTCGCCCTGCATCTCGGTATCCACGGAGTCGAATGGGACGTAACTGATGCGCTGAGGCATGAAGTCTCCTGACGAAGTGGTCTGCGTGGTCTACGATTATGCAATCGATTGCTGTGAAGGACAAGGGGTAATCAAACTTCCATGGATCATGACCTCACCGTCAACGGCGAGCAGTGTCGGGTGGAGTGTTCAGACACCACGCCCCTGCTGTGGGTGCTGCGTGATGCCTTGGGACTCACGGGTACGCGCTTCGGGTGCGGGGTCGGATCCTGCGGGGCATGCACCGTTTGGATCGACGGCCAGCCCACACACTCGTGCGACACGCCCGTGTGGTCCGCTGCTGGCCATCACGTCACTACTGTCGAGGGGCTCACCGACGCCGGGCCCCATCCCGTGCAGGAGTCCATCATTGCGATGCAGGCTGGGCAATGCGGGTACTGCCTCTCAGGAATCGTCATGCGGTCCGCAGCACTCGTGGACGACGCTCGATCGCAAGGGCGGCCGCTGACCGCCCCTGAGGTCAGAGAAGCACTCGACGGGCACCTGTGCCGTTGCGGAGCGCACAACCGGATCGTCGCCGCGGTCATTGAGGCCTCGGAGGCCTGACGTGGGAATTCCCGGATACCCGTCTCTCGCAGCAACCCCCCTGCTCGCCAGTTGGCTCGACTTCTCGACGCCCGGCGTGGTCCACGCACGGACCGGCAAATCCGAGTTGGGACAGGGCA
>JAIOXK010000151.1 GCA_021741645.1 Candidatus Nanopelagicales bacterium
CCGGTCGAGTCCGTCGGGCTCGAGCCCTTCGGCGTGAGCGTCACCATCGACCCGATCGGAGCTCGTCGATGACCACCCTGGACGTCCTTCTCTGGGTCGTGCTGCCCTACGTCACCATCGCCGTGTTCGTCACCGGCACGGTCTGGCGCTTCCGCTACGACAAGTTCGGCTGGACGACCCGCTCCAGCCAGCTCTACGAGCGCAAGCTGATCCGCATCGCCAGCCCGATCTTCCATATCGGGATCCTCGCCGTCGTCATGGGTCACGTGGCCGGCCTGCTCATCCCCGAGGACTGGACGAACGCCGCCGGGCTCAGCGAGGACGCCTACCACGTGATGGCCGTCGGCCTGGGTGCGGTCGCTGGGGCGTGCACCCTGTTCGGCGTCGCGATGCTCATCTATCGTCGTCGCACGACGGGCCCTGTCTTCATGGCCACCACCAACAACGACAAGACGATGTACGTGTTCCTCGTGGCAGCCATCTGCCTCGGCCTGATCACGACGATCGTTGGCTCCGGCGTCATCGGCGACGGCTACAACTACCGGGAGACCGTGTCGCCGTGGTTCCGGTCGATCTTCCTGCTCAACCCGCAGCCTGAGTTGATGGCCGAGTCGCTGCCGTCGTTCAAGATCCACGCGGTCGCCGGCATGCTGCTGTTCATCATCTGGCCGTTCACCCGGCTGGTGCACGCGTTCAGTGCTCCGTTCGGATACCTGTTCCGGCCCTACGTCGTCTACCGCGACCGCGGTCCGCATGACGCCGGCAGTCATGCGCCGAAGCGCGGTTGGGAGAAGGTCGGCTGATGTCCCACGTCGAGCCGAGCTGGCACGAGGCTCGTGAGATCGCGCATGCGTGTGTCGACCGGCTGCCCACTGAGCAGGTGCGCCTCATCGAGGCGCATGGGCTCATGACCACTGAGGACGTGCAGGCGCTCACCCCGCTGCCGTCTTCGGCGATCTCGGCGATGGACGGCTGGGCGGTCGCCGGCGACAGCCCGTGGGTCGTCATCGGCCAAGTGCTCGCGGGTGCGGTCTGGCCGACGCCTCTGTTGGCGGGCCAGGCGGTGCGGATCGCCACGGGCGCTGCGCTCCCGCTCGGCAGCGACGGAGTCCTCCGCCGCGAGGACGGTCTCATCGACCAGGACGGATCCGTTCGCGGTCGAGTGCGCTCGGGAGGCGACGTCCGGCGCGCAGGCGAGGAGTCCCACGCAGGGGAGGTGCTGATCCACGCAGGCTCGATCATGACGCCAGCGCGGATCGGACTGGCGGCTGCTGGAGGGCACGACACCGTCTCCGTCCGACGACGGCCGATCGTGCGGCTCCTGGTCCTCGGCGACGAGATCCTCGCCGAGGGACCGGCGAGGGACGGACGGGTGCGCGACAGCCTTGGACCGCAGCTGCCGGGCTGGCTGGTGCGCCTCGGTGTCGATCTTGTAGAGACCGTCCACGTGGAGGACACCCTCCCAGGGCAGTCAGCCGCGCTGGCCGTGGCCATCGAAGCGGCCGACCTCGTCATCACCACCGGCGGCACGGCGGCAGGTCCGGCCGATCATCTCCGCGCGGCCATCGCCGCGACCGGAGGCTCACTCATCGTGGACCAGGTGGCGTGCCGTCCGGGTCACCCGATGCTGCTGGCGGGATGGGCAGCGGGCGGGCGACTGGTGGCCATGCCAGGGAATCCCCTCGCGGCGATCGTCGCCCTGCTGACCCTGGGCCTGCCTCTGGCTGCCGGGCTGAAGGGCCATCCGCTAGAGCCACTGCCTCGCGTGCGGCTCGGCGACTTCGTGTCCTCGCAGGGAGCGAAGACGCGACTCATCCCGTGCCGACGGGTGGGTGAACGCGTCTTCGCGATGGATCACATCGGCTCGGGCATGTTGAGGGGGCTTGCTGACGCAGACGGCTTCGCGGTTGTGACGGCGGGAGAGGGGGAACCCGGATCATCCGCCGAGTGGCTGGAACTGCCCTGACCTTGCGCGCACGGCAGTGAATGGTGCGCGCCGTTGTGCGTTGTGGCCCTTACATGGCCCTTTCATGCCCGGGGCGCTGGCCCTTTCTTGACGGGCTTGGGTGGTTCTGGGAGGGTCTGGGTGGGCCGGAATCCGTTGCAATCGCTTGATATTCGGTTGCCTGCGGTGTGATCGAGAAGGCTTTTAATCCGTAGGTTCCGGGTTCGAGCCCCGGGGGGCCCACTCATTGGCGTGAAGGCGAAGAACGGCGCGCTTGTCGCCACCGCATGCGTCGTCGGTTCTCAAAGCGAATCCGTCACCCGCTCGGCTCAGCTTGCCGGTTGATGCACACTCACGGCATTAGGTTCGTGGCGTGACTTCATCCACGCATGCATCCGCGAGTCCGCGGCCCGCGGCGATCCTGATGTGGCTGACCTACATCACCGGTTTCGTGGGAACGTTCATCGGATTCGGGACCCTTCAGCAGGATCCACCGAGCCTGGCCTTCGCCGGCATCGTCGCCGTGACGATCCCGGGAGTCCTGTCCTTCCTCCGCCATTCCGTCTTTCATGCATCGGACGCGGTCCGCGGCGGCTGGAACTACGGCCAGCGCAACAACTTCCAGATCGAAGTGGGACTGGCCAACCTCGCCTGGGGTGTCTACGCCCTGCTGGCGGTCGTTCTTGACTGGGGTTTGGCGGCGATCTCCGCTGCCTTCCTCGTCAGCGGCCTCTACTTCGCCTCGGTGACGATCTTCGTGATCGTGTCAGGAGATCTGAAGGAGCGCCGGATCGGTCCGCTGATCGGTATCGGAGTCTGGTCGGTGGTCACGCTGCTGATCGGCTTCATGGGAATGGCTGCTACCCAGTAGAGCATCGACCCATGCGCCGGTGGTGTTCGTCAGCAGAAGCGTGCGATCTCCGAAGCGATGTCCGTAGGCTCGCCGTCCAGCACTGTGAGGTCATCCAGCCACGAGGCGTCGTCGGGACATGCGGCACCGAATGGTCGACCGACGAGTTCGGGGTCGCGCGCCTGCAGGAACCGCGCGTGGGCGATCAGTGATCCGGGCTCACCGCTGATGCCGTCGATCATCACCTTGCCGGGGCCGGAGGACATCACCGGGCCGCGCACGGTGCGAGACAGTCCCGGGAGAGTTCGGTAGGCCTCAGTGAAGATCTCGTAAGCACGGGGGATCGGAACTTCGAAGTAGTCCTGCGGGCCGGTGTCACGCGCCATGAACATGTAATACGGAACCGCACCGGCGCTCACCTCGGCTCGCCACATGTCTGCCCAAGTCTGCGCATCGTCGTTGACGTGCGCCATGAGCGGTGCCTGGCAGTAGATGACTGCTCCCGTTGCGCGGATGCGTCGCATTGCCTCCTGCACCAAGGGCGTGCTCAGCTCACGTGGATGGCTGAAGTGGGCCATCACGGCGACCATGCGACCGGAGGCAATGATCTCCTCGAACATGAGCAGCAGATCGTCGGCGTCGGTGTCGTTGACGAATCGGTCGGGCCAGTAGGCCAGGGCCTTCGTGCCGAAGCGGAACGTGCGCACCGTCTCCACACCCATGAGTGCGTGGATGTGTGATCGGAGGCGCTCGGTGCTCATGATCATCGAGTCACCACCGGTCACGAGGACGTCGTGAACCTCGGGGTGGGCGTGCAGATAGCCGACGAACTGCTCGGGAGTCTTGGCGGCGAATCGCAGGTCTGGATCACCGATGAACTGGGCCCAGCGGAAGCAGTAGGTGCAGTAGGCGTGACACGTCTGCCCCTGAGCCGGAAAGTACAGCGCGGTCTGCTCGTACTTGTGCTGCACGCCATCGATGCTCTGCCCGTCAAGCATGGGCACGTTGTGCTCCTGCTGACCAGCGGGATGGGGATTCAATTCCGCGCGAAGACGCGCTACGAGCTCGATGCGCTCGCGTGATGCGCGGCCCCCGGATCGAAGCAACTCCAACTGAGCAGTTGTCAGGTCCGGCAGCATCCCCGGTTGAGGAAACACGAGTTGGAAGATCGGATCCTCAGGAATGTTCGACCAGTCGATGAGGTTCTCGATGACGTACTCGTTGACGCGAAAGGGCAGAACGGCTGCGTGCAGTCGCATGCCGTCGACCATGTCGCTGGACAGCCCAAAGCGGCGCTGGAGGTCATCGAGATGCTGCGGTCCAATGGCTTTGAAACGATCGCTCGACTCCGTTGACGGGGCGCTGGCACCGAGAAGAGAGAGAGCGGTCACGTTTCGACCATGCAAGGTGATGCCTAGGTTGGGCAAGTGGTGACCTGCATGGGACATGATTGCGACGCGGTGACCGCCTCAACACGACGGTGCATGCACCTGGGACGGACGTGGGCGTGGTGCGCGTCACATTCGCGTCTACCTTCTCGCCCGTGCTGCACTCCACGCCATCACCTGGGGCGTTGCGTTCCCGCCCGTGCTGCACTCCACGCCCTCACTTGGGGCGTTGCGTTCCCGCCCGTGCTGCACTCCACGCCCTCACTTGGGGCGTTGCGTTCCCGCCCGTGCTGCACTCCACGCCCTCACCTGGGGCGTTGCGTTCTCGCCCGTGCTGCACTCCACGCCATCCGCCCCCCCACGACCAGCATCACCACCCCAAACGCAGCCTGCATGATCGATCCGCTCACCACCAGCGCCACCGATGCCCCGATCACTGCGCCGACGATCGCACCCACCCCGAATCGAGCTCCCTCGGCCCACTTGGTCAGGCCCGGTCGCGTCAGGCGAATCGCACCGACGAGTGAGATGGGCACCATCACCGCGAGCGACGTGCCGGCTGCCAGATGCTGCGAGTACTCGAAGCCCGCCACCAGAATCGGGATCAGCAGGATCCCACCGCCGATACCGAACAGCGCCGACAGCAGACCCATGCCAAGCCCGGCAGCGAGGTAGCCGGCAACGAGGCCCGGAGTGAGACTCGTGAGGTGGGCATCAGCGGATGCGTCCCCGCCCGCCGGCCACAGCATGCGGACTCCTGCGACCACCACGAGAAGCCCGAAGAGCGCCTGCAGCAGGGCATTCGGGGAGCGCTGCACCAGGTGAGCGCCCAGCCATGCTCCTGCCAGACCGCCGACGACGATCACCAACCCGGGAAGCCATGCGACTTCACCGTCCAGCGCGTAGCGAACTGCCCCTGCCGTTGCGGCCATCGCGACCATGACGAGGCTCGTGGCCTGCGCCTGCTTCTGCGGCCATGTGCGGGCAAGGACGAGAAACGGCACGAGCATGAGCCCTCCGCCGACCCCGAAGGCTCCGGAGAAGGCACCCAC
>JAIOXK010000152.1 GCA_021741645.1 Candidatus Nanopelagicales bacterium
CGCTCAGCGGACCCAGGTCCAGCGTCATACCGTGACTCCCGCGATCAACTGGCCCGCGGCCGCGATGGAACGTGGTTCATCATGCTCAGCTAAGTCAGCTGCGACGGCGGCCACAGGTAGTACTCCATTGTTGATCCATCGGAGGCCCTCCGGCTCAGAGACAATCCGCAGAATGACATTCCCGTCCTGCATGGGAATCATGGAGTTCCGTTTGACAACCCCCTCAAGCTCCGAGCGAGCTACATATGCCTCAAACAGTTGCGGATCCCTAACTGGCGATTCCGGGTGACTGCCGCCGGAGGGCAGTAGCGCGGCCTCATTCCGAAGCCGGGAGAAGGGCACGTCGGGAGCGAAGTAGCGGAGCGATTCGGCGCGACGCGGCATCCAGGCGCGCAGTAGCCCGGCGAGGACCACTGGGTCTGCCGCCCCTTGGACCAGTGCGTTCCGCAGACGCTTCCGTAGGTGCGACTCAGCCGAGGCAGGTGCCTCTATGTCTTGGCTCGATAGAAGGGCCAGGCTGCGCCACGCTTGAGCAGCTGACATTGGCCGTCTTCGAGGACGCAGCCGGGCGTCGTTTTGGTCGGGTAGATCCACCAACCAAACGCCTTCAAGTTTCCGGCCATCTAGCTTCCCTGCGGCGAGCATTGCCCGAACGCGCTGTGGGCTCACGGCCAACGAGCGCGCTGCTTCGGACACTCCCACTACAGCCATGTCACTAATATAGCGTTCACGCATTATTAGTGACAACTCTGCGAACCCTCGAACCTGGCGAGGCTGTCTAGCCAGCCGGGAGCCGACCAAACAAGTGACCGTCGCCGCGAACCGGGGCTGCACGCTGACGATCCGCTAGCCAGGACCTTTCGCAAAGTGCGGGAATTGGTCAAGACCTTGGCAGGCCCACAATTATGCTCAGAGTCACCGAAGGGGGACTCGTGCCGAGGCAGATTCACGTCGTTGGGGCGGTTATCACCAGCGACGGACTCGTCATGTGCGCCCAGCGCGGCCCCGACGGGAATCTGCCTGGGCTCTGGGAGTTCCCCGGAGGCAAGATCGAACCCGGTGAGACTAGACAAGACGCGTTGACGCGCGAGATCACTGAGGAACTCGGATGCTCCATCGAGGTCGGCCGCGAGCTCACAACCACCACCCACGTGTACGAATTTGGGGAAGTGACGCTCACCACCTACTACTGCCTTCTCGTCGCAGGTACCCCGACCCTGACTGAGCACGTGGCCATCAAGTGGCTGAAGCCAGACGAACTGGACACGATCCCCTGGGCACCAGCCGACATCCCCGCGGTGGCTTTGATCCGGGCAGAACTCGGCTGATGGAAAGCGACCTCGTCTGGGCGGATCGCTTCCGCCGCGACATCCAGTACGGCTACGTCGGAAGTGCCGCTGAAGGTCCGGGGCACTACAACCCTCGCTTGGTGCTGAATCAGGATGGGCGCACT
Source organism: Candidatus Nanopelagicales bacterium (assembly GCA_021741645.1). Lineage (GTDB taxonomy): Bacteria > Actinomycetota > Actinomycetes > S36-B12 > S36-B12 > UBA10649. Next base: position 1,454 of record JAIOXK010000152.1, read on the forward strand.
GTCGAGCACGCCTTGGTCGAAGAACTGGAACGCGGCGGCGACTTCACGTTCTCCGTTGCTTTCATTTCCGCTGGAGCCATAGCCCAGTTGAAGCAACATCTGCGGGACCACACAGGGACAGGAGCAATCGTCACCTCTGACTTCCTGGGGTTCAACGACCCGCGGGCCTTCGCGGAGCTCCTGAGCCTCAAAGAGCACCTGGGAATCGATGTCCGTCGTCACACAGCTGAGGGCTTTCACCCGAAGGGGTACGTCTTTGAACGGCCTCGCAGTATCACCGCAATGATCGGCAGCTCGAACCTCACGAACCGAGCCCTGTCGCAGAACCACGAATGGAATCTCAAGGTCTCAGCCGCAGCGGGTAGCGACCTGGCGAATCAACTTCTGGCACTCCTTGCGAATCAAGTCGCAGCCTCCGAGCCGCTAACCCAAGAGTGGATTGACGAGTACGCCGCGACATACGTCGCACCCCCTCGCCGACAATTGACGAAACCATCCCTGCCTGACGCCCTACCGAGCCATCCCACGATCGAGCCGAATGTCATGCAGCAAGACGCTCTCCTGGCACTCGACTTCGCCCGAGCTCAAGGCGCCGAACGCGCGATCGTCATTTCTGCCACCGGAACCGGCAAGACCATGCTGTCGGCACTTGACGTGCGGACGGTGAACCCCAACCGCATGTTGTTCGTCGTTCACCGTGAGCAGATCCTTGACCGCACGATTCGGGAGTATCGACGCGTCCTCGGCGGCCCCGCCACCGACTACGGCCTACTCACGGGGACAAGCAAGCAGCTGGACAGGCGCTTCGTGTTCGCGACAATCCAGACTCTCTCGCAAGAGTCGACGCTTGATTCCGTTTCTCCTGAGGCCTTCGATTACGTCATCATCGACGAAGCCCACCGTGCTGGGGCGCCCACCTACCAACGCGTCATCGACCGCCTGAATCCCAGCTTCTTGCTCGGCATGACCGCAACGCCGGAGCGGACGGATGGCTTCAACGTCTTCGAGCTCTTTCACTACAACGTGCCGTACGAGATTCGCCTGGGGAAGGCTCTCGAGGCGGAGATGCTGAGCCCGTTCCACTACTACGGCATCGCCGACATCACTTACGAGGATGACCTCACCACTTCAGAGAACACACCCCTGCGCTTGCTGATCTCGCCGGAGCGTGTGAATCACCTGATTCGAGCGATTGAGCTGTACGGCCAGGCCGGGATTCCGGCGCGTGGGCTCATCTTCTGCAGCAGGGTCGAGGAAGCACGCGACCTGTCTGCGGAGTTGAACAAGCACCAGCTGCGGGGGCGTCAACTCAGGACCGTCGCGCTGACGGGTGCTGACTCGATCGAGAGCCGTGAGGCCCGAGTGTCCGAGCTCGAGGCAGGCGATCTCGACTACATCTTGACTGTCGATGTCTTCAACGAGGGTGTCGATATTCCGAGCGTCAACCAGGTCGTCTTGCTGCGACAGACGCAATCCGCCATTGTCTTCGTCCAGCAGCTCGGCCGAGGGCTTCGGCTGGCATCCGGCAAGGACTACCTCGTCGTCATCGACTTCATCGGGAACTACACGAACAACTTCCTGATTCCCATCGCGCTCTTCGGCGACGAGTCGTTGAATCGTGAGTCACTACGTGAACGACTGAACGAGACCGTCGAAGCGGGTGCACTGCCTGGCCTATCAAGCGTGAGTTTCGATGCGATCTCCCGTGAGCGGATTCTGAGTTCAATTTCCCAAACTCAGCTCGACAGCATGACCAACCTCAAGAATGCACTACTTGCTATGCGCAACCGCGTCGGAGGAGTCCCGAAGCTCTGGGACTTCTACCGCTTCCAGTCCGTCGATCCCGTTCTCTTGGCGACGAAGAGGGAACACTACCCGGCCCTCGTGCAAGCCCTGCTTCGCATCGATTCGGAGCTGACGTCATTCGACTCCCGGGCCCTGAACCTGATCTCGCACGAAGTCTTGGCCGCTAAGAGACTGAACGAGTTTCTGCTCCTCGAGCTACTGCTCGCCAATGCCACCGTCACCAAGGACGAAGTTGCTCAGGCCTTCGCTAGCTCCGGTGTTGCCTCTGATCCAACTGACATCCAGAGCACTTTGGACACCTTTGCCTTAGTGGGCTATGCGCAGGCCGACGTCACCCGTTACCGAGCGGGTATCGCAGCGATCGAGGGTGAGGTTGTTCGGCTCACGGATGACTTCACGACGGCCTATGACGGCTCGGCCCCCCTTCGCGAGGCAATTGCGGACATCCTCAGCACGGGGAAGCAACTCACGAGGGATCGCTACCGATCAGATCGACCCTTCACTTCTGGCATGCAGTACTCCCGGCGCGATGCGGCGCGCATTCTAAGTTGGTCACGAGCAACGGCCTCGACAATCTACGGAGTCAAGACCGACGAGGCCCTGGGCGTGTGTGCCATCTTCGTGACGCTCCACAAGTCCGACGAGGTTACCGCTAGCACCGCATACCAAGATCGACTTCTCGACCCCTCGACAATGCAATGGTTCACGAAGAGCAATCGCACCCTCGAGAGTCGCGATGTCCGAGGAGTTGTTTCGGGAGCTGTGGCTCTCCATGTCTTCGTCAAGAAGGACGACGCGGACCGTACCGAGCACTACTACCTAGGCCAGGCGACGTCTCACGAGGCCCGGCAGACAACCATGCCAGACGACAAAGGACGTCAGCTGCCCGTCGTCACGATGCTGCTCAAGTTCTCCGAACCGATGAGGCAAGGCCTTTTTGACTACTTCCACCCCCTGGAGGATGAGTAACCCTTCTTCCAAGTAGCGGCTTGAACGCCCCACCTTCAGCGCACAGCCGCTCTCAGGCAAATACCCGCGATGGAGCGAGTACAGGCAAGATCGACTCCGCCACGCCACCCCACCTCAGACCAGTGTGCGGAGGAACTCGTTCGTCTTCACGTCTGTCGAGAAGACCAACGTACCGACCATGCCGCGCGTCATGAGAACTTTGTAGACGTTGCGAACCAGGCGATCGAATTCCTCATCCGACACCTTGCTCGTGCTGCGAAATGCCGGATCTTTGGACCCGGACCTCATCGCGACCCAGCGATCCTTCCGCCATACGAGATCGGGCCCGAAGATGACCCCATTCCAGTCGTATTCGAAGCCTTGCGCGGTGTAGATGCAGCCGACTTGGCCGAATCCAGCAGGGTCTGTAGCCCATAGCGCCGAGGGAGGCGCGCCACCGACCGCGCGTTCTCCCTTCACGTTCCAGGGGCGTTGCCAGTCGTCCACGACGACGTCGGCCACGAGGCGTCCATCCTTCTCCGGCTCGCTCCAAGGCCAGCAGAACCCGGCGGTCATCCGAGCCGTGAACCCCTTGTCCGCCTCCAAGGACAGCCTCGACTCCATCTCTTGGGGACTCTGCACAACATCAAGGGCGAAATTCGCGTCGCCGTCCCACTCGACCGGCCCGCCAGGGATCAAGCCAAGGAGCCGCTGGACCCACCGAAGATAGGAGTCGCTGCCGCCGCATCGGAACTGATCGTCCAAGGAGATCCGATGGATCTTCAGACCGAGGCGCGCGGCGAAGGACTCAATCTCGTCGACGGTGCCGAGTTCGCCCGGCCGGACGACCTGGTTCTCGTCCAGGAGGAAGACGGGTACCCGGGCGGCCGCTATCAGCTCATCGATCTGAGGTCGTCCCGTGCGGCTGGATGCCTTCGTATAGCGATTCGCCGATGTCTCGCGGATGCGGTGGGCCTCGTCGAGGATGAGGACGTCGAGGCCGTTCCTCTCCGCGTCCAT
>JAIOXK010000153.1 GCA_021741645.1 Candidatus Nanopelagicales bacterium
ACCTCGCGGGCACCGTTCATGGTGACCACGTCGCCACCGGTGACCAGCAGGTCGGCGCCGGATGCGCTCACGCAGGCTCCTCGAGTTGCCGCTGGTACTCCAGTCCGTCCCAGTAGTCGACCCGGTGAGCGACCAGACCGTCGCGCACGGCGAACCGGAACACCCCTCGGATGGCCACCGGGCGCAGCGCACCGTCACTGCCGGTGACGCAGAAGGTCATGCGGTAGGCGACCACAGCCCGGACTCCGTCCAGCAGCAGGTCTTCGACCTCGTAGTTGAGGTCAGTGAACGCAGCGAGGAAGCCCACCAGCCGCTCGCGGTAGGCGGCACGACCGTGGACGCTGCTGCCGAGGGCGGACGTGTGCTCGTTGTGGAAGTCCTCGGTCACGCATGCCGCGATCGCGTCGGGGTCGTGCGCGTTCAGCGCGTCCAGATACGCCTTGATGGCCTCGGCGGTCTCAGTCTCGTTCATGAGTCTGACTCATGTCAGCCCGCGCACGAAAGGCCTGCCGTACGCTGCCGGCGCTCTGCTTCGGCGAGCGAACACGACCAGTGCGACGAGGGCGAGGATGTAGGGCGACGCGATGAGCAGCTGCGCATTGAGAGTGAAGCCGAGAGCTGGCAGGGCCAGGCGCATGGCGTCCGCCGCTCCAAAGAGCAGGCAGCCGGCGATGGTGCCCTTGATGGTCCAGCCCCCGAAGATCACCGCAGCGATCACGACGTAGCCGCGAGCGGCCGTCATGTTCTGGTTGAACAGGCCCACCTCGGCGACGGATAGGTACGCCCCGCCCAGTCCGGAGAAGGCTCCGGCAAGCAGCAGGCCCTGTCGCTGCCGCTTGAGCACGTTGATGCCCGTCGCGTCCACCGCGGCGGGGTTCTCCCCGATGGCGCGCATGTCCAGGCCCCAGCGCGTTCGGTACATGACGAACCAGACCGTGGGGATGAGGATCCACAGCAGGTATGCAGGCCAGCGCTGATTGAACACCGCCTGGCCGACCAGCGGCAGGTCCGACAGGAACGGGATCTCGAATTTCGACAACTGCGAGTCCGCCAGGTCGAGGGTGTCCAGCAGGAAGCTCGTCAGGCCCAGGACGAGCAGGTTCAGCGTGAGGCCCACGACATAGGTGTTGACCGTGAGCCGATAGCTGAAGGTGGCATGGACGAAGGCGATCATGACGCCCGCGAGAATGCCGAACACCAAGCCGAGCACCGGGGATCCGGTCACGGTCGCGCCGAGGATGGCTGAGAACGCCCCCGCCAGCATCATGCCCTCGATGGAGATGTTGATCATCCCGGCCTTCTCCGCCATGTACTCGCCGAGCCCGGCGAACATGAGAGGGGTCGCCAGGCGCAGCGAACTGGCAAGGATCAGTGCGAGCGACTCGATCATGCGGAACCTCCTGCCTTGGCGAGCGAGCGGGCCAGGCGACGGGCCCGGGCCTCTCGACGCAGGTACTGGTAGGCCGGCGGGAACACGACCGCGAGAACGAGGATCGCGGTGACGACGTCGACGATGTACCTCGGGACGCCCGTCGAGGCGAGGAAGCCTCCACCCGCCCTCAGGACGCCGAAGAAGAACGCGACCGGGATGGCAACCACCGGATTGTTGCGGGCGACCAGGGCGACAAGGAGTCCGTCCCATCCCACGTTCTCCGAGATTCCGGGCTGCAGACGGTGGTTGCCGCCAGTGAGCAGAGCACCCCCGGCGAGCCCGGCGAAAGCACCCGAGATCATCAGTGCACCGCTGCCGAGGAGCACGGCGCTGACTCCGGCACGCCGAGCGGCGTTGCGGTTGAGACCGAGCATTCGCAGCCGGAAGCCCCACGTCGTGCGGTCAAGCACCACCTTCGTGCCGATGGCGAGCACCACGGCGATCACGACCATCAGTGAGAAGTTCAGGCCCGGGTACTCGCCGATGCGTGGCAGCCATGCATCGGGACGGATCTGGTCAGACTGCGGAGCCGCGACGTTCCGACCGGTCTCCATCAGGAACCACGGCTGGGTGACCGCGTAGAAGACGACCTGGTAGGCGATGTAGATCAGCAGCAGGGTGCTGATGACCACCGGCACACCGCGCCAGTAGAACAGCAGCGCAGCCACGGCGGCCCAGGCCGCGCCACCGAGCGCAGCACCGAAGAGAGTGACGATGAGCACGAGCGGGCCTGGTCCGTGCAGGTAGATCGCCACCGTCGCTCCAACGGTGGCGCCGATGACGACCTGGCCCTCCTGGCCGATGCTGAACAGGCCCGCGCTCGTCGCCACGCACGTTCCGACAGCGACGATGAGCAGCGGCGCCGCCTTGTCCAGGGTCAGTCCCAAGGCGGACGCATCGCTGAGGCTGCCCTGGAAGATGGCCTGCACGGCGTCCAGCGGCGATGCACCCGTCAAGGAGACGAGCACGCCGGCCAGTCCGAGAGCGACGGCGATGGAGAGCGCGTAGAGGCCGATGGTCGACATCACGCCCACCCACCGAGCCGGCATGGCGGGCTCAGGGGTTCTGCTCTTGCTCGAGGGCGGGGCTGGGGGAGAGCTGATGGTCATACGACCTGCCCCCCCATCATCAGCCCGAGCCGCTCGGCATCGACGTCGACGCGGCGCATCTGCCCGACGATCGAGCCACGGTGGATCACGGCGATGTGGTGCGACAAGGTGAGGATCTCCTCGAGCTCGGTGGAGATGAGAAGGACCGCAATGCCACTCGCCGCCGCGTCGTGGAGCCGCTCCGTCATGTACTCGATCGCCCCGACGTCCAGGCCTCGGGTCGGATACGCGGCAACGAGCACCCTCGGATTCAACGACAGCTCACGGGCCAGCACGACCTTCTGCTGGTTGCCCCCCGACAACTGCCGCATCGGGGTGTCCGGGGAAGGAGTGGCGATCTCGAACTGCTCGATGAGTCGCTCGGCGTTGGCCCGGATAGCCTTGCGGCTGACGAAGCCGCGGCGCGCAACCGACTCCACCGTCGACATGACGAGGTTCTCGGCGACGGACATGTCCAGAACGCAGCCGGAGGCATGCCGATCCTCGGGGATCACGCCGATGCCGGCCATGTGCATGACACCAGGCCGGCCCGTCGCCAAGGCGACGCCGTCCATCTCCACGGTGCCGGAGTCCAGTTCGACCAGGCTCGACAGCAGGTCCCCGAGTACCTGCTGTCCGTTTCCCTCGACACCTGCCAGCCCAAGGATCTCCCCGGCACGCAGGTCCAGCGAGAGTCCTTGCAGCAGCGGGCGTCCGTCCCTGCTGACGCGGGCCTCATGGATGCGCAGCCGGACCGGGAACTCGTCCTCGTGGATCGGCTCCACGGGGCTCAGCATCGCCGGGTCGGTGGACAGCGACGGGTCGATCAGGGCATCCGAGTCGCCCAGGGCCGAGGCGGCGACCCACTTCGAGAGTTCACGGCCGACCATCTCGCGGGCCAGTTCCCGCTCATCGGTGGCCGCGGTGGCCCGCTGGGCAACAATACGGCCGGAACGCATGATCGTCACATGGTCGGTCGCCGACAGGATCTCGTCGAGCTTGTGGCTGATGAGAATGACGGTCTTGCCCTCGCCCTGGGCCACGTGCCGCAGCACGGTGAACAGCTCGCGTGACTCCGCCAGGGTGAGGACCGACGTGGGCTCGTCGAGGATCAGCAGGCTCGGGTCCCGCCTCAGGCACTTGATGATCTCGACACGCTGCCGCTCACCGGTCGAGAGGTCCTCCACCCGGGCATCAGGGTCGACATCGAGGCCGTAGCGCAGGCCGATGTCGCGCACTAGGTCACGGGTGCGACGTGCGTCGGGCCGGCCCGCCTCGCCGAGGGTCACGTTCTCCCAGACCGTGAGCTCCTCGACAAGGCTGAAGTGCTGATGCACCATGGCGATACCGAGGTCGGCCGCCGCGAGCGGGTCGGAGATGTCGACGGTCCTGCCTTCGAGCAGGATCTCGCCGGCATCTCGCTGCGCCAGGCCGATCAGGATCTTCACCAGTGTGCTCTTGCCGGCCCCGTTCTGGCCGAGCAGACCGTGAATCTCCCCACGGTGCACCGTCAGCCTCACGTCGTCGCACACGACGATCGATCCGTAGCGCTTCGTGATACCCCGCAGCTCCACCGCTGCCGGGGCTCCAGCGTTGTGCGCTGGAGCCCCGGCCTTGGGGGTCGACATCTGCATTGCCGTCCGTTTCGTTACTGCGTTGTGGTCAGCTGGCGGCGGCGCCGTCGACCAGAGCGTCGACGTCGAGCGTGCCGTCACCGATGCTCGCCATGAGCTCGTCCACCTGCGGCTGCAGGGTGGACAGATCGCCGCACACCTTGACCGTCGGGACCGGGTCCACTCCGAGCTTCCACACCCGCGCCTCGCCCATCGGCAGTGCGCCCTTGGCGAAGTCCCCGAGGGGCGCGGCGAAGTACACGCCCGGGTCGAAGATCGACGAGATGCTGAACGGCGTCGTCGTGTCCTCACAGCGGTCGGTGCCGGGGGTCACGGTCAGCACACCGCTCTCGTTGGCGAGCTGCGCCACCGCATCGGTCGCACCACCGAGGTACGGGTATATGAGTCCGACGCCCTGGTCGATCATCGCCTGCGCTGCCTCCTTGGCCTTCGCCGAGTCGTTGAAGTCACCGGTGTAGGTGTTGACAACCTCGGCATCCGGGATGACGTTCTCGATGCCGGCCGCGAACGCCGCTGCCGCCTGCTTGGAGAAGTCGAGCTCGGGGCCGGTGATGAATCCGGCCTTGGTCGCGCCCTTCTCCTTCATCGCCAGGCCGGCTGCGTAGCCGCTGGTGAACAGGGTCGGGTTCACCGCATCCTGCGACTGCGTGAAGTAGGGCGTCTGCTCCACGCCAGCGCCGCCGTTGATGTACCACTGCACGCCAGCGCAAGCCGGATCTGTGGCCGCACTGATGGCGTCCTTGAGCTCGCTGGCTCCGATGGCGACGAGGTCGACGTTCTGCTTGCACAGGTTCAGGGCCTGGTTCACGGAGTCGGACGGGTTGATCTTGTCGACGGTGACCACCTTCCAGCCCTGCGCGCCGGCGAAGTCGTTGGCCCCTTGGACGAAGCTCTGGTAGTAGCCGTTGTCCTTGGTGTCGCCGGGGCTCATGACGCCGATGACCACCGTGCCGTCACCGTTGACGTCGGGCTGGCCGGCAGCTGCCGCACTCGCCTCGGTCGTGGCTGCTGCCGAGGCAGCGGGCTCGGCAGAGGCGGCGGCGCTGGCGGC
>JAIOXK010000154.1 GCA_021741645.1 Candidatus Nanopelagicales bacterium
ACCAGCCAGATCATCGGCCCACCGAGCAGTGCCGCGAGACGTGCTCGCGGATGCCGGTAGCCGAATCCTCCCTTCGGAGGAGCGACCGCTGCTGTTGCCATGGATTCCCTCGCCACCTTCAGTTACTTACGAGCGGAGCACGCACTTACTACGAGCGGAGCACGCGCCTATTACGAGCGGAGCACGCGCCTATTACGAGCGGAGCTCCGACCACGCCTTCGACCACTCCGAGTAGGGCACGCACGTGGTGTCCGTGCGCCCATCGAGGCAGTCCTCGGTCGGGGTGTTCCAGTAGTAGACGTCCTCCCAGTAGGCGGTGTCGCCTGCGTGGTACGTCTCGCAATGCGCCGGATCAGCCGTCAGATCGCACGCCTTGGCGTTGGCAGGTGCCTCACCGAACCACTCGGCCGCCTGGGCGTTGGTCTCCGGGGAGGCCATCCAGTCAAGCCACTTGTAGGCGCAGTTGATGTTCGCCGTGTCCTTGGCGATCATCCAGGTGTCGGACCAGCCGGTCGCACCTTCCTTGGCCTTCGTGGAGCCGACCACGTCGGGATCGAACCCGTTGACGATGACCTGCCATGAGGTGGCGCCGGTCATCGTGCCAGCGTTCACGGCATCGATCTGCTTGAGGTAGTCGTTCCAGTACTCGCCCACCAGCGGCTTCTGCTGCTGCAGCAGCGCGATGGCCGCATCGAACTGCGTCTGGTCGAGGGAGTACGGATCGGTGATGCCCAGATCAGGCTGCGTGGCCATGAGGTACACGGCCGCGTCGGCGATGTAGATGGGGGAGTCGTACGGGCCCACTCCACCGGCGGCCGGGGAGTCGGGCTCGAACATGATCGACCAGGAGTCGACTGACTCGCCGACCTTCTCCTTGTCCCAGATCAGCAGGTTCGCACCGCGACCGTGAGGCACGCCGTAGGACGCACCGGCGACAGTGTTGTGCGAGCGGTCCTTCAGATCCGGGAAGATGTCCGCGTAGTTCGGCACGAGATCCATGTTGACCGGCTGGACGTTCTCGCCGTAGATCAGTCGCAGCGAGGCGTCACCGGATGCCGAGATGACGTCATAGCCGCCACCCTGCATGAGCTTGACGGCCTCGTCGGAGGTGCCGAACACCTTGACGTCGACCGCACAGCCGGTTGCCTCTTCGAATGGGGTGACCCAGTCGACGGCCGGATCCGTGGAGCCATCCTCGGCGTAGCCGGGCCATGCGAGGACACTGAGCGCACCCTCGCCATCGCCTACGGGACCGGCGTAGGCGTCGCCGCCCGGTGCAGCGCCGGCGTCGGTGCCGGCGTCATCAGAGCTGCCGCCGCATGCGGCGAGCAGCAGGGCAGCCGCCGATGTGGCGACCGCCATCTTGAGCAGACGCGAGTGGTGCATCCGCTTCCTCCTGTTCTTCTAGGGCGCCCCGAGCGGTTGCTCGTGACGAGGTGAAGCAGTCTCAGGTGAGTCGCACGTCAGTTCGCGACTTCGTACTCGTGCCGTGGGTCCCACGACAGGGACACCGACTGACCGCGCATGTGGCTGAGGTCGGCCGAACCCTCGGAGTTCTGCTGAACCGCCATCAGGGATCCGCCCGTGGGCAGATCGACGACGAACCGCGTGGACATGCCGACGTAGATCACCTCGCGCACCGTTCCGGTCAGGCAGTGGTGGTCCGCAGGCACGGTGTCCTTGGCCGGATGCACCCGGATCTTCTCCGGTCGCACGGACCACGTGCCCGGGCGGCCGAGCACCTCCATCCCCGCCGCTGTGTCGAGCAGATTCGAGGTGCCGACGAATCCTGCGACGAACGACGTGGCGGGGTGCTCGTAGACCTCTGTCGGCGTGCCGAGCTGCGCGATGCGTCCTTCATTGAAGACGGCGATGCGATCGGACATCGTCAAGGCCTCGTCCTGGTCATGGGTGACGAAGACGAAGGTGATGCCGACCTGCCGTTGGATCTCCTTGAGCTCGACCTGCATCCGCTCACGCAGCTTGAGATCGAGAGCGCCCAGTGGCTCGTCGAGCAGCAGCACCCGGGGGCGGTTGACGAGGGCGCGAGCCAGAGCCACGCGCTGCCGCTGACCACCGGACAGCTGCGACGGGGCCCGGTCCTCGTAGCCGTCCAGGCGCACCGACGCCAGCGCCTCGCGCGCTCGCTCGGCGCGCTCCGCCTTGGCCACCTTCTTGACTCGCAGGCCGTACTCGACATTGGCAAGCACGCTCATGTGCGGGAAGAGCGCGTAGTCCTGGAAGACGGTGTTGACGTCCCGCGCATACGGCGGCGTCTGGGTGACATCAACCCCGGCGAGCTCAATGGTGCCGGAGTCCGGGCGCTCGAACCCGGCGATCATGCGCAGGACGGTCGTCTTGCCGGAGCCGGATGGCCCCAGCAGGGTGAGGAACTCGCCGTCCACGACATCGAGGTCGACTCCATCGACCGCCACCACGTCGCCGAAGTGGCGCGTGAGCCCTCGGGCCCTGATCGCGACCGAATCCGTCATGACTTCCCTTCACACGCCTACCCCCGAGAAGGGAAGGCTACCGATACCACTGGTCACGTCGAGTCTCGACCGAGCCCATGGGGCAAATCGTTACCGATTTGTGGTTTCGCGACGGTTTCGGTGGTGTTTCCCTTGAACTGCTGTCGATATAGCCCGCGTCGTTGCCAGAGTCAGACGCGTTGCCCCGCGCCAGTGACGGCCACCACAACCGCATCGCCCAGAGCAACCTCGGAGCTGCCCAACGACAGGGCCCGAACCATGGCCCCGTCCAGCAGTCGGACCTCGATCATGCTGTCGTGGCCGTGGTAGACGACGGCCTCGACAATTCCCGCCCCGGGGTCGCCGTGGGGAGCCGGCATCACCACCAGCTGCTCAGGGCGCAGGGCAACGCGGTGCGCAGCCCCCGACGACACCTCAGTCGGATCGAGGGCAATGTCCCCGAGCACGGTGGTCGCGACACCTCCGGCGAGCGAGAGCACCGGCAGCACGACGACCTCACCGAGGAAGTCGGCGACCTCAAGGGAGGAGGGCCGGGCATAGACCTCCTCGGGGGCGCCCTGCTGAGCGATCTGACCGTCGATCATGACGGCCACCGAATCGGCCAGCGAGAGTGCCTCGTCCTGGTCATGGGTGACGAGCACGGTGGTCGTGCCAGCCGATCGAAGGAGATCGCGCACCTCGGTACCGAGTTCGATGCGCAGCCCAGCATCCAAGGCGCTGAAGGGCTCATCCAGCAGGACGACATCCGGGCGCGGAGCAAGAGCCCGCGCCAGCGCCACGCGCTGCTGCTGGCCGCCCGACAACTCATGGGGTGAGCGATCGCCCAGACCGGACAGCCCCACCAGATGCAGCAGTTCGTCCACTCGATCCGATGTCGGCGTGCCATCAGGCAGCGTTCGACGAGGCAGACCGAACCCCACATTGCGCGCCACTGTCAGATGCGGAAACAGGGAACCGTCCTGCGTGACGATCCCGACGTTGCGCCGCTCGGGCGGAGTCACCACGCCTCGGCCGTCGACCATGCGGTCGCCGATGAGGATCGTGCCTGACGTCACGGGGATGAACCCGGCGATGGCGCGCAGCAAGGTCGTCTTTCCCGAGCCGCTGGCGCCGACAACAGCGAGCATCGTGCCGGCCGCAGCCGCGCACGTCGCCTGGCGAACCACGGGGGGCCCGCCGTAGCCGACGACGAGATCGCTGACGGCAAGCGCTGACGCCGTCATGGCTGCTCCACTGACACGGGGGAACTCTGCCACTCGACCTCGTCGGCGGTTTCAGTGGTGGACACGTGATGGCCGAGCCACCTGCTCAGCAGCCACGCGGGGACAGCCGCCACCACGATCAGCGCGAGCGCATAGGGAGCCGCCGCGCCGAAGGCCTCCACCTCCGTGCGCGACCACAGCCGCGTGGCCAGAGTGTCGAAGCCGGTCGGGCGCAGCATGAGGGTGGCCGGCAGCTCCTTCATCGCCGTCAGCAGCACGAGGAGCGCTCCGGCAGCGACCCCCGGCCAGGCGAGTCGCCCCGTGGTCGTCCACCATGCCGAGATCGGCCCTCGCCCCAGCGAGCGGGCGACCGACTCCATACCGGGAGGCACCGATGCCACCGAGGTCCTTGTCGCACCGATGGCCTTCGGCGCGAACAGCACCGCATAGGCGAAGGCAAGAGCCGCGAGGGTCTGGTACGCCGCAGGGAGCAGCACGAGGGTCAGGAAGACAAGAGCGAGGCCGATGACGACACCCGGCAGTCCGTGGCCGATGAACGCGCCGCCCTCCAGAATGCGCACCCAGCGAGCCGTGTAGCGCGCGGCGAGGACTCCGACCGGAATCGCGAGGACGAGGGCCATCGCCGCACCCAGACTGGAGGACGACACCGAACCGGCGAGCGCGCCGAGGAAGTCAGCGGCATCGAACTCCCGGCGCTGACTGCTCAGCAACTGGTGCAGGATCGATCCGATGGGCACGGCCAGCGACAGCACCGCCACGCCGATCAACCACGCAAGGGCGAGTCCACGCGCACGCGGCGTGAGCGCGAGAACGGGAGCCGGTCGACCCGAACCGGAGCCCACTCGCCACCGAGCCGCCCTGCCCCGAGCGCGCGCTTCCGCAACCACGAGCGCCAGCGCCAGCACCACCAGCAGGAGGGCCAGCACCGCCGCGGCCGTTCGATCGAACGAGGCCCGGTATGAGGCGAAGATGACGCGGGTGAAGGCATCGACTCGGAAGATCGAGACCGTGCCGAACTCCGCCAGCGTGTAGAGCGCGACCAGAAGCAGGCCTGCTGCCGCCGCCGGCCACGCGTTCGGGGCGACGACGCGACGCAGGACCGCCGCCGGCGTGAGCCCGAGGCTCCGCGCCGCCTCCTCCTGGCCGCCATCCATGCGTCGCAGCAATGCACTGAGGGGCAGGGCAACGTAGGGGAAGGTGCACAGCGACATGACGATGGCCGCCGGCACGATGCCGGTCAGGGACGGGATGAGTGCGACCCAGGCATACGCGGCGACATACGACGGCACCGCAAGAGGAAGGGCCATCAGGACGAAGAACAGCCCACGCAGGGGTACGTCGGTGCGGCTGAGCAGCCAGGCCGTTGGTGCGGCGAGAATCAGTGCGCCCGCCATGACGAGCAGGACGAGCACCGCAC